>NZ_JBFUAP010000005.1:0-415784 GCF_056406215.1 Mucilaginibacter sp. P1_D10 | reverse complement strand
GGAGCCGAGTTAAAAGTTAAGACAACTAATAGAGACCGTTCTGTTGAGAAACAGCTACCATTATTCTGACAAACCGCCGTATGCCGAACGGCACGTACGGTGGTGTGAGAGGACAGCAAGGGAAATAATCCCTTGCTTCCTACTCGATTGAATTATGGGCAAGCGGGCCGCGCTAAGCAGGGCTCCGCTTTGCTGCGGCCCTTTTGCCAACGCGCGGGGCTGATGCAAGGGGCAAACCCTTATTATCTAACGCGGGGAAGAGCGTGTAATCCGTTAATGCTGAGCGATAGCTTATTGTGGGCTAAAAAGATTGTCAGCAGGGCAGGATAAGTCTTTTTGCCCGCCTTGAAGGCCGTTATGTCTTGTTTATATTTGACAGTTTTTGTATATTTATATTTAATTAAGTGTTGTGTAACATTATAAACCTGATAGAATATGACAGCCTTAGAATCGGAAATAACTTTACAGGAAAAGAAAATCGCTGCTGCATTTGAAGGCCTCCGTGCTAAAAAATTCGAGCAGGGGTTACCTTTCCTGATCCTATCCGACGAACTGCCGGAAGGCCAGGCTTACCGGGAATACGCGAACGGTAAAATGGAAGTTCAGGAGGTTTACGAAGAAGACTTCGCGTTAAAATCAAAAATCGTACGATTGGTTGCTGAAACTGAAGCAGCCAGGGTAAGGTTAATACATGGACTACACTAGACCGACGCTATTGGTGGTTTTGTGAGGTTCGTTAGCGTGGACGCCTGACCGGGCGAGGGGGGCTCGCTAAGACGGTAGGGGAGAAAGCCCCCCAACGCAAAAGAGGCTGCCCCAGCAGGAACAGCCTCTTTCAATATCAGGTAAGTAACCCAGCCAGGCGCGATGCAGCGCAGGAACGTGGCGTACTCGTGCTCTCCAAGCTAATCCACTACGCAAGCCGCTCTGCTTGCCGAAGATTGCCGCGCTGCGCTCGCAATGACGTTGGTGTTATGGTAGGCGTATAAAAGCAATAGCATCTGTTAAAAGTTTCCCATGCCCTCTTAGTGGCCGTAGGTAATCTCGCGGGTTACCCGCCAAACGCCATCTTTCTTTTGCCATATCTGCATGAATTTATAGGTGAACGACTGCAGCTGGCCGTTTTCGGTGTGTGAGAATGTGTGCTGCCCGGTTTCGATAGCGCCGAAATCCTTGATGGGGTAAACTTCCATTGTCCCTGGAATTAATTTACGGTTCAAGGTGTAGCTCATTTTAAACAGCCCCCCGAAAGCCTGTTTTGCCTGGTCAAAGTTCCGCACGCCGGTATTGTCCTGGTAAAGTTCCAGGCTGGTATCGAAGTAATTCATCAGCTTGTCTAAGTTACGGGCATTAAAGGCGCTAAACTGCAGGGAATCCTGCTGTGCAATCTCGTTGAACAATGGGCCGGAGGTTTGGGCCGCAGCGCGGTTACCTGTGAAAAGGGCGGCAGTCATTAAAAAAAATGCTGCAGCAAAATACTTGTTAGTTGTTTTCATATTATAGGTTTTGATGTTAATTTTTCATTTCGGTAGTAACGATGGCATTTCCCTGTTCCTTTAAAAATCCCTTCGCCAGGTCGGTATATATTTGAGGGCCATTATCGGAATTGGTAAAGATCAATAAGGCACGCTTCGACCGGGGTAAAACAAAGACGATGGTATTCGCTCCCGGATCGATACCGCTGTGCGATAAGCCAAGTTCTCCGCCCAAATCCGGGTAAACCGCCCAGCCCAATCCTATGAATTTGTTATCCTTGATCCTGGATAAGCGGCTGGTCATCTGCTGATAAAGTGTTTTGGAGAGGCCGGCGCCGTTCATTACCCAAACCATGAACTTGTTATAATCTGCCACGGTTGTTTTTAGTTGATCGGCTGCACTGGGTTCGGTGTTTTTAATAATTTCCAATGCTTCGCCCTTGTTGTTGTGGGCAAGGGCAAAATGATTCAGCATAGCATCTTTCCAGGTGAAATGGGTATCGTTCATATGCAATGGCCCGAATATCAGGGAATCTGCCAATTGTTCCAGTGAGCGGTGAAACTTCTTTTCGAGGGCGTGCCGCAAGTATTCCATCCCTTCGCCAGAATACTGAAACTTTAGGCCGGGCTCAAACTCAAAGGCCAGCTTTTTCGACGGCGTTTGCCAGCGCCAGTTGGGAAAGCCCGTTTGGTGTGTAAGGATATGCCGCGTGGTGAGCCTTTTGCTCCGCGGGTCGTCTGCAACATCCGGGTCGGTCCAGTAACGGCAGATGGGTTCATCCAGGTTCCATTTACCGGAATTAACGAGGCGCAACGTTACCATCGCCGTTATTGTTTTGGTGACCGAAGCTACATTGAATACCGTATTAGCCGGAGCAGGTACGCCCGTTTTAAGCTCACCATATACTTTTGATAGCATTACTTTGCCATTATCAATAAACCCTATGCCTAATGCCGGGATATGCTTTTCCTGCATCAGTCGTACAATAGTAGAGTCGGCTACCTGCGCCTCCGCTGCCGATGTATAAAGGAAAGCCCACGATAATAATGTGATAATTTTAAACAGAGATCGGTTCATGCCAGGTAATATTATATAATAAAACTGAAATCGAATAAACCAACTTGATGCCGAAAATGCCATCCTTTGATTAGCAGGTAATTAGCGTTAAGCCGGCCGGAAGGCTGTATCGTAAGCGGACGATCATCGTCCGTTTATAAGAGAAGGTATTTGCAGTCTGGTTAGGCGTTCACTGCCTGACATGGCGGCAAGGGATAAAAAGGGCGAAATTTGCGTGGAATGGCCGTGTTGGGTTAAAGGACGCGTGGCCTAGCCGCAAAATCTTGTTCAGTTTTGTCCAATAATTGCGCCTGTTTTAGCTGTGGGTTTCCAGGAAATTCCAGGGTGGTTTGTGTGGTGAAGGTTCGTAGTAAAATCCGGCGGGATACTGACGTTTTGGTTTTATGGCGGTGCCTTCGGCCCGGGCTATGCAGGGCTGCGCTGCGCTCCGGCCCCGTTTCCTCCGCTCAATACCCACGCGCCGTGGCTGCCCCTTACTATCCCTACCGCGAATGCCGGTTTGGTTAAATGATTGAGTTGTTTAATTAATTTTGGCTGGTTAGGCACGGGAAGCGTTTGCCCGCTTGCCCACTCATCATTCTCGCGCCAGCTGAGATGCCGAACGTAAAAGTGTTCCAGTTAAGTAAGCAACATTTTATTACAACCGATGTATTTTAGAGTGCTTAGAAACCTCATCCATGGCTCTAATTAAATGATTATAAGATTTTAAATTTTTCAAATACCCGGACTTTAAAAACCCTAAATATTTGTCTGAATCTAGTTCAACCACTTTGTCGAAAGCGGCAGAAAAGGTGTCGGTCCTGACATCTGGATCTCTGTAAATTTTTCTGACATCATCTAGCCAGCTTACACGATTATCAGCTACTTTATTGAAATATCTATCCTTAATTTTAAAAATAATATCCCAGGAGTCTATTCTATCATCTTTTGGATTAAGGATAATAGTTATATTTTTTTTATCGATGAAGACACCTTTGTCTTCGACTCTATTAATTAATTTAGTTAAAGAATTTTTATCTACGTTAACGTCCACTTCAATCTTCGGATGATTTGCTGCGAATGGATAAAAAACCTTTCGGCCATTTTGTATTATATCGGTTGAACCTTTGTAATCAGAATTACAGCTATGGCACAATGGAACTAAATTGTCAAAATTAATTACTGAAAAGGGATAATGTAGTTGTGGTAAGTAATGATCATACGGCGAATAGCCTTTGGAATAATATGTTTTGAAATCTCCAAAGCCGCAGCATGGACAAAGACTAAATTTGTTTTCTAATATTAATTCATCGTAATAAGATTTTTTCGTTCCATACTTTTTCCATATTAGCTTCCACCCCAAAAACTTAGTATAGAGGCATTCAAAAAAAGGTATTAAAATAGACACCAATTCTGGACGCAATGTGCTTAAAGGAATTGGCTGTATGTCACCACTACATAAATCTTCAATTTTGTTATTGTTTATGAACGCACTTTTAAAATCATCTCGTTCTTGTTCAGACAAACTTTTACATACACTGTAGATTGAACTAATCTGCTCCCTAAACCACTTATATTTAACTGACAATGCCTTGAGTTCGGGATTCAATCGGGTTTGACATCGTTTATTGTCAGCAACACTCCATACATTTATAACTAAGTACTCAATTAATTTTTGAGAACCGTAAATATTGTTTTTTATTGGAACGTATGACTTAAACATTGGAACTCTCTAATTCGTTGAGTTTAGCAAATAATAAAATTTTCTCCATCGAGTCACCTAAATGGTAAGTTCGCCGTTTGAAGTTTTCAACTTCAACTGAAGATAAAAATTCTCGCGTTTCGATTTCTTTTAGAATGTTTTCTATTTCCTCACGAGACAAATCCCCAATAGTATTATTCCTTTTAAAAATATTTTCCATGATGATATCTACTGAGGTACCGTATGTTCGAAAATTAGTATCCATTGCGTTAATGGGTTGTTTGCCTTTTTCAAATACAATAACTTTATCCGGAAAGCAATCAGAAATTATAAAAGGGGAATGTGAAGTAATAATAATTTCCTTCATTAAATTTTTACTATTACTCGCAGCAAGACTTTTTTGTAGAGTTCTGACAAATTTGGATCTCCAATCAGGATTAAAGTGCGTCTCCGGTTCATCAAGCAGTAACAATGAAGATTTACCTTTTAACATTAAGCATATACCCAGGGTATGGAGAAACTGCTGTTCTCCGTCTGATAAATTTTTCATCAGAAGCTGTATGGGTTTTCTTGTGATAGGGTCTTCTTTTTGTATATAATAATCAAGGAAATAAAACACTTTGTCTTCTGGTGCCGGTGACGGCACTTTCCCATCGGTATAAAACCCTTTTGACTGGTAAACATCTACTTTTATTTTTTCAGTTACTGTCCTATAATTTAGAGTATATAAAATTTGGAAGGCGCGAAAGAGCTGAAATATGCCATCTGGGAAATTCGCTTTAAACGCGGCAGAAGTCGCAACATTTACCCAAAAATCCATTGTGATACCTTTTCTATCTTCAAAGTATGAGGTCGAACAATTCTTAAAAGCAGATAGTACAGCTTGATATTGATCTAATAATTTAGAATCCCCTTCTGCATGATGGTTGAGGTGCATTCTAAACCGCTGAATCCCACTTATTTTTAACTCATCTTTTAAAGGCTTAAGGACGCTACTATCTTGAAATATTAAATTAGATAAAAGAACTGCTTGGCTCATTTCATAATCTATATAAATTAGATTACTCTCTGGCTCATAATAACGTTCTCTTTTTCTAACTGATTCGCGATATTCGTCATAATGTAAAAGTCTCGATTTCAAAAATGGGATACTTAAAATTTCATTTTCACCTGAAGAATAGCCGATGACAAGATCAGGAAGATGCTTTTTTGCTTCCGCTGGTATTTTGGAATTTTTAACAGCTACGACGGTGACATTAATAGGTACTTTGGCAAATGGATACGGCTGGTGCGTCATTATCGGGATCTCGCCAACTTCCTTGGTAATGATAACCCGGGTTAAATTATCAATAGAGCTTTCCTTATTTTTATCATATTTTATATAGTATTCTAGTTTGAAAGAATTGGGCTTGCAAAATTCTGGTTTAAATTGATCTAGAAATATTTGGGGTTGGTTTACATTTGCGCAAGATTCTAGATGATAAAAAATATTAGCTAATGCTTCAAGAACATTAGACTTTCCACTACCGTTTAGACCAGCAAAACAAAACGGATTAAAAAGCTCCCAATCGAGATTATTTTCACTCTTTTTGTCGAATGGATTGCGAAATTTTAAACTAAAGCCCTGCTTTATACTCCCAAATTCAGAATTTATGTCCAATCGTAATAGCTTCATTTTTTAAGTTTAAGTTTTATCTCGCCCTTTTCGAAAACTTGAATAAGGGTACCGTCTTCTAACAAAGGATATGTTTTTTTCCAAGCGATATCGTAGTAGCCATATTCTGAAAATTTTATTGCGTCTTTTGACATTAAATTCAAAAGATATTTAAGTCTATCACCTTCTTTTAAGTCCTCGATTTTCAACGATTGAAGAATCTCTTCAAAAACCTTTTCTTCATCGACATTTTTGCCATCACTAAATGTTGACTGTAAAAAAGAATCAGACAGTGTATTCATTAAAGCCAAAGATTGCTCGCTTTTTTCCTTCTGTAAACTTATTTGTTGAAAAATTCTTTCAAATTTATTTTGTAAAGCCTCATCTGTTTTTATGACTTGTAAGTGCTCTAAAGCATTTTTACTGACCATCTGTTTCTGACCATTACTTGAGAGTTTTTGGATTTGATGTTTCAAATTTTTAAACAAAAAATAATGGTAGAATGGATTTTTCGTAGGTACAAAAGCGTTAATTTGTTGATTAAAAGCCAGTTGTTCGATAGCCATGACACAATCACCAAGCCTGTTTTTGCTACCTGTTATTGAAATTATTAACGTTGAATTTTTCTTTACAATTCTAGCTATTCGCTCCCCTTCAACGGATAATTTTTCATATGATGGCTTGTTATAAAAATTTTCACTCTGAATATTGTCACTTTTTATCCAATCTATACCAGTAAGGTCTTCTGTGTAATAACGATCATCCTTTTTAGGTGGAGTACTTCCAGTAACAATTTCTCCAAGTGTTTTAAGTTGTACTTTTTCCCATGATTTAGGGTTCAAGATCGGGTCACCAAACATCTCCAAAAACACAGACCGTAAATAATCATCCCAAAGTGAAATAGCTTCAGTTCTATTACTTATAAAATCTTGAATTTTATTTAGCCTGGCGACTATTTTTGATTGTTCAATGATTGGAATTATAGGAATCTTAGTTTCAGCCAAACGGGCTGGAGGCAAAAAATCAATGCCAGTAGTCCGCTGTGCAATTTTCCCCATATCCAACAAAGTCAAATAATAATATAGGTAGTAATTATTCAGTCTATTGTTGTCGATTACTTCTAAAGCGCAAATATGATCAACTATGGAAGCCTCAATTCCTAAAATAGCTCTATGATTAAGCGATACAGATCCACTTTTCGGCAACAAAATTGCCCCTTTTTTAATCTTTTTAAATCCATTCTTCTCTGCATAATTTTCGTTCAAAAAAGTTTCTGTAATTACCAAATTTGTTGTGTGATGGTATTTGCCAAGGTCTCGCATTCTTACAAATGGAATCCCAACTTTATCAAAAGCTATATCCTTTTGCGGGTTTGGTTTGCCATTAATTATTTTACAAAGTTCACCTAATTTTATTCGCTCCATCAAGAAAGATTAATTATATCATTTAAACTTTGTTGAATTTCTTGCTCTAAGGTTTGTAATTTTTTGAGTATCGATTCAGATGAAACAAATTCCTTAGGTGTATAGGTGAAATCTTGATAAGCATTGAAATTTAAAAGGAATCCCTTTTCTTTAATTTCCTCAAAAGGAATACTAAAATGTTCTAATTTCCTATCAGACTGGATTACTTTACTTCTTTCCTTCCAGCTCTCTATAACTTTTGGCAGAGGAGACTCTTTCATGCGTTTTCTATTACTATCCAACGAATATCCATCTGATTCCATCTCATAAAACCAAACATCAATGTCTTGAGGCTTATCTATGCCATTTTTAAATTTCCGTTTAGTGAAAATTAAAATAGACGTTTTAACACTCGTATATGGTTGAAAAACTCCGCTCGGTAAAGAGATAACGGCGTGTAAGTCACAATCCGTCATTAAAATTTCGCGAATGATTTTATAAGACTTTCCCGAGTTGAATAATACACCTTCCGGAACAATAACAGCTGCGCGTCCACCTTCCTCCAACATGTAAATTATTCTTTCTAAAAAAAGTAATTCTGACTGTACAGTTTGGTCTTTTCGTGTTTTTTTATCTGTTTCAAAAATCGGAGGATACGTTCTATCAATATTTGAGCTAATGCCAATGCTATCTATTTTGCCTGTAAAGGGTGGATTCGCTAAGATATATTTATACTGACCTTGTATTTTATTGTCTGGAATGGAGTACTTGTCTTTGAAACCAAATTGAACGCAGATTCGATCGCCTTCCAAGCTTTCGTAGTTTGAAGATAAAGAATCTAAGTAAATTATATTGGGTTTATTGATGCCGTGCATCATCAAATTCATTACTCCAATTCTAACCATTGTTTGGTCGATGTCAAAACCGTAAAATGTTTTCTCGGTCAAGATTTGTTTTTTCATTTTATTAAGCTTGTCACCATCAATACCTTTATTTAAACCATCATCATCCAAGTTTACTTTTTTTGAATATTTTGTAATTAAGTATTGGTATGCCCCAACCAAAAACCCCCCCGAGCCAGAAGCTAGATCGCAAATTTTCCCATCCAAGTCAGGATCTAGTAATTCAGCCATCAAATGAATAATGTGTCGAGGCGTACGAAATTGGCCATTCTTGCCAGCCTCGCTTGTGTGTTTTAAAAGATGTTCATAAACATCTCCTTGAATATCATTAAAGTGTTGGTTATTCTTTTCTGTTTCAAAGTTTATATCTCTATAAATATCGTCAATGAAATTCATTGCATCTTTAAGCAAAGGCGGTTTATTTATTACAAAAACGGCGTCAATCATCGCTTGCGCAAATGGTTCATCTTGTTTACTTAAATCGAACTTAATAAACTTGAACACGACGTCTTTGACATGATTAACCAATTTTGTTCCTTCATAACTTTGATAATAACTCCATTTAAGCTCTTCACGAATAGTGGGTTTAAAATTTTCCAATCGTTTCATAAATAGCAAATAGGATATTTGTTCTATAGCAGTTATCGGATTTGAATGTCCTCCAGCCCAAAGTCTATCCCAAAGTGTCTGGACTTTGTTCTTTATTTCTTGTGTTAGCATTTGCTTTAAATCTATTCTAATATTTGAATTTATACAACAAATATATTGCTGTTTCATTCTGCAATTGGATACTTATTTAGCACCTCCACAAACCTACCCACTATCCTAATAAACTATAGGCATTTTTTCTTTTTTTAATTTAGCTATTTTTATGTACTGGTCTTCCTATTAGCTATCAAAATCCTTTAGAGATTTCCCAATGAAACTATATCTTTGAAAAAAGCCTTATGCCGATGGAAGTAATTTTTCTCCCCTGCCCGTCCTGGTAGCCACGCCTGTATGCAAATGTTCTTCAGCTTCCATCCCATAGGATATTTGATGTATAAATATTTTTCCGATATTTAACATCATAACTCCCAGCGCTTTACCCGGCGTTTGCTCCTAGTGCCTAAAAATGATAACGGGAATATGGAAACAGCCCCGCCCAATATTAAACTGGCCGTACCATTTTTTATGGTTACGGATATGGAAGCGTCCCTTCGTTTTTATACGGAAGGGCTCGGCTTTAAAATGACTAACCATTGGACACCCCGCGAAAAGATAGAATGGTGCTGGCTGGAGCGCGATGCCGTATCGGTAATGTTGCAGCCGCCGCGCACACGCAATGAAGAGCAACGCGGTCCGCTCGGCGGTGGCCTAACCATCAGTTACCAATGCGCCGACGCGCTGGCCCTGTACCGTGAGTTTACCACAGCAGGCCTCACCGTACAGGAACCCTTTGTAGGCAATGGCCTATGGGTAGTAGCCTTAAAAGATCCCGATGGTTACCGTATTGAGTTTGAAAGCCCAACCGATGTAAAGGAAGAAACGAAATATTCGGAATGGGTAGGGGCTTAAACAGATTAACCAACTCGTCATTGCGAGCGAAGCGTGGCAACCATCGGCAGGCAGAGCGGACTTGTTCAACGACTCTGCCTGACGGACCTGTTTTTCGGACCTGAATCCCGAGG
The DNA here is from genome assembly GCF_056406215.1 of Mucilaginibacter sp. P1_D10. NCBI lineage: Bacteria > Pseudomonadati > Bacteroidota > Sphingobacteriia > Sphingobacteriales > Sphingobacteriaceae > Mucilaginibacter > Mucilaginibacter sp. P1_D10. Next base: position 405,921 of record NZ_JBFUAP010000005.1, on the reverse strand, counting down.
ATTGCCGCGCTATCGCTCGCAACGACGTTGGGTGAATTTGCGGCGCTTCGCTCGCAAAGGTTATCGATTAGCCCGTCAGCGTGGACGCTGACAAAGGTTTACAGTCAGGCGTGGACGTCTGACTGGGCAGTGGAGATTAACCACCTCGTCATTGCGAGCGAAGCGTGGCAACCATCGGCAGGCAGAGCGGACTTGCTTATCGACTCTACCCTGGCGGACCTGTTTATCGGACCTGAATCCCGAGGATTGCCGCGCTATCGCTCGCCATGAAGTTGGGTGAATTTGCCACGCTTCGCTCGCAGTAATTACGTTGGGATCAGGCTCCCCCCGAATTACTTTCCTGATTAATCCCTTTGCTCCATTTTTCTAGCACAGTGATGATCTCGTTCAGTTTCATGGGCTTGCTTAGGTAGTCGTTCATTCCGGCGGCTATGCAAATATCGCGGTCCTCGGTCATGGCGTTGGCGGTGAGGGCCACTATAACGGGCTGCACCTCTAAATGCTCGCGGATAAAGCGCGTGGCTTCCAGCCCGTCCATCTCGGGCATTTGGATGTCCATCAGGATGAGGTCGTAATTGCGCTTAGCCACGGCCTCAAGCACCTCGTGCCCGTTTGCCGATACATCTGGGTTATAGCCCATTTTTTTCAGAATGTGCGATATCACCTTTTGGTTTACGAAGTTATCTTCGGCTATTAAAATATCCATCGGGTACCGCTCGGCCATATCTTTTGAGAACTGGTTGATGATAGCCGGCTGAACGGTTTGCGGCGCTACTTCAACATCCTTCAACTGATCAACAATGTGCTTATAAAGCATATGATGTTTGGCGGGTTTGGTAAGCACCGTGTTAAACAGGTGTGTAACGTTTTTGAGCTGCTCGCTGCCGATAGAGCTTAGCAGGATTAGCGGGATTACGGTATCCCTTTTACGGATTTGCTTTGCCAGTTCTATGCCGTCCATCTCCGGCATATTCATATCCGTAATAGCCATGTCGAACTTTGCGCCCGAGCTGATCAGTTCCAAGGCATTTGCCGCCGAGTTTGCCAGCACAGGGGCGAAGTCCCACTGCCTAAGCTGGGTATCCAAAATGCTTAGGTTAGTGGCGTTATCATCAACAACCAGTATGGTTTTGTTTTTTAGTTTTTCTGAATTTAAATTTACATAAGTGCGCTCAGCTTTAACGCCCGGTTTTACTTTAATAGTAAACATAAAAGTTGTGCCTAGCCCTTCAACACTTTCCACGCTAATGTCTCCGCCCATCAGATTGATGAGTTTTTCGCTAATGGCCAGCCCAAGCCCGGTGCCCCCGTATTTCCGGGTGGTGCTGGAGTCTACCTGCGAAAAGGCTTTAAACAGCCTGCCCAGCTTATCGTTGGGTATGCCAATGCCGGTATCCCTGATAGAAAATGCCAGGGTAAGCTCGCCGTTTTCGTCGCTGACGGATTTCACCTCGGTAAATATTTCGCCGCGCGTAGTGAATTTTATAGCGTTGCCAATCAAATTGATAAGCACCTGCCCAAGGCGCAGCGAATCGCCAATTACTCGGGAGGGTACAGTTGGCGCTATCTGGTAAACGAGGTCTAAATTTGTACGGGAGGCTTTCTCGGTAAAAATATCAAGCACGTTTTCTATACATTCCCTCAAATCAAAGTCGTTCTCCTCCAGTTCCATCAGCCCGGTTTCTATCTTCGTGAAATCCAGTATATCGTTTATCACTTTCAGCAAAGCATCACCGCAGCTTTTTATGGTTTCGGTATACTCATCCTGTTCCGGCGTCAGTTGGGTGTTGGATAGCAGCGTTGCCATGCCTATTACACCATTCATCGGGGTTCGTATTTCGTGGCTCATGGTGGCCAGGAAAATACTTTTGGCTTTATTGGCGTTCTCGGCCTGTTCTTTGGCCATTTCTGCCTCTTCCCTTGCCTTTTCTGCTGCCTCGCGCGAGTTGCGCTCTTCTATAGTTAATTTGGCCAGGCTTTCGGTACGTTCCTTTACCTGCTGCTCTAAAACCAGCTTTTGTTTTTTTATGGTTTTAATACGGAATTTGATAAGCCCGTATATACCCAATATTACAAACATAATTGCCAGGGTTTCAAACCACCAGGTGAGCCAAAACGGAGGTACTATCTCTATTTGCAGCGGCGAGGCAACGGGCGACCAAACCCCCGCATTGTTTTTATACTTTATTTTAACGTTGTACACGTTGGGCGGCAAATTGGTGTAGTTAGCCTCGTTTTTGCTGCCTACATAGTTCCATTCCTTATCAAAACCTTCCAACATGTAAGCATATTGTTTTTTATCGGCCGAGGAGTAATCTAACGATGCAAACTCAAATGAAATTACAGATTGTTTGTAGGATAGCCGGAGGTGCCGGGTATCGCTGATGGTTTGCTTTAAGGGCGATAAATCCGTATCGCCCCTGGCTATTTGTAAAGGTTTATTGAATATAGAAAAGCTGGTGATTTTAATAGGGGCAACAATTTTTGATTTGATTGCCTTTGCGGGATAAAAAACATTAAAACCGTTAATGCCGCCAAAGTATAACCTGCCATCAGAGCTTTTTAAGGCCGAGTGCGGTTTAAAATCGTCGCCTTGCACGCCATCTTCGGTAGAATAATTTGTAAAAGACCTTTTTTCGGGATCGAACCGGGTAATGCCGCCGTTGGTGCTTATCCATAAAATACCAGCATTATCCTCTCTTATGGCGTAAATGATATCGCTTGGCAACCCATCTTTTTTAAAAAAAGAAGTGAACCTGTTTTTATCCGCATCGTACAAATTCAGCCCCGATAACGTACCCAACCACAGGCGCCCTTTACTGTCTTCAAATACCTCGGTTACGCCATTATTGCTAATGCTGTTCTTCTTTTCATCGTGTCGAAAATGCGTAAACGTATCGTTATTGCGGTTTAAGAGTTCCAGCCCTGCATCAGATGTACCTATCCATAAGTTACCCCGCCTGTCTTCGCATAGGGAGTATATCCTGTCGCTGCTTATGCCGTTGGGTTTATTAATATTGTATTTGTAATGCTTAAAAATACCGGTGGTGTGGTTGTACATGTCCAGCCCGTCGTTAAACATGCTTAGCCAGGTGTTTTTATCGCGGGTGTGTAAAAGGTAGTAAACATTGTTGCCGCCAATGCCATTTGGCTTTAAAGAGTCTCTTTTAAAAGTTTTAAACAGCCCGGTGGCAGGGTTTAAAATACTGAGCCCGTCGCCCCAATGCCCCACCCAAATATTGCCGTCGCTGTGTTGTTTTATAACCAGAACGTAGTTTCCCGAAATGCCATTTTTACCGGGCAGCTGTTTTTTGTAGCTGGTGAATATGCCGGTAGCCGGGTTAAAACGGTTTATGCCCCCACCGTCGGTGCCTATCCATATATTTTTGTTCCGGTCTTCGGTAATATCCAGCACAAAGTTGTTCGATAGGCTTTGCGGCGATGAGTTGTGGCGGTATAGCCCAAAAAGCGATGTTGATTTTTTGTACAGATTTATGCCTCCGCCAAAAGCGCCAACCCACATATTGCCGCTACGGTCTTTGCAGATACCGTATATTGAATTGCCGTTGATGCTGTTGTTGTCAACCTCATCATGCGTATAGGTGTTAAACTGATTGGTTTTATTGTTTAAAATGCATAGTCCGCCATTTTCGGTACCTACCCATAAATTACCATCATCATCGTTATTTAAACTGTATATGGCATTGCTGGAAATAGAGTTTTGCACTTTATCGTTATGCAGATAATGCGCCAACAAATTTCTGTTGCTATCTAATACAAACAAGCCTTCCTCCTGCGTACCTATCCACAAACGTTTGTGTTTATCTTCAAAAATACAGGTTACGTTTTTTGCCGAAACGTTGCTTTGCCTTGTAAAGGAGTTGGTTTTTGCATTGTACAGGCTTATGCCGCCTTTTGCTGTGCCCACCCATATAGCATGCTGCGAATCCTGGTAAACGGTACGGGGATTGTTATCATTTAAACTGGCCGGATTGTACCGGGAGTATAAATGATGCGTAAACTTCCTTTTTTTTATATCGTAGTGGTCAAGGCCGCCGTTTTGGGTAGCTATCCATAAGTTACCTTCGTTGTCAACTATGAGGCGGCTAGTAACGTTGCTGGATAGGGAATTAATATCCTTGTCGTTATGCATAAACCTAACAAAGGTGCTGGTGCGGCGGCTATACATATTTAGCCCGTTTTGCGTGGCCAGCCATATGTTGCCGTTCTGGTCTTCGGCCAGGTCGTTGATCATATTGTTGCTAATGGAATTTTCGTCCTTAGCATCATTACGGAAAGTGAGGAATTTGTAACCGTCGTACCGGTTTAAGCCGTTGCGCGTACCTACCCATATAAAACTCCGGCTTCCCTGTATTATACAGTTAACGTTAATTTGGCTAAGCCCCTGTTCGGTGGTGATATGCTCAAATTTCAAGCTCTCGTTCTGCGAAAACGAGTAAAAGGGATTTATTAATAATAAAAACAGCAAAATTATTTTTGCAGTAATAATGCGTGCGCACATATAGCGATGATTACAAGAGTCTCAAAAAAAAGGGGTTCGTAAGCTATGGTTATAATAAAGTTGGTATACGTATAGGTTTTTTTTAGGTTGCTAAATTATTTCTAACCACCAAATTACGCTTTCAAAGTTATTACAGGAAGGAAGTTAATGAATTTATTTGTTGCTATTGAAAGCATTAGGGCTGTTGGCGACCCCGCCCAACCATGCGTGGACACCTGCCTGGGCGGTAGAATACAACAAGGTACGCACCAACCCTTACGCCTCCTTCGACAGCAGTGCAGGCAAAGATTACGAAGACGGCTTGCCAGGTTTAGGAGACCTTTAAATTAAATAACAAAATTAATAGTTGTTGTAGCGCCGAGGCCCTCGCCGTCGCTGGTTATTGTAAACGAGCCGCCATGGCTATCTATGATAGATTTGCAATTGTATAAACCGAGGCCTGTACCACTCGCTTTGGTGGTAAAGCCTCTTTTAAAGAACTTTTTGGCGGTTTCGGCATCGAAGCCTTTGCCATTATCGGCTACTTTTAATTCAAACCCTTTGTCTGTGGTAGATAAGTAAACCTCAATTGTTTTTTGCACTTTCTCAAAGTCGATAGCCTCGATGCTGTTTTTAAGGATATTTAAAATTACCTGCATTAGTTTGGTGTGGTCGCCTTTGATAATGTATTCTCCTGGTGCAATGCTCAGCTTTAACCTGATGCCTTTTTTTTCTATAGAGGCTAAGAGCATGGCCTTGCAATCTTCTAATATACTCACCATGTTAACCGCCTTTCTTTCCTGCGAGCCTTCGTGCCCGCGTACAAACTGCCGTTGTATGCTTAAGATATCCTGTATATGCGCCAGAATGTTTACCAGCTCGGTAACTGAGCCGGTTATTTCGCCCTTGCTTTCTGTTTGAGATTTGTAAATGCTCTCTGTTAATGATACCAGGGCCTTTGCTTTGTCGGGGCCTATAGCCGCCTCGAACATGGGCCGCTGGTTGCTGATAAATAATGCCAGGTTTTTGGTGTTATCTACATTATAACGGTCCATAACCCGATTAATGCGGTTGAGGTACGAGCCAAAACCAACCAAAGCGTTACCAATATCGTGCAGTACTTCCGATGCAATTTCAAACTTGCCCTGGGCTATTGCTTTTTCCAGTTCGTGTTCCTTTTGGGCCAGCAGCTGTGTGTTGGCCTCTTTAAGGTCGGCCGCCTGCTTACGCAGCTCTTCCGATTGCAGGTTTAGTTCATCATTAAGCTTGTTTAAGGCTTCTTCATCCTGCTTGCGTTGGGTTATATTATGCCCTATACCCAATAGTCGTTCCACTTGCCCAAGTTCGTTGCGTACGGGTACTTTCGACGTAAGCAGCCAACGTTTGATGCCGCCTTTATCAAAAAAGAACTCCTCCTTATCCATTATGGCCACGCCGTTCTGCAGCACCTGCATATCATCCTGGTAACCCCGCAGCCCTATATCGTTATTAAAAAGCTCGAGGTCGGTTTTTCCTATTACATCGGCTTCACATGTTGCCCCTATGGCAATTACATCTGCTACATTGGCAATAATTTTACGGCCATCGGCATCTTTTATATAAATGGTATCGGGCAACTTATCAATCAGTGTACGCAGTAATATTTTTTCCAGCCGCATGCCTTCCTCTGCTTTTTTAGCTGCAGTTACATCAGTATGCGTGCCTATTACCCTGTTGCTTTTATGGTTATGTTTATCTGCCACAAACCGCCCTCTCGACCATATCCACACCCAACTTCCGTCGGCATGCGCCATTCTAAAAAAGCTTTCGTAAGGTGTATGGTCTTCACCCCGGAGGTAGCTTTGGAAGTTTGCGGTAGCTTTATCACGGTCTTCGGGATGGATAAGGTCTATCCATAATTCTTTTAAGTTTCCGCTCCCGCTATTATCGAAATCATTTAAACTTCTCCCCAATAGAGAAAAATAAACTTCATTACAGTTTAAGAACCCCGTTTCGGTGTAATACTCCCATGCCCCGGTATTTGATGCCGCAATAAGTTCGCGGTAGGTTTCAATCGTTTTGGTAAGCTCGTCTATAGTTTCAGATGAAGGGGGTGCAGTTGTTTGCAGCCTGTCGCCAATTAGTTCAAAATTATCCATGCTGTAATAACCTTATAAATACTACTAAAGTGGCAGGCTGATTACAAACACAGCGCCTCCGTTATTTTGTACTTTTATACTCCCGCCATGGGCGGTTATGTATTGCTTCACAATGGCAAGCCCCAGGCCCGTACCGCCGGCTTTTTGCCTGGTTACAAATGGGTCGAACAGGGTGGCCGCTATCTCATCAGGTATGCCGGGCCCGTTATCTGCTACGCGTAATTCTACATTACCATACTGTATGCCTGCGCTTATGTTAATGGTAGGGTTCGGTGTCTTATAGTCGTGCAGCGCATCTATCGCGTTATTTACCAAATTGCTTAGCGTACGGCGCAGTTTGCTTTCATCGCCATTTACAAATAAGTCATCCGGCACATCCACATTAATTACTTTGCCGGCAATGCCGTTATGGGCTTCGGCCAGCTTAACAGCCTCCCACGATATTTTATTTAAATTAACGGGGATTTTCTTTACCGGGGTGTTGTTGATAAAATCAAGGAAATCATCAAATATCAGCGAGGCCTGCTCCGCCGATTTATCTATTAAAGCTATCAACTCGCTTTCCACGCCGTCCTCGCGCATCATATCTGTCATCAGCCTGATGTTTTTTATAGGCGTACGCAAATCGTGCATAACCATAGCGATAACCTGGCCCACCGCAGAGAGCTTCTCTTTTTGTATTAGCTTTTCGTTAAGCTCGGCATTCCGGATAGCCTGCGCAGCATTCTGTACAAAAAGCTTTAACATGTACATTTTTTCGGTTTTTAGCCGCTCGTTTTTTTTCAGCAAAGCAAATACCGAATAGGTATCCAACCGGGCCAAAACCAGTTCATCTACTTGTATTACTTCATCCTTTTCTATTTGTATGCTTTTTACGCGGTCAATCAGTTCCTTTAGGTTTATCTTCTCTTCAAGCGCGCCTATCGAAATGATTTTTTCGTAGGCAAAATCATCGTCGAGTTTACCAATAAGCGCAAGGTCTGTATCCAGCGAACCAGCCAATTGATCAAGAATATTTTTTAACAGCGAAGTAAGTTGCAGTTTATTTAAGCCTATCGATGATATCGATTCGATAAGCTGTTCAAGGTTTCGTAACTTATTATAATCGGTAACCGCTTTTGTTGCCAGTTGTATAATTTCTTCGGGGGCATAAGGCTTACAATGGTACCCCACGTTTTGGCCAGCCTGTTCAACAATTTCTTCTATCGATCGGTCGCTGTACGCAGTAATAAAAATAATCTCAGCCTTCATGTCGTACTTGCGTATTTCCAACGCCGTTTCTAAGCCGCTCCAGCCGGGCATACGCATATCTAAAAATATCACCGCGTATGGCGTGCCGTTTTCAACTGCTTTTTTTACAAGCGCTGCACCGTCCATTCCATTCGATGCCTTATCTACCGTAAACTGGGGCATGCTTGCTGTGCGGCTTGCCAATAAAGGCTTGGGCGTGTCAAAAAGGATGTTTACCGCAAGATTTATGCTCTCCTGGTCTTCATCGTTATAGTGGGGCACCAAAATATCTTCAATATTATCGCGCACCAACTCTTCGTCATCTATCACCAACACAGTGGTATTCGGTTTATTCATAATTTATAATTTAGAGGCTAAGCACTTTTGATGGCTTGTAAAAACTTTTACGTAATTGCTTTGATATAGTTTAGGTATATTGCAAATATCGGAACACCGCTATTCACGGCAATATGGATCAAGACTGGCCGTCGATTAGTTGTTGAATTTTTATAATGCTCAACCTTAATTAATTATTTACGTAAAAGTAAACTCCCTGCAACCCCCGGACACTTAATGAACGACTGGCTACGCAAATACAAAAAGACAATTAAAGGCCGGCAGGCCCTATCATACGCAACCGCCAAAAGCCCGCTTATTTATTGGAAAAATCAGCTTTTTTTTGGTTTTTTATTGTATTGCCTTCCTTTTTGTTTTATAGCTGCTATTCCGGGCATCTACATGTCGCTAATTAATGGCTATATCAACATTGCCATTGTTGATATTACATGTGTACTGATTATTGCTATTGTAACATTTGCAAACCGCTTACCACTGCGGTTACGCAAATTGAGCATAATAAGCGTGTTTTATTTCCTTGCGGTGTTTCTTATCGATACACTGGGCTATTTCGGGCCCGGCGTATTTTATTTATTCGCTATCACCATCCTGTCGGCTTTAATATTTCAAGTTAAATATGCCTATTGGAGTGTGGCAGCCAATACGGCATTACTCCTGTTTTACGCCTTAAATATCCAGATTCATTTTTTCGAAAGCGCACTTAACCAGGAGTACACCGCCGGGAAATGGATCGCCTTCAGCTCTAACCTTACCTTCCTAAGCATTGTGCTGGTTATGATGATACACCATATTTTCAGGAGCTTAGAAACAACCCTTGCTAATAAGGATGTACTGCAGGAACGGTACAAAAGCATGTTTAACCTTAGCCCCTTGCCCATGTGGCTGTTTGATACCCAAACATTCGCATTTTTGGATGTAAACGAAGCTACCGTAAGACATTATGGCTATTCGAAAGATGAATTTTTGAAAATGACCATTAAGGACATACGCCCTGCCGCAAACTCGCTAGAGTTAGAGGAACTGGTAAAAAACAACCAATTATCGGGCGAATTTTATGCCGGCAACGCACAGCACGTTAAAAAAAGCGGGGAAGCAATATTTGTTAATATACAAAGCAATTTTTTCTTGCTCGAGGGTAAAAAAGTTAGATTGGTACTGGCTGCCGACATAACCGAGCAATTGAATAGCGAAGTTGAAGCGTTAAACGCCACTTTAAAAATAAAGGAATCAGAATCGAATTTGAGGGCTATTTTTAACAGTACCAACGATGGCTTTGTATTGCTAAACTCTTTCTATTGCATAAAGCAATTCAACTCGAAGGCAAAAAACTACATCAAGCTGGGCACAGCGCCAGAGGAATTTGAAATTGGGAAAAGTATTTTTGATTATGTTGAGGCACCGAGGCTTAAAGGGTTTCAGGAATTAATTAAAAAAGTGTACGCAGGCGAAATAGTTGAATACGACAGAAAGTACGAAGCCGCAGACGAAGAACTGACCTGGATACGCTACACAATAACGCCGGTTTACGAGGGCGATACCATAAAAGGCGCCTGTATATGCGGGCGCGATATAACCACGCGGAAATCTTACGTGGAAGCAATTGAGCATCAAAATAAAATATTCAGGGAGATATCGTGGATGCAATCGCATTTGGTGCGGGCCCCGCTGGCCCGAATCATGGGGCTGACGACGATGCTGACCCATCCTGCGGATGATATGGAGCAGGCAGAGATACTCAAGTACTTAGAAATATCCTCGCAGGAGCTTGATGATATTATCAGGCGGATTACCAGTCAATCAGATATCATTACCCATAAATACCTGGCACCGGGTACGGGCACCCCTCCCCAAAACAATTCTTATTCGGAAAGATCGCCCGCTTCTTAAGCCGGTACGGGCCTGCCAACTGCGCATTTTCACAATACGGTTTGCGTGGTTGATAGGGGTAGTGTTTTGTCCGGTTTTAATTTATAGAAATGTCTGAAAAAAACCGGGAAATTGAGCCCGCCCGGGAGAAACACACATGCCGTTATGTTGCCTCTGCCACTTGCTTTAATTAGCTAAAATACCGTTAAAAATCTTCGTTTTTCGGAGATTTTTCGGTGTTTTTACGCTTTCTTATGGATTTTTCTGTGCAGGGATAAAAAGAATGAAATTTGCATGGAATGGCCGTTTTTGGTTAAACGCCCCGTGGCTGGGCTGCAAAATCTTGTCCAGTTTTTTCCAATAATTGCGCCTGTTTTAGCTGTGATTTTCCAGGAAATTCCAGGTGGGGTTGTGGGGAGAAGGGTTCATGGCAAAGGGCGGGAGGGGAGAGGCTTTGTTGGTTATGGTGAGTGTGTCAGTGTGGACACCCGCGGAGGTTTACAGTCAGGCGTCCAAGCCTGATTGGGCGGGTCGGCTTAAACTTGATATGATAATTTTCAGGGAGCGTCAACCGCAAAATATTTTAATTAGTTTTATAAAAATAATCGAAAAAAGTCTATTTAGATTTAGTTCCTAATGATTGAAATAAAATCAACTATAACACTTCCTCAAATAAATGCTCTTTACACGCAACTAAATAAGGATGTAAAGGGAGGAGTAGTAGATGTCCAGTTACCTAAAGAACTTAAAAGCAAAAATTTTGGCCTTTTATTTTCTTTAATTCAATTTGTGAGTACTTGGATTAGACAGCCAATGTCTGGCAATTTGATTTTGCCTGTAAATTCTGATGAGGAAGCGATTGAGTATCTAAAAAACGAATATGTTTATCCTATCGTTGTTATGTCTTGGGAAAAGGAAATCAAAAACCTTCTAGGAGATAACATCAGAGCTAAACTTAAAATTCCTAGCCAAGAGTATTATAAACAAATGGATTTTTTTGAAACCAAAGAAAAAGATTCCATACCTGTATTTTGTTTTGACCACGATTTAAGCAAGCGAGGAAAGTCACGAGTTTTCTATGACATGAACAATCGCTTGATGAGTGAAGCGAATATGGATTTTACTTTGCACCCTGCGTTTGAAAAACTGGCTAATCACATTAATAAACTTGTGTTTAAAGAATCCATAAAAAAAGAATTAACATCCTTTTATGGAATCATTCATGAACTTTTTTCAAATACTAATGAACATGCCACTACCGACGAAAACGGATACAATTTATACCCTAATATACGAGCGCTTTACATAAAATTTCACAGAACGACTATCGCCAAATATTTAGATATATATAAAGACTTTCCTGGATTGTTAAATTTTTTCAATTCTGAATTTAAAGTAAACCAGCAAAACCAACTATATCTCATCGAATTATCTGTATTAGATAGTGGACCTGGATTAGTAAAAAGGTATACTGGAAAACGAGATCATGAATTATCGATTGATAAACAAGTAGAAGTAATAAAGCAATGCCTATACATTCATAATACATCATCTACTGAATTAAATAAAAACAATAAAGGTTATGGATTAGACAGAATGTTGAAAATAATTGACGGGAAGGGCTTCGTCAGAATTAAAACAGGGAAAGCTGATGTTTTTAGGGATATGAAGAACAACAAATATGTTGAACATAAAAGCCATTCAGAGATAAAACTATTTGATTGGGTAACAAATTCTGATAAAACCTTCACATCTAATGAATTAGCCGAAGGAACATTAATTTCAATCCTTTACCCTCTCGATTTCTTGCATTATGAATAATAAATTATTTATTTTCCAATATGCCGATGCCAATCATTTTCAGGGAACAAAAACTATTACTGTCGTATTTTCTAATCAAGAAATTTTAGACAACCAAGAATATATCGCAGATGAAATTAAAATATTTTTCGAACAAAATACGGCATCTGATTATGTTGTTGTGCTACTCCCTTATTATCTTTCAGCGGAAAATAGAAGTTGGTTCATAGAGGATAAAGTAACGACGTTCAAAAGGTTGCCGGGTAGATCGAAAGAGTACTTTGAAAATCATTATTTCGTTTATACTTATGAAAAGGATGGAAGTGCTAAAGCTTTTCCCAAAAGGTTGGTTAAGGAGCACGAAAGCTTTCTTAAAAATATATACAGACATGGGAACACCGAGATATTTAAAAAAAATGGAGGTCTTGTTGAGTCGTCAATTGACCATCATTTTGTATTTCCATCTAAAAAGCATTGTTCAAAATTCATAAGAACTGGTAACGTTCTTGTACATAGCTCCGAGTTGTTTTTTATTGCTCTTCAACTACTCCCTTTTTTTAAAGAACAGAAGACCATTTATTGCGATACATCATCTATAAATGTTCTTCCTTTTGCATTGTTTGAGCTAAAAAGAAGATTTGGAGACAAATATTCATTTCCTGCAATTGAAAGCTTCAAGTCATATGAGGTTTTCGAATCAAGGAAAATTCCTTTTGGTTCAGATGACTTTATTCTGATATCCTCCTCCACATCTGGAAATATCATTGATCGCTTATTTACAGATCGTCTAGCAACTAAAAATCAAATCCTCTTGATTTATTACTTGGGACCGGAAAAAAGATTTCGTGACAATGAATCGAATATCTTGTGTAATCTCACGAAAAGTGAATCCTTTAGTTCGGGTGTTGAGCAATTTGAAACTTATCCTAATGAACTTGCTTGCCAACTTTGCAAAAATCACTCGTATCCAATACAGATTAAAGGGGATGTTTTTTTAACCGTTAAGCCTAAGATCTCAAAGGTTTTATTGAGTTCAACATCTAAACATGTCCCAAACTTTCTTAATGAATTTGTCAATGACTACCGAATAAATAAAAGCACTTCACCGAATGAAGCGATAATTCGTGCATTTTATAAGGAAACAAAAGGCGACTCTGAAGTAAACTACGAAACTTATATCGATACATCTCGAATATATGGAACTGATGTTTTTAAAGGTAAACTCGAGCAATTAATTAACAAGTTTATACCTGCCAATACCAAGTACATAATATACTTACCTGACGAAAGTTCAAAAAAATTAGCCAACATAGTAGTATCTAAGATACAGTGGAAGGTTGAACCATCATTATTAAAACTTGATGATTATCTTTCCGGTAAACTGACTAATATAGATGGCAGTGCCGTTATAATAGCTTCTTGTATAGTGACAGGGAAGAACCTCCTACAACTAAGCAAACTAATGCGTCCATTTAATAAACTGAGTCTTATATATTTTATTGGAGTATTAGGTACTAGTAATGAAGGATACCAAAATGATTTAAAAAACAATTTAATAAAGGGGAAAGTAAAAAGCGATGAACGGCCCTTTGTTGCCGTTGAAACAATTTTTTGTTCGTTAGATAAATATAACACGACATGGCAGAGAGAAAAACAATTTCTCGAAACATATATAATCCCGGAGGTTGATGAAGAAAATCCCTTATATGGGTACATCAAGGAAAGATTAGTAATACTGCGTAACAATAAACAAACGATAGGTTTAACTGATGACGTCTTTCTGACCTCGCACAAAGGTGATAGATTGTATTTGAGAAAAAACTTTGCGTTTTGGAAATTTGACTACGAGGAGGAAGATATTTTTCAATCTGAAGTTTATTTTTCGATCAACAGTATAATTAACTTTCTCGAAAATAAAGAGATTACAGATGAAGGTTCATTAAGACAATCGACATATGTACGCAACTTATTATCGGCTGATAATTTCCAAAGATTCAACGATGGGATTATTCAGGCTTGCCTATTAAGAGCCGCAAAGCCAGAGTATTTTGCTTATGATTTGGATGTTGACTCTAGTACACAAATTAAAACGCTAATAGAGAGCATGCTTGATAAGCATAACACTGAACATGGAGAAGCACTAATGGAATTTCTTTTAGCATTAGGGATGAAAATTTTAAGGTTGAGGAAAATGGATACAGTCTTGATTTTAGAAAAGGCAATTGAATGCGACAATGCTATAATTGCCGAATTTTCAAAACTAATCAACGCAATTTTGATTAAAGAACAAGTCATTTAAAGTTGGCCGTCTAGACGTTAGAAAGCAAAAGAGGCTGCCCCAACAGGAACAGCCTCTTTCAATATCAGGTAGGTAACGTTTATCCGTTAGCATGCAGCCAATCTTTTTTGGCGTGCAGCTCTTCTTCGGTTTCGCGCACGTCTTCGTCATCTACGCAGCAATCAACGGGGCAAACGGCGGCGCATTGCGGCTCGTCGTGGAAACCAACGCATTCGGTACACTTATCGGGTACAATGTAATAAATATCGTCGCTCAGGGCAGCCTGCGCTTCTTCAGCATTCAGGGTGTTGCCATCGCCAAAATCGATAATTCCTTTCAAGTCCGTGCCGTCAGAAAAACGCCAGGCGGCACCAGCGTCATAAATAGCATTATTCGGGCACTCAGGTTCGCAGGCTCCGCAGTTTATGCATTCATCGGTGATTATAATCGCCATATCATTAAAATATTCTTATATTCTCAATTAACTTTGCCCCCGCATTGCGAAGGCACCGCAAATATAACAAAAAAACACTTTAAGGGTTTAAGCCCTTAACATATATATGTCAAAATTAGCGATAAATTCTATAGTAGATACGTTTTCGGCATTGGGCAAACGCCTTGCCGCGCCCGATGAGGCATTGATGGAGGTGATAGAAACCGAGCGGCAGCACAACGCCTGGTTTACGCCCGAAAGCGTGTTGCAGGCCGTAAAGGCTAACGGCCGGATGCTGAAGAGCAACGATTTAGCCCAATGGCTGGGTGCCTACACCCTTGGCGAAGCAAATAATAAAAAGATAGGCCTGGTACTGGCGGGCAACATCCCGCTGGTGGGTTTCCACGATGTGCTCTGCGTTTTGGCAAGCGGCAATACGGCGCTCATCAAAGCATCATCGCAAGATGCGCGGCTGATAAAATATGTATTGGGCCTGCTGGTAGAGATAGATGGCAGTTATGCCGATAGGTTCAGCTTTGTAGAACGACTGGTGGATTTTGATGCTATTATAGCCACGGGCAGTAACAATACCTCGCGCTATTTTGAGTATTATTTCGGCAAGGTGCCCAATATCATCCGCAAGAACCGCAACAGCATAGCCCTGCTTACCGGCAACGAAAGTACCGAAGAACTGCATGCGCTGGGCCATGATATTTTCGATTACTACGGCCTGGGCTGCCGCAATGTATCTAAAGTGCTGGTGCCCGAGGGGTATAATTTCGTTCCATTTTTTGAGGCGATAGAAGATTTCAACCCCATCATCAACCACCATAAATACAACAATAATTACGATTACAATAAATCCATCTACCTGGTAAACCGCGACGAGCACCTCGACAACGGCTTCCTGCTGCTGAAGCAGGACGAACGTCTGGTATCGCCGCTGGCCGTGCTGTTTTACGATACCTATAGCGACTTGCAATCGGCACAAACGCTGCTGCAGGAGCAGAGCGCACAACTGCAATGCATTGTAAGCACCGCGCCGCTGCAAACCCAAAACCAGGTGGTAGGCTTCGGCCAGAGCCAGCACCCGCAATTATGGGATTACGCCGATAACGTAGATACGATGGAATTCTTGACGAAGCTGTAAAATAACAATACCTTTGGGGTAGTAGGGGTTCATAGTTCATGGATAATGGTTCATGGAAGGAGCAGGGAGTTACTATGAGCCATCAACCATCACCTATGAACTAACGGATGTACATTATAAAAGTAAAAGGCGTTGCCAAGATACCCGACTACGTGCAACTGCGCGACGATAAGTTTACGCTTCTGGCTTATTTTAGGGTGGATAGGCCCGATAAATCGCTGGATAAGATAGGATTGGGCGACAGGCAAGATTACATCATGGGCATTGTAAATGACCTCCCTTTTGGTAAAATATTAAAATTAGAGCTATAAAAGATGATAGGCAACTCTATTATAAAACTGAATAACATTGATATTTTTCAGCAGAAGCACCTGGTGCTATCTAACGTTAACCTGCATATTGATAAGGGCGACTTCGTGTGGCTGATAGGGCAGACGGGTTCGGGCAAGAGCAGCCTGCTGAAGATAATTTACGGCGACCTGAGCATCGCCAGCGGTACCGGCCACGCCTGCGGTTACGAACTTAGCAAACTGGCCGGTAAAGATATCCCTTACCTGCGCCGCAAGCTGGGCATCGTTTTCCAGGATTTTCAGTTGCTAACGGATAGGTCGGTAGAGCAGAACCTGCAATTTGTAATGCGCGCTACGGGGTGGAAAGACAAGCAAGGTATCTCTGACCGTATCCTGGATGTGCTGGAGAAAGTAGGCCTCCGCTCTAAACTAAAGAAAATGCCGCACGAGCTTTCGGGTGGCGAGCAGCAACGCGTGGTAATTGCCCGTGCCTTGCTCAATAACCCCGAAATTATACTGGCCGATGAGCCAACCGGCAACCTCGACCCGGATACCTCCGAAGAAATTGTACTGCTGCTGAAACAGATCAGCCAGATGGGTACCGCCGTGGTAATTGCCACGCACGATTACCACATCATCCGCACGTTCCCATCGCGCATCATCAAATGCGAAAACGGCAAGGTGCTGGAGGACGTGCAGATAGGGTAGAGGGAGTAGGAGTATTAAGTAGCAGTTGCAGTGGCGGTAGCAGTAGGGATTAGCAGCCTTTTTTAGAAAACTGTTTGCTACTACTACCTGCGTTGTTGCCATCATAGCCCTGCTACTGATGACCGCAACTGCCACTTAAAACTGCAACTGATATTCAAAACGGCAGCTGCTACTCAAAACTGCCACTGCCACTAACTACTGCCACTCAAAAGCTGTCACTTTTTACGAAAAATTAAAATCATTCTGACATGCTGTCGGCTTTAAGCCGGTGGCAAGATACTTGATTAGCACTATTCATGAATTTTAACGACATGTTGAAGAAAAAAAAGAAGGAAAATTCTGAAACACCCGAGAATACCGTGGAAATAGCAAACGAAAATAACCCGGCCGACGAGCAGGAGCAAGCTCAATCGGCAGAGACTACCGAAGCCGTTGTTTCGGCAGAAGATAAATTAAAAGAAGAGCTTTCGCAGGCAAACGACAAATACCTCCGCCTTTATGCCGAGTTCGATAACTTCCGCCGCCGTACTATAAAAGAACGTGAGGAAGCCCGCAAGACCGAAGGCAAGGAACTGATTGTTGCTTTATTGCCCGTGTTAGACGATTTCGAACGTGCATTGCGCGCAACCGAAAAAGCTACCGAAGTGGCCCCGGTACGCGAAGGGGTTATTTTGATACAGAACAAGCTGAAGAATATCCTGGCCCAAAAAGGCCTGAAAGAAATGCAATCTATCGGTGCTGAATTCAATGCTGATATTCACGAAGCCATCACCAGCATCCCGGCCCCAACAGACGACCTGAAAGGCAAAGTAGTGGATGAGATGGAAAAAGGCTACGAACTGAACGAGCGCGTAGTGCGTTTCGCCAAGGTTATCGTTGGCGCTTAAGGCTAATTAATGAATGGGTGAAGGATTGAATTAGTGAATAACTGATTTAATTTTTTGCTATTAATTCGCTATCTTACTGATTCAAAAATAAATACAATATATAGAGCGTCTTATTCACTAATTCGCTCATTCAAAATTCACTAATTTAACAGATGGCTAAGAGAGATTATTACGATGTGCTTGGGGTAACCAAAGGTTCAAATGCCGACGAGATAAAGAAGGCATATCGTAAAATGGCTATTAAATACCACCCGGATAAAAACGAGGGTGATAAAGCGGCCGAAGAAAAATTCAAGGAAGCTGCCGAGGCTTACGAAGTACTCAGCAATGCCGAGAAACGCCAGCGGTATGATCAATTTGGCCACGCGGCCAACGCATCATCGCCAAATGGTGGTGGTTACGGCGGCGGCAGCATGAATATGGACGACATATTCAGCCAGTTTGGCGATATATTCGGCGGCGGCAGTCCGTTCGAAGGTTTCTTTGGTGGCGGCGGTGGCAGGCAGGGTGGCGGTGGCCGCCGTGTGGCCCGTGGCAGCAACCTGCGCATTAAGGTGCGTTTAACCTTAGAAGAAATTGCCAACGGTGCCGAAAAGAAGATAAAAGTAAACAAACAGGTGCTTTGCAAAACCTGCGATGGCAGTGGCGCTAAGGATAAATCATCCTTCAGCACCTGTAAAACCTGCGGTGGCCAGGGCTCGGTTCGCCGGGTTACCAACACCATACTGGGCCAGATGCAAACCACCAGCACCTGCCCAACCTGTAACGGCGAAGGCTCTACCATCACTTCTAAATGTACCGTTTGCCATGGCGACGGCGTAGTTCGCGGCGAAGAGACCATCACCATAAACGTACCTGCCGGCGTAAGCGAAGGCATGCAGCTAAGTATGGCCGGTAAAGGCAATGCGGCCCCACGTGGTGGCATGCCCGGCGACCTCATCATACTGATTGAAGAAGTACCGCACGAAACCCTTAAACGCGATGGCAATAACGTGATATACGATTTGCACGTAAACTTTGTAGATGCGGCAATCGGCACCAGCATAGAAGTACCCACTATTGACGGCAAGGCCAAGATAAAACTGGAGCCGGGCACACAAGGCGGCAAAATATTGCGCCTGAAAGGCAAAGGCGTACCCGAGGTAAACTCATACCACCGTGGCGACCAGCTCATCCACGTAAACATCTGGACACCAAAGGCCCTCAGCCGCGAAGAGCGCGAAATGCTGGAGAAACTACAGGGCTCCCCCAACTTTAAACCCAACCCGGGCAAGAACGAGAAAAGCTTCTTCGAACGGATGAAGGAGTATTTTGAGTAGTTTTTGAAGTCGGGAAGACGGAAAGTCTGAAAGATAAATATCAAAGCCTGGAAAATTAATTTCCGGGCTTTGATATTTTATAAACAGGAGGGATGTATATTTAAGGATGCCAAACCAGCCAAGGATTTTTACGGTTACGATTTTGCGCTCGGTTTTTTATTTCATTACAATTTTGGCCATCTTGTATTTCAGAGTTAGCAATCTTGAGGAGAACCGTTTGCTGATAAATGTAATAAACATCATTAGCCAAATGCTGCTCGCTTCGCTGTTTTATTTCCTGATTATTGTTCTGAAACGAATGAAAGAAAGGCGGTTTATCATTGTTAGTTTTATCTTATATCCAGTTGTCCTCTTGCTGACAATTGCTGATTCATTAATTCTCCATCAAACAGTTTCAAACCCGCTTACAATTACAACGGGTGTGCTGAATGTTTTGGTTGTAATTAACTTATTTATACAGGCGTTTAGGATAAAAAAAACCCACATCAGCATTTATTACAGGCTGATTGCTATAGATGTGTTTATAATTGTTGCTTCGCGAATACTGATACCTGTATTGATGGGAATTTTTATCACTTTTAATCGCCTCGAATACTTTAAAATCATACAAATAGCAGGGGTTTTTAATCAAGCCCTTTACTTTGTTATACCTGTGGCAATTATGTTGATGATTCAAAAATTGAAAAAAATTACAGAGGTCATACAACATCAAACATAGCCGGGGTAAGAACGAGAAAACCTCTTCGAAAGAATGAAGGAGTGTTTTGAGTAGTTTTTGAAGTCCGAGAGACGGGAAGTCCGAAAGATAAATATCAAAGTCTGGAGAATTAATTTCCGGGCTTTTTTATGCAATAGGGGAGGTGCAAATTAGCCTTGTGTTTTTACATTTAAACCGGTAACTTTATAATATGAAGCTTGCAGTATTAAAATCTGAATTCCACGATTTGATTGACCGTGCCGATAATCCTGAAATTATCGAGCAGTTTTATGCTGCAATGAGCCAGTCGCTAAAAGCCGACGGCGCGATATGGAACTCGCTTTCGCCCGAACAGCAGCAAGGCGTGCTTGATGCTTATGAGGAAAGCGAAGACGAAAGCAATCTGATTTCATTTGAAGAGATAAAAGCCAAATATGCCAACTGGTCTTAAAGTAGCGTTTTCGAAAAAGGCGGATGAGGATTTTTTAAGTATTTTAAATTATATCAAAGCAGATTTTGGCAGCAAAGCATCGATTGATTTCAAAACCCTCGTATTCAAATTTGTCGACCTTATCCATGCATTCCCCGAGATAGGAAGTTTAGAAGTAGCAGACAAAGGGATTAGAGGCTTCGTGGTTCACCGCCGACTAAAAATCTTTTATCGAATCACTGCCAATAAAATTATCATCCTTAGATTATTTGACACAAGGCAGCATCCGGATAGGAAATTGCGCTGAGCGGATGAAATCATATTTTGAGTAGTTGTTAAAGTCGGTAAAGACCGGAAGTCCGAAAGATAGAAATATGAAAGCCTGGAAAATTAATTTCCGGGCTTTTTGTCCCCGGAGGGTCTCTTTGAAAAAGGACCCTGCAGGGACGAAATACCCAAACGTCATGCCGAATTTATTTCGGTACCCCATCTGATTAGTTCATGGCGATGCAAAGCGGGTTTGCATTGGGGCTACTTTTATGATGGGGTTATGAAACAAGTTCAGAATGACGACTATGATTTTTTAACGCTTTCCCCGCAATACCGGTGTCCCCACCGGTATTACCTTGGCTGGTGCATAATCAACTCATTAATAATTGCCTCCACTTCTTTAGCGGGCATCTTTTCTACCAAATAAGAGTGCCCATCGCCGTTATCGTCCCAGGTGTTGTTGCCGGCATCGGCTACTTTCATGCGTCCCAACATCAGGCTGTAATACGCCTCGTAACCACGTACCGCTACTAATACGGCTGTTTCGTCCCAGCTTTTGCGGCCTATGCTGTCTTCTTTGGCCATGGGGATACATATGCGGAACACATCCTTCACCGGCGAGTTCATGATAGACTGATTATGTATCAACGGCAGGCCCACCTTTATTTTTTCGCCAATTTCAAAACCGCTTAAAATTACGGGCGTAGGCCAGTTATCGAAGGCATTCTGGCTGGCAGCGGCATCTTTCATCACATTGAATTCCCATCCTTCCGGGAACCTGCCGGCCATGCTTACCAGCCGTTTTACTTTTTTAGCTACCAGTTCTCGGCCGTTAAGTTTGGAAAACTGGTCCGGGCCGGATTTTAGTAAATCGCTCATATTGGTTAAAAAACCAACGGTTACGATGGTTACCGTTTTGTCCGATTGTGAGGCCAATATTTTGCGGTAAAGTTTTACGGCATCCCAGGCTTCGGTATTGGTTTTCAGTTTGTGGGGGTATTTGGCCAGTACGGTATCTGTCCAGTGCTGCCAGTCGCGCAGGTCCAGTGCTTTGCCTTTGGGTACGCCAATGGGGATATCAGGGCGTTTGAAATACGTGTTGAATACGCTGAACACCCCCGCTACACCGGGGTAATTTGTGCTGGCCATGGTAGCTAATATGTTGGCCTCACCGTTGTCGGCAAAGGTATGTAGCATGGCAAGGGCACCCACGTCGTCATAATCGGGCCCCATATCGCTGTCGAAGATAATGGCTTCGGGTATCTGGGCAACGTTTTGGGCGTTTGCAACCATGGCGGAGCCACAAATAAGGGCGATAAATAAGATGAAGCGGCGCATATCGGTTTTTTACTGGTATATTGGTTCGATAATTATTCAGGACAGAACACCTGCAATTTAACGATATCCTATTCCTTAAATCAATGAAACCCGATTTAAAATTCCTTACGGCTTTTACCTTGCTTGCCTGGTTTTACCTGATGTGCGTAGTTGTATATAATATACTGAATTTCAGTTATATCGACACCGAAAAAGGAAATCCAAATGCGTTGAATCCTTTAAAAGAAACAATCTTTCTAATCCTCCTTATGTACCTTGCCTACATATTGCTTTATTACAAGGAAAGGCGAATCATAATCATTTCGTTTTATTTTTATGGCGCAACGGTGCTCGTCAGCCTGTGCAGTTCTTTTATAACAGACCAGTATAAAATTTCTAACTATTTAGAAATAATTGGCTTGGCCATCATTGTTTCGTTTATCAACTTTGCCATACAGGTTTTCAAAACGCACAACCCGCGTTTAAAAAAGCCATATAAGAATTTCGCGCTGGCACTGATAATCTATTTATCGGCTAAAGCAGCGGTGGGTTTGTACACGGTCTCTAAGGGGGCGTTTGATATCTTAAGCTACCGCAAAATTACCGCCTGCATCAATCTTACAGAACTACTTATCCCGGTCGCGGTCATCGGCATTTTCAACGCTATCAAAGCGCTGCAGGAGAACCCGGAAGATAACAGCGGGCCTAATACAGTTTATGTGTAACAATAGGCTGCTGCGTCCATCTAAAATCAAAACCAACCTACCAACATATGCTAAGCATACGCAACATTGTTAAGCAATACGCCGGTCACCGCGCGTTAGACGATGTGAGTTTAGAAGTAGAAAGCGGCAAGATATTCGGGCTGCTTGGCCCTAATGGCGCCGGTAAAACTTCCCTCATCCGCATTATCAACCAGATCACCGCACCCGATTCGGGCGAGATCTACTTCAACGGGCAAAAGCTGGATCAATCGCACATCAACCGCATTGGCTATCTGCCCGAAGAACGCGGCCTCTACAAAAAAATGGAGATAGGCGAGCAAATGATATACCTGGCCCGACTGAAGGGGTTGAGCCGTGCCGACGCGACCGCCAAACTGAAATTCTGGTTCGAGAAACTGGGGATGGAAACCTGGTGGAAGAAGAAGATAGAAGAACTATCCAAGGGGATGTCGCAAAAGGCTCAATTCGTGGCAACGGTACTGCACGAGCCTGATTTGATTATATTGGATGAGCCCTTCAGCGGTTTCGACCCGGTGGCTGCCGAACTGATCAAAGACGAGATATTGCAGCTGAACAAAAAAGGCGCAACCATATTGTTCTCCACCCACCGCATGGAATCGGTAGAGGAGCTATGCGATGCCATCGCACTCATCCATAAATCGCGCAAGATATTGGATGGGAGGGTGAAAGCCATCCGCAACTCCTACAAAAACGATACCTACCTGGTAGAGTACACCGGAGAGCATTTAGCGTTCGATGGTGCGCAGCCTTTCGACCTGCTGAGCGATGTAGCCGGGGAAGACAACAGCCATACCATCAAATTGAAGCTGAACGGCACCACCGCTAACGATGTGCTGCAATACCTGCTGCCAAAAACCAAGATCAACATGCTGCAGGAGGTTATCCCTAGCATGAACGAGATATTCATCGAAAAAGTAAACCTCATCAAATAAGCCATGAATAAAGTATTACTCATTATACAGCGCGAATACGTTACCCGTGTGCGCAAGAAAGCCTTTATCGTGATGATTTTTGTGGTGCCTGCGCTTATCCTGGGCATGTCGGCCCTCATCGGTTTCGTGGCAAAAAACAACCAGGAGCTAAGTAGCGACCAACTGGTAAAAGTTATAGACGAGAGCGGTGCCTTTGTGGGTAAATTGCATAATGCCAAGCATATCAAGTTCGAAGATGCGAAGCAGCCCGCAGCAGATGCCAAAACGAGCCTGCAGCAAGACGAAAACATGTCTTTATTGCTGATACCGAAAGATTACGCCAAAAAGCCGGTACAGATATTATCGAAAAAGAAACCGACGTATCAAGTTACCGGAGAAGTAGAAAGGCAAATGAATGCCATCGCATCGGCAAAAAGCCTGGTGGACCATCACATCGACACTGCCCTTTTAAATGCACTTAGTAAAAACAGGATATCCGTAAATGCCATGGAAGTTACTGACACGGGGACCAAAGATGCCAACCTGGGTGCTACTATGGGCGTAGGTATTGCCTGCGCTATTTTGATTTACCTCTCGCTATTCATCTACGGCGCACAGGTAATGCGCGGCGTTATCGAAGAGAAAACCAGCCGCATCATAGAGGTTATCATCTCCTCGGTAAAACCATTCCAGCTGATGCTGGGCAAGATTATTGGCGTGGGCCTTGTTGGTTTAACGCAGTTCGGGGCCTGGATAATACTTTCGGTAGTAACATCCAAAATTGCGGGGCACGCTTTTTCGGGGCCGGGCAGCCCGATGGCAGGGGCCATAGCGGTGTTGAGCACTATACCCTTCGGTTACATTTTAGGCTGCTTTATCTTTTATTTCCTTACGGGATACCTGCTTTACAGTGCCTTGTTCGCGGCGGTAGGTTCGGCGGTGGATAGCGAGACCGAAACGCAGCAGTTTATGTTCCCCATTACTTTGCCGCTGCTGTTTACCTACCTGCTATCGGTATCGGTACTGTTCCAGGCACCGGATAGCCCGCTGGCGGTATGGCTTTCTATGATACCTTTTACCGCGCCCGTAGCCATGATGGTGAGAATACCATTCGGCGGCGTGCCTGATTGGCAATTAGGTTTGTCGATGTTTTTTATGGTCGTAGGTTTCCTGTTCACCACCTATGTTGCCGCCCGTATTTACCGCGTTGGCGTGTTGATGTACGGCAAAAAAGCCAGCTTTAAAGAACTGGCTAAATGGTTCTTTTATAAAGAGTAATATATCTCTTGCGAGGGCGGGATTCGTGCGATTCCCCTCTTGAGAGGGGTGGAGGGGTGTGTTAGCCTCAAAAAGCATAACCGACACACCCCTGCAGCCGCACTCGTCCCGCCCGCCCCCTCTCAAGAGGGGAATGGAAAATAAAAGCCGTTCTTCACCCAAACCACATCATAAATTCAAAAATCCCTGCGAAAGACCTACTTTTGCGGGGATTTTTAATTACTACCCATGCCCGAACAAACTAACGCCCCTGCCAAACGCATCGCCGTGATGGACCTTGGTACCAACACTTTCCACCTGCTCATAGCCGAGGCCGGCGCGGATGGCTTCCACGTTATCCATCACCAAACCGAACCTGTGAAAATTGGCGAAGGAGGCATCAACAAGGGCATCATACAACAGGCGGCTTTTACCCGTGGCATAAAAGCCATGCAGGGTTTCAAGCAGCATATCGACGAGCACGGCGCAACAGCTGTGCGGGCCATAGCCACATCGGCCTTACGTAACGCGGCTAACGGCAACGATTTTATTGCGGAGGTAAAGGCACAGGCAGGTATCGAAATAGAAATTATCGACGGCGAGCAGGAAGCGGCATTTATTTACGAAGGGATAAAAGCCAGCGGCGTGCTTACGGATAGGAACGCGCTTATTGTAGATATTGGCGGCGGCAGCGTGGAGTTCATCATCGGCAATAAGAATAAAGTGCTTTGGAAGCAAAGCTTCGAGATAGGGGCAGCCCGGCTATTGGATAAATTCCACAAAACGGACCCGATACCCGTTATATCCATCAAAGCCATGACGGCGTACCTCAACCAGCAACTAGCGCCGCTGTTCATCGCAGCGATGGAACATAAACCTACGCTGCTTATCGGCTCTTCCGGCTCATTCGAGAGCTTTGCCGAGGTGATAGAACTGGGTAAAGGCAACCCCTTCGACCTGAAGAAGACCAAAAGCTACGAATTCGATTTCGACGATTTGTTGGGACTGATAGAACGCCTCATTAAATCTACCCATGCCAAACGTGCAGCCACCAAAGGCATCATCCCCGTGCGGGTGGATATGATCGTAACCGCCAGCCTGCTCACCATCTACGTAATGCAGAAACTGGGTTTGGATGATGTGTGGATGTCTACCTATTCTTTAAAAGAAGGCGTAATGGCGGGAATGCTGGGTTAGAATATGCTTTTGATTTTTCGCCACCAGCGTTTATAAAAGGGCGGTGATTTCACGACTGGGTCTATACAATAATCTGTACTTTCCTCCAAATAAATTTCTATCGGAGTACGGCCTGGGCTAATAATAAACAACTCTCTTGATGAATAACCTACACAACTTATCATTAAGGTGGCTGTTGGCGGGACCTGCAATTTGAAATTTCCGGTACTATCTGTAAAAATATCGTTAAGTGTACCCTTTAACCTGATTTTAACGCCTGACAAAGGGAGGTTGGTGCTTTTGTTCAATGTCCTTCCTCGTAATGTAAAGGTTTGGGTGGAGATAATGATGATTTTGTGGACTGGGGTATTTCTTGTATTTTCTCGAGGCCTTTCCCTGGCTTCGGCAAAGAAGTTTACTAAAATCAACATAGTGATAGTCACTAAAACTTTACATGACAACAGCGCCTTTCTGATTGTATAAGTGCAATAATCAATTAAAACGATTTGATAATCATCAAACTTACCACGTGTTTTTCTTGACTTCATAGGCGCTTTATAGGATAAGGAAATTGACCAAGCAATTCCATAAATATATTTCTTTTTTTCTGTTACTGTCGAGGTATCTTAAATACGGCCTCGCGGCAGACCTGGATGACGTTTGGATGTTTACCTATTCTTTAAAAGAAGGCGTAATGGCAGGAATGCTTGCATAGCCAATTCCTTAACAGCATAAAACCCTCTTTTATATAGCGGTTGTTTTTGGTAGATGATGTCGAACATGCCGCTCCACGCCGTTTCCAAAACGGGGTTAAGGACTAAAACCTGCTTGCCCGCAGCCTTGCGGATGCGTATTTCCTGGGTTTGGTAACCCAAAAAACTCACCACGATGCGTTTTGCTGATGTAGGAACACGTAAGGTAAATGTGCCGTCTTTTAAAGTTTGCGTGCCAATTTTTGTACCCTTTACAACTACGGTTGCGGCTGGTACAGGCAACTTATCGTCTTTAGCCCTTACTACGCCGGTAATGGTGATGTAAGCGACGGTATCTTTTGGCGCTATTTTACCGAGAGTAAAGGATTGCGTGCTAACAGACGCTTGTTCGGTTTTAGGCGTGGATTGGGCCCCGGCCTTTACAGCAGGGAATAGCACACTGAGCGAGGCTGCTGCTATGAATCCCTTCCATGAAAATTGATTTTGTTTTTTTGTATGAAGCTCGTTATTGATAGCCGCAAGTTTAGGGCCGCTTATCCTTCCGCAGGTATTGCTGTGCGTAGCCAGGTAACCTATAATATCGGCATTGCTCATGGCCGTAAAGTCCATAACGGTTTTACAGCAGCTTTGGCAATGGCGGCCTTGCGCTACGGGTGTCATCTGTTGCCAATCTTCGTGGCAGGGCTGGGGGATGCTGATGTGTTTGATGGATTGCATGAGGTCGTGGTTTACAATTTGATGAGTCCGTTCACTTAAAATGGGTTGATGGCTGCGATGATATGTTTGGCCTTATGCATCAACCAATACCACCAGCGCAGGTAAAAGGGCACCTTTTTGCCATGGACGGCACTAACAGAACCCAATATACTGCATTGTCTTTTCACGCCCGCATATCGCTCTACAAGTACATCATTCAGTACGGTAGGTGCTATCTCCAAACTGATATCAAGCACGTTCGACGCTTGGCCTACGGGTATTTCTACCGATTTGTAGCCCACAGATGATATCCTGAGCGTATCCGCGCTATTGAGCTTTTTTAATTTAAAGCTGCCGTCGGTCGCAGTTTGTGTGCCTGTTGATGTGCCCTTCACCATAATGCTGACACCCGGAATGGCTTGCCCATCTTCCATTCCGGTTACTCTACCTTCGACGGTAACGGAGCCTGCTTTATTACCTCCTGTCAACTTGCCACTAGGGGCTGAGGCATAAGGCAACGGCACGTTATTCGCTGAAGTTTGCGCCCGGACATCCATCGCTGGGAATAACATACTGATCGAAGCTGCTGCGAGCAGGCCTTTCCATGTGAATTGCCTGTTATCTTCAGCCTGCAATTGATAATTTATGCCGGCCAGTTGGGTATCGTCAATCCGTCCGCAGGTATTCTTATGCATAGCCAGATAGGCAATTACTTCCGCATTGCTCATCCCCGTAAAATCGATAACGGTTTTGCTACAGCTTTGGCAATGGCGGCCCTGCGTTACGGGTATCATCTGCTGCCAGTCCTGGTGGCAAGGGGTAGGGATGCTGATGCTTTTGATGGGCTGCATATCTGCTGGTTTTAAAGCAGGATGCAGCAGCTAACCGTTTTCCATAAAATAATCTGAAATTTTTTGCAGGAAAATGGCCCGGGCGATTTTAACGACCGAATACTATTGCGCAGGTAGAAAAGCCGATCAACAAGATAATGCCCGCGCTTAACAGGAACTCTTTACGATAAACGAATATGGCAGTTATGAGGCATATGGCGAATTGGATACCGTTTAAAATGGCAACGCCGATAAAGTTATATGGGTTCTTATCTACAACGTCAAAATATACCGTATAGCCGATAAGCACCAGTAGATTAATGCCGATAACCCAAAACCCGGCGCGTTTAATGTTTTTCTCTTCTTCCATTTTACAGCCCTCCTCTAAGGTTACCTATGCCTATACAAGTAGAAAAACCAATAATTAAAACAAGCAACCCGCTAAGTAACCATTGTAAGCGCTTAGGTCCCGTTAAGGTTAATATTAAACATAATACCACATGGAAGAAAATGAAGAAAATATCTAAGAAAATTCCGTCGCGCGGTATAGCCGCAATAATTGTATATGCAGCGAGTATGGCCAGGTTGATGCCTACTATCTTGTAGCTGTAGTCCTGTTTGGGTATAAGGTCTTTCTCTTCCATATCTTGTTAAAAAGTTGCAGCCATTTCAGTTCTCAGTTGTTCCAGGTATTCGCGCTTATCGTCGCGGTAAAAAATATTCATGGTTTCGAAGGGGATGATCTGCATATCCTTGTTTACGATGTGCACGCAGGATTTTTTGATGGCGCGCACGTCAAAGTTCTGCGCATCTATAAAATTCATGATAATCACCCGGAAGAGGTTATCGTAACCCAGTTGCGGCGCATCTATTTCGGGCAGGCAGCACATAATCGAATGCAGGTGTTCCTTCGCTTTATCAACCGAATTGCCTGTGCTGAACATATTCAAGAGGTGTCCTTTCAATTGCTCGTCCTGCTCGTAAACGATGGTGTTTTTTGAGTTGTCCAGCAAATCATCCGGGTTTATCATCCGCGTAAGCGGGAATACCTGTCCACCTAACTTTAATGCGTAACCCATTACCAGCGCATCGGGGTTGCAGGGTACGGGTATCAAATCGTTTGCGTTGAAAACCTTAGTTTGCTCCAGTATGGCGCTGCGCACCTCTGTCATGGTGTAGCGGTCGGTAGCGGGGTTAAAGTTCTCCAGGCGGCCGGCCTGTTGCGTAGGCTGGAAAGTTACGCCGCGGATGCATGGCTGCTGCAAAGCATATTCAATGATTTTACCAATCTCGTGCGTGTTCAATCCCTTTTGTAGGGTAACCACCAGCGTGGTACTAAGGTTATGTTTATTGAGGTTTTCGATGGCTTTGGCCCGTACATCGCGCAGGTCTTCGCCGCGTAATTTGATCAAAGCTTCCGCCTCGAACGAATCGAATTGCAGGTATATCTCAAAATCGGGCTGATAGGTGGCCAGCCGTTTCACGAATGCCTCATCTTTAGCTATGCGGATGCCGTTGGTGTTCAGCATCAGGTGTTTGATGGGCTTGGTTTTGGCAATATCCAGTATCTCGAAGAATTGCGGGTGCACAGTGGGCTCGCCGCCGCTTATCTGCACCACATCGGGCTGGCCCTCGTTGGCTACCACTACATCCAGCATCTGCTCAATCTCCTGCAAAGTACGGTGCCTGCCATAATGCGGCGAGGACATAGCGTAGCAGGTAGGGCAGGCAAGGTTGCATCGGTCGGTAACTTCAATAACGGTTAAGCAGGAGTGCTGCTCGTGGTCGCGGCACAGGCCGCAATCGTATGGGCAGCCATAATGCGTTTCGGCATTGAACTTTAAAGGCATCTCGCTGCGCTTGGCGTAATTGCGGCAGTTTTTATAGTACTCTATATCGGTAGCTATCAGCACCTTTTCGAAACCGTGCTGCCGGCAGTTTTTTAGCATATAAACATTGCTATCCTCAAAAACAATCTTGGCATCAACCCGGCGCAGGCAGGTTGAGCAAATGCTTAGCGTAAAATCATAATAAATATACGGGCGTTCAGGCATAGGTGTTTACGAGTTTTGAGGGGTACAGAAATACTCTATAATAATACAAAATCCCACCGATACATGCTAATTGAATTACCGACAGACCGAAGCCAAAAAAATAAGCAGGCTTAATAAATTCTATCAGCAACCTGAACACCAGGTAGCCGGCCATGAATATCTTAAAGCGTGCGCCGTTAGCGAATTGGTGCTTGCGCTCGATTAGTCTCAATACCAGCCACAGCATTAGCCAAAATAATATCTCGTATAGGTTGGTAGGGTGCCTGCGTATGCCATCGCCGAAGTTAATGGCCCAGGGCAGCTTGCTGGCAATGCCGTAGGTGCCATCTTCCAGTCCCGCAAAAAAGCAGCCGGTGCGGCCGATAAGCATGGCCAGTATAAGCGGGTACACCATCAAGTCGCCGGAGGATACCGTAACGCCGATTTGCTTTTTGGTAAGCTCAACGCCAATCAACCCGCCCAGCATGCCGCCTACGATGGTTTTGTTGCCCATAAAATAAATGAGGCTAAAGTGTGATAGCAGGGTGGGATTTTCCAGCACGCCTATGATATGGCTGCCCAAAAACGCGCCGAAAGCCGCCCCGATGAAAATAATGAGCCGGTTATTAGCGCTGATGGCATCCTGGGTATGCTTACGCAGTAGAGCATAGTAACGGTAGCCGATGAAATAAGCCAACGTTTCGCATACAAAATGGACGGGGATATGAGCGGAACCTAGGGGGATATTAACAGGGAAGTGCAAATCGGATAACGTTTAGCGTTTTTTAAAGGTAGCAATTAGCCAAATATCAAACTAAAATTAATTTTAAGCTCGCACTTTGTATATTGCTGTGCTTTTACATAGCCCCAAATGAAAATCACCACCCTCTCCGCAGCGCTGTTATCATTAGTAGTGCTATCCGCGCAAGCGCAAAAAAAATCGCCTTACGATACCGTTGCCACCAACTACCAGCCGGCAGCCATTTTCTCTACTTTGCCTTATACCCAAAATGGCAACGAGGTACATTCGCCCAATGGCGAGCCGGGGCCCAAATACTGGCAAAACCGGGTTGATTACCAGCTGGACGTAAAGCTGGATACCGTTGCCAAAACCATCAGCGGATCGGCCAATATCAGCTATACCAATAACAGTCCCGACGCGCTGCAATACCTATGGCTGCACCTCGATCAGAATACCTACCGCAAAGAAGCCCGCTCTAACTTTGTGGTTACGGCTTTTGCCGCGCCCGGCCATACCGAGGGGTATCAAATTGAATCCGTATCGATGCTGCAAAACGGTAAGCTTACTAAACTGGCTTATGTTATTACCGATACGCGCATGCAGGTACGCCTGCCATCGGCGGTTACGCCGAAGGGGGGCAAGATCAACTTCGTGGTGAAATACCATTATACCATCCCAGGTAATTTTGGCGGGAGGACGGATTACGTTGATACTAAAAATGGCAAGATATACGAGATAGCCCAGTTTTATCCCCGCATGTGCGTGTACGACGATATGCGCGGATGGGATACTGCGCCTTTTTTGGGCAGCGGCGAGTTTTATTTAGAGTATGGCGACATAGACTATAAAGTAACCTTGCCTGCAGACATGATTGTAGCAGGCAGCGGCGAGTTGGTAAACCCTGCTGAAGTGCTTACCGCCAAACAAATCAGCCGCTTAGCCGCCGCGAAAACCAGCGACAAAACGGTGATGATACGTACCGCCGCCGAAGTTACCGACCCTGCTTCGAGGCCCGTTGTTAAAGGCAACCTTACCTGGCATTTCAAGATGCTGAATACCCGCGATGTGGCCTTCGGTGCCTCCAAAGCTTATATATGGGATGCTGCGAGGGTTAATTTGCCGGGCGGGAAGAAATCCCTGGCTATGTCGGTTTACCCCGTGGAAAGCGCAGGCAACGATGCCTGGGGCCGCGCTACCGAATACCTGAAGGGTTCGATAGAGTACTTCTCCGAAAAATGGTTCGTGTACCCTTACCCGGTTGCGGTTAATGAGGCTGGTATAGCGGGAGGGATGGAGTACCCGGGCATCGTGTTCGATGGGATTAACGATAAAGGCAAGGACCTGTTTTGGGTTACCGCGCACGAGATTGGCCATAACTGGTTCCCGATGATCGTAGGGAGCGATGAGCGACGCTTCGCCTGGATGGATGAAGGCTTCAATACGTTTATAGACGTGTACACGTCTGACATATTCAACAAAGGCGAATACGCCCCCAAACGCGATAGCGAATATGCAGAGAATGGTGGCAACCCGGCCGACGAGATAATCCCCTTTATCAGCGACCCGAATGCGCCGACCTTGATGGCGCAGCCCGATGCCATTGCCGAGAAGTACCGCCACCCGTTCACCTATTTTAAGCCCGCTTTTGGTTTGATTTTGCTGCGCGAACAGATACTGGGCAAAGACAGGTTCGATTACGCTTTCCGTAACTACATCCACAAATGGGCCTACAAGCACCCGCAGCCCGATGATTTCTTCCGCTCGATGGAGAACGGGGCAGGAGAAGATTTGAGTTGGTTTTGGAAGGGCTGGTTCTACAATAACTACCTGCTGGATATTGCCCTGATAGATGCCAAATATGCCGATAAAGACCATACCAAAGGTATCAAAGTGACCGTTGCCAATAAAGAGCTGATGGTAATGCCTTTTACGGTGGAAGTGAAGTTCAAAGACGGCAGCAAACAGCGCACCTATTTCCCGGTTGAAACCTGGCTACAGCAAAAGGTAGCCACCCTTACCATACCAACCACGCAAGATGTAGAAAGCGTTACGGTAGACCCGGATAACGCTCTGCCGGATGTAAACAGGAAAAACAATTCGAAGAAGTTTTAATTGAAACAAGCGCTGGTTATGAGCAGGGGAGAAGCTGCGCCGCCTATTGTCAAAAAGCTAACGTGGCTTCAAAATCCGAAATTATTACCTATGTTTGAGCATAATATCTTAAAACAGGCATGAGCAAATTCTGGGCTTATTTAAAAACAAGGCAATTTAGAAATACCGTACTATTGGTGATATCCAGCATCATCGGGATTGTTTTAATAGCCTTTTTTGGCCTGAGTTATTACACCCGGCATGGCAGTGGTATCCCCGTACCCCAGCTTAAAGGGCTTAACGTAGACAAAGCGATGGCTACGCTTAAAGAACAGGGCTTCAACTTTAAGATAGATTCGGTTTACGTTCCGGATCAGGAGCCCGGCACCATAGTAGAGCAGGACCCCGATGCCGGTACCAACGTAAAAGAGGGTCGTACCATATACCTCACCATGATTACCCAACAAGCGCCGGATGTTGCCCTCCCGGATATTATCAGTGATGAGAGCATTTATCGCGAAGCAGTAGCTATACTCTCTAACTACGGGCTGAAGGTTGGAGATACCACCTATCGTGACGATATTGCGCGCGACCGCGTGTTAGAGGTGAGATTTAACGGGCAGGTAATAAAACCAGGCACCAAGTTGCCAAAAGGCTCCAGGCTGGATTTGGTGCTAGGCAATGGCGGAGGCGCGGACGAGGTAGATATACCCGAACTTATCAATCTTGACCTTGATGCAGCGAGATTTGCTTTAAGCGGAGCCGGTATAAGAGTTGGCACCATCACGTACGAGGGTTCCATTACCGATTCTACCAACGTCATAGTGGTATCACAGTCGCCTATGAAGACCGATTCTACGGCACAGATGAGCAAGCATACCCCCATAAACCTTACTGTTAAACAAGGGCAAAAAACCAATGACCCAAATTGATGCAGCTACCCTGCAGCAGCGTTTACGTCACCACGAAAAATTGAACCTGCTTGATGTGCGGGAAAAAATAGAATACGCTACCTACAACCTGGGCGGGCAAAATATACCCGTAGCAAAGCTTGCAGCGCAAATCGATACGCTTGTTTACAACAAAACCGATGAGATAATCGTTATCTGTAGCGCAGGCATTCGCAGTGAAAACGCACAGCGCATTTTAACAGGCCTGGGCTACCAAAACGTTGTGAATTTAAAAGGCGGATTGATAGCTTTGCAAAAAACAAACAACCAATAAAAGATACATATCTCCCCATATATCCCATGTCGAAACAGCAAAAATCTTCGGGCGGCACGTTCAAAAAATTCATCATCGCGCTGGTGGTCATCATCGTCTTATCGCTGGCGGGTACAGGCGTATTCTACTACCTGCGTTATTTTGGCCCCAACGTGAGCGATAAGCAGGAGTACCTGTATATCCATACCGGGGCGGGCTTTAATGAGGTGTATAAAACCATACGCGACCAAGGCATAGTAAACGATACGGCTACCTTTATTAAGGCAGCTCACGACATGAATTACACCACCCGCGTGAAACCGGGCAAATACCGCCTTACCTCGGGCATGAGCAACCGTAATTTCATCAATATGCTGAAGGCCGGCAACCAGGAACCGGTAAAACTGGCCATCCACAACATCAGGTTAAAGGCACAGTTCGCGGGTTTTCTGGCCAAAAAGCTGGAACCGGATTCAGTAAGCTTCCTGCGTCTGTTGGATTCTGCCGCCTTTGTGGAGAAATACGGCTTTACCACCGAGAACGTTTACACTATGTTCCTCCCAAATTCATATGAGTCGTACTGGAACACCACGCCCGAGAAATTCTTTGAGCGGATGTATGCCAATTACCAAAAATTCTGGACACCGGAACGTAAAGCAAAAGCTGCTGCCATCAACCTTACGCAGCAGCAGGTATCTATTTTAGCTGCCATTGTAGATGCGGAAGCCCTGCACGATGATGACATGCCTGCTGTAGCTGGTTTATATATTAACCGCCTTAGAAAAGGCATGAAACTGGAAACCGACCCTACTGTGATATTCGCTGTAGGAGATTTCACCATAAAACGTGTGCTAAGGAAGGATTTGATGAAGGATTCGCCTTACAATACTTATATGTATGCAGGCCTGCCACCGGGGCCTATTATGATGCCATCTATAAACGCTATCAATTCGGTATTGGATTATCAGCATAACGACTACCTGTTTATGTGTGCCAAGGAAGATTTTTCGGGTTACCACAACTTTGCCAATAACGAGGCACAGCACCAAATAAACGCCCGTAAGTTTCAGGAAGCGTTAAACCAGAGGCACATTTATCGCTAATGTTTACCCATACAACCAAATTAAGGGTACGCTATGGCGAAACCGACCAGATGGGCTATATGTACTACGGCAACTACGCCGAGTTCTTCGAGGTGGGCCGTGTGGAGATGCTGCGCAGCCTTGGGCTTACGTATGCAGGCATGGAAGCATCCGGCATTATGATGCCTGTGCTGGAGCTGAACTGCAAATACCTTAAACCCGCCCGGTACGACGAAGAAATTACCATCGTAGTTACCATGGCCAAAATGCCCGGCGTAAAAATCCACTTCAAATACGAATTGTATAACGAAAAGGAAGAGTTGATACACATCGGCGAAACGCTGCTGGCCTTCATTAATATGAAAACAAACCGACCCTGCCTGCCATCGCAGGAATTTATTGATAAATTGAAGCCTTTTTTTGAGTAATTTTATCCATAATGAAATGGATACACCGCTTTTTAAGCCATTTTAAGTTTTATAACCACATAACCGACTGGGCAAAATCTGTTTACATACCGGGTTTCAGGCCATTGCCGCTTTACACGGTGGTTGTTTTTTTTATAGAAGAGATACAGCAAACATCGCTCACCAACCGCGCTGCTGCCCTTGCCTATAATTTTATGCTGGCGCTTTTCCCGGCAATCATTTTTCTGTTTACGCTGATAGCCTATATACCTGTAAGTAATTTCCAGGAGTATCTGCTCAGTTTGTTTGCCGTTATTATGCCTACCAACGCCTACCTGGCGTTCCAGTCTACCATTGTGGATATCGTAAGCATCCAAAACGGCAAGTTGCTTTCTTTGGGTTTTGCCACGGCACTTTACTTTGCCACCAATGGCGTAAGTAACCTAATGCAGGCTTTCAACAAATCATCGTTGATATTAGAGACACGCACCTGGCTTAAGAGGCGTGCTATAGCGCTCCTGCTCACAGTTATCATTAGTATAGCATTGTTGATCGCTATCGTTATTATGATAGCAGGGCAGGCCGTAATAGCCTTCATACAGCATCAACTGCAGAGCGAGTCGCATTTTTGGTTTTACCTTATCGCCCTATCGCGCTGGATAATCATCCTGGCTATATTCTTCGTGAGCATCTGCATATTGTACCGTTACGGTCCGTCTAACAAGCAACGCTGGAAATTTGTGAACCCCGGCTCTATTCTGGCCACCTCGCTGGCTGTTTTAACCTCTATCGGGTTTACGTATTATACCAACAATTTCTCGTCGTACAACAAGGTTTATGGGTCTATAGGTACCCTTATCGTTGTGATGATATACCTGTACCTAAACTCGCTCATCCTGCTTATCGGTTTCGAACTTAATGCCAGCGTTGACCTTTCCAAGCGCAATATCCGCATTGTTAAGCCGCGTTACAACAGCTTCCGCGCCCCCAAAACCGCGCCTTTGCCCGCAAAAACCAACGCGCCACGCAAATAAATCAATGGCGTACAGGAGTTTACAAGTAATTTAAAAAAAGTTAACATCGGGTTTGGCAATTCGGCCCGGATTTGTACTTTTGTCCCCGGAGAGCTGGCAGAGTGGTCGATTGCGGCAGTCTTGAAAACTGTTGACTGTAACAGGTCCTGGGGTTCGAATCCCTAGCTCTCCGCCTTCGCCCGCCGAATCAAAGGGTTTAAAAATTAAAAGCTGAAGCAACGAAATATTTGCTTCAGCTTTTTTTTATACTTGCGTGGTTACCAGGGACGATGGAAAAAGAAATTTATGACAAGTCGGTTCAAACTCGCGAATTGCAATTAGTTGGTTTTGGGCCAAATTTATCTCATTTTGGACTTGTGGGCTTTTTACTTATTCCGCCCGTAACGCTGTTGTTGTTGCATATAATAGATTATTTCCAGAGTATTCCTATAACGTTCCGAGAAGAGGAAATATGGTTCATAATAATCCCGCCCATTTTAGC
Source organism: Mucilaginibacter sp. P1_D10 (assembly GCF_056406215.1). Lineage (NCBI taxonomy): Bacteria > Pseudomonadati > Bacteroidota > Sphingobacteriia > Sphingobacteriales > Sphingobacteriaceae > Mucilaginibacter > Mucilaginibacter sp. P1_D10. The sequence continues at coordinate 368,848 of NZ_JBFUAP010000005.1, read as the reverse complement.
AACTATAGTATTTTTAATTCAAAAGCGAAGGCTACGGTTTCGGGTAATCCAAACTAAATTAAATCATATTCAATTAAAAAAAATCCTCGTACAGGTTGGCAAAGAACTGAGATGGATAGTTATATCTTCTTCAAAAGATTCATGCGTCGCCACGACCAATCCCGGTTTCTTTTCGGGAAGCTGGGGTGAACAAATAACCATTTTGTTTTATCAGGATTATGTTTTTATAAATAGCATTTGTGATCCAAGTAAGCATCCATCTGTTGTTTCCTGGGGAAGGAACAACAGGCATGAGGAAACTTTTATTGAAAGAATAAAAGAAGAAGAGTATCAATCTGAAAGTGCAACGCACGCGTCTTCATAATTCCCCAAAAACCGCATAAGGGTTTATTGTTTTGAACGGTACCTAAAGTCAGGCTCAGGTAGGGCATTTGCCATTAAGCATTTGTTTTAGGAGACCGCACTCATCTGAAATTTTTCCACCCGAATATGCATATAAGCAAATACCGGCCTTACCAATTCCCATTTTAGTAAACCCATTAAATACTTACATTCGTAATAAATGGAAGCAGTAATATTTTGCGGCATTCAGGCTACAGGAAAAACTACCTTTTTTAAAGAGAGTTTTTTTAACACGCACATGCGCATTTCTCTAGACCTACTAAACACGAGGAATAAAGAACTTAGGTTTATTGAAACTTGTATCCATACATCCCATCCTTTTGTAATAGACAACACTAATCCATCTGTGGAAGAAAGAGCGAAATATATCACCATTGCAAAAGCAAATAAATTTAAAGTGATTGGATATTATTTTCAATCCAAAATGGCTTTTGCATTAGAGCGTAATAGCCAACGACTGGGAAAGGAGAAAATCCCTGAGATTGGTATAAAAGGAACTTTTAAACGGATGAGCCTCCCAAATATGGATGAGGGGTTCGACGAACTGTATTATGTAACAGCCGAGAATAACACGTTCACGGTAAACAAATGGTCAGATGAAATTTGATGATTTAGATGTGAAAATGAGAGTTTATGAAACCTCTCAAGATCGCTGCGTTTTACCCTGTATGTATATCGTAGCGAGAATTGATGGACGAGGCTTTACCAGGCTCACTAAGGAAATACATCAATTCGAAGCGCCCTTTGACGAAAAGTTTCGGGATTTAATGGTTGAAACTGTAAAGCATTTGATGAATTGCGGTTTCAACGTGATCTACGGCTATACAGAAAGTGATGAAATATCATTGCTATTTCACCCTACTGAAACTCTTTTTGGGCGAAAGACCAGAAAATACATTTCGATACTGGCGGGTGAAGCCAGTGCCAAATTTTCCGCTCTGCTTGGAAACGTGGGTGCCTTTGACTGTCGTCTTTCCGAACTTCCCAACAAACAGTTAGTAGGAGATTATTTTAGATGGCGCAACGAAGATGCCCACAGAAATGCTTTAAATGCGCATTGTTACTGGCGTTTGAGGCAAGATGGTTTTGATGCAAGGGGAGCTAGTTCTAAAATCGAAGGCATGAGCATTGCAGCCAAAAACGAATTGTTGTTTCAATACGGTATTAATTTCAATATCCTCCCGAATTGGCAAAAAAGGGGAATAGGCACTTATTGGAAAGATGTAAAAAAAGAAGGATTTAATCCAAAGGACAATAAGCAGGTGTTAGTTGATAGGCGAATTTTGCATACTGATTTTGAGCTGCCTATGGGTGAAGGATATAACAACTTTATACATGATCTTGTGAATAAATATGAGGGTCAGGATTATAAAACTGGCGATTGCTAACATAGCGTGTTATGCATAAGCATTATGTGGATTTGTGACACTGTGGTATGGAAATTACTAAATCCGGTGCGAGGATAAGCTTTTTGAAAAACTTCAGGTACTTTAAATCGGCAACGTGGCGTTTTTCCGTATATCCAGCGTTAAACGTTAAGCATCAGCTTTATATCAATTAAACCATGGACCAAAACGCCCGGAAAATTCACAATCCGATACAAAAAGACACCGTTACCTTTTTTAAAACCGCTGCCGAAACCAATGGCGAATACACCTTAGTGGAGGTTGAATTGGCCGATGGCGGCGGCGTAGGCTTGCATTATCATAAAACCTACTGCGAGAAGTTCGATTGTCTGGAAGGCGAAGTACAGATAGGCCTGGGCAAGGAGGTACATGTGCTGCATCCGGGCGAAACAGCCACCGCCGAAGCCTATGTAAACCACTTCTTCAGGAACCGTAGCGGCAAGCCATGCAAGTTCCGCGTGATGATAACGCCCGCCTGCCGGGGTTTCGAGCAGTCGTTACAAATAGGGTATGGCCTGGCCTCAGATGGCCTGTGCAAGAAAAACGGCTTCCCTAAAGACAAATTAGCGCTGGCGTGGCTGTTCGATATCAGCGAAAGCAACTTGCCGGGCTGGATGAGCATTTTTGAATTCTTTTTACGCGCACAGGCAAAAAAAGCACGGCTTAAGGGGATAGATAAAGAGTTAATCAGTCGCTACGTACGTTTTTAGAATGGGTGGCCTGAAGATGGCATGCCACCAGATCGTCTATAAAATAGGGATGGCACCTGTTCTTAAAGATGTTTTACGCAAGGCGGGGCCAACCGAAATTTGCCAATCATCAAAACTTACGCATAGAAAGAGTGGAGGGCTGATAATTTACCACCTCACAAATAAATAAAACCTTCAAAAATTCTTGTAAATAGCCTTTTTTTGTACCTTGAACCTTTATTTACCTCAATTCGTAAAACGCTTTCTTGAAACTAATGGAATACGGCATTTGTAATCTTGCTATCGTGCCTATGCGCGCCGAACCGAGCGATCGCAGCGAAATGGTTTCGCAGCTTTTGTTTGGCGAGGCTTTTGAAGTTACGGAGTACAATAACAAATGGGCCAAAATATTGACTGCGATTGATGGCTATGCAGGCTGGATTGACCGGCTGCAATTTGCCCCCCTTGGGCACATTGCCTTTAAAGACCTACATCGCATACCCGCACCACTAACTTACCGCGCCGTCACGCAGGCCTGGAAAATCCACGATAACTCTATCATTTACCTTTCGGCAGGCAGTTCGCTGTCGTTTTTGCAGGGCACCACCAGCTATGTGGGCAATCAAAAATTCGAGATCATAGGCGAGATAGGCGAAACCGATCATATTGCCAACATTGCGCGCTCTTATTTAAATGCACCCTATTTATGGGGCGGCAGGACGCATTTTGGCATAGATTGCTCGGGCTTTACGCAGGTAGTTTACCGCTTGTGCGGCCACACTATTAAACGGGATGCATCTATGCAAGCAGCTGAAGGAAAACAGGTAGACAATCTTGCCCATACAAAACTAGGCGATCTGGCTTTTTTCAACAATCCCGATGGGAAGATCACCCACGTGGGCATCATCCTGAACAACGGGCAAATTATCCACGCATCGGGTAGCGTAAAGATAGATATGATAGATAACGAGGGAATATGGTCTGAAGAACTGAAGCGCTACACCCATAAATTAAACTCTATAAAGCGTTACTTTTAAAAGTCGATTTGCCAGCGCATGATGGTTTTATCATCGCTTACGGAGAGCAGTTCATCACCGTTCCATGCCAGTTTATTGATAGAGAGCACGTGTGAAGGGTATCCCTTTTCGCGGCTGATAATTTTGCGTAGTTTAAAATCGGCAGCATCCCATATTTTTATGCTTTTATCCATGCTGGCCGTAGCAAAATAGGGTCTCGTAGGATGGAAGGCAATGTGATTTACCGCAAACAGATGAGCCGGGATGTTTTGGATGAGCGAATAAGTTTTGTTATCCCATATCTTCACCTGGGCGTCTCTGCCGCCCGAAACCAGGTAGTCGCCGGTTGGTGCATACTGCAATGAAAACACAGCCATGGTGTGGCCTATAAGCGCCTTTATAGGGCTATAATCCTCAGTGTCGTAAATAACCACCTTAGTGTCCCTGCAGCCAAAAGCAACCCTGTCCTCCGCCGGATCAACGCTTATACAGCGGACGGTATCGTGCGATACCTGGATGGTGTGCAGCAGTTCCATGGTTTTAAGGCTCCATACAGATACGGTACCATCTTCTGATGCGACCAGCAATTCATCTTTTTTGGCTATCGATTTTATATCGAATACCGGTTTGATATGCTTACGTAAACGATGCGTTATTTTCTGTTCGATGAAGTTGAATACCAGCACCTCGCCGCTGCGCAAGCCCGCAAACATCAGCGGGTAACCCACAGGGCAATGGATGGCATAAATAGAGGCAGGCACCGGGAACATCACCTTGATAAATGCGTTATTCTCCAGGCTCCATTCCACAAGCCCCTTGTCGTTACCGCCCGTAAAGAATATTCCAGGCTTTTGCGAAAGCTCCAGCGTAAATATCGGGTTGCTGTGGCCGGTGAAATCTGCGGTTTTTATTGCGTGCATGGATTAGTTCATGGGTGATGGATGATAGTTCATAGGTGATGGTTCATGGTAGCTGCTATGAACCATGAACCATCACCTATGAACTACCTATGTCTTTCCTCTAAATTCTTAGCTATCCGTTCCAGGGTTAGGTCCTTTTCGCGCAGTAAAACCAACAGGTGGAACACGAGGTCGGATGCTTCGTTGATTAGGTCGGTTTCCGTTTCTGCTAAGGCGGCAATCACAGTTTCTACACCTTCTTCACCAACCTTTTGGGCTATTTTATTGAGGCCCTTTGCGCGTAATTTGTTTACGTATGAGCCCTCAACCGGGTTAGCATACCTATCGGCAATGATGCCTTCCAGCTGCATAATGAAGTTTTGGTTGTATTCCGTTTGGAAACAACTGCGCGAGCCGGTGTGGCAGGTAGGCCCATCGGCACTCACTTTAATCAGCAGGGTATCGTTGTCGCAATCTATATGCATGGTTTTTACATGCAGGTAGTTTTTGCTGGTTTCGCCTTTGGTCCATAAGCGGTTTTTAGAGCGGGAGAAAAAGGTCACCACATTTTCGGCCACGGTTTTATCGTATGCTTCCTGGTTCATGTAGCCCAGCATCAGCACCTCAAGCGTGTGCTCGTCCTGTATAATAACGGGTACTAACCCGTCTGTTTTATTGAAATCGATGTTCATATTCTCGTTGTTTTATCACGGCGTCATTGCGAGGAACGAAGCAATCTCCCGATATGCAAATCCGCTCTGTAGAGCTTAGAGATTGCTTCGTGCCTCGATGACGCGTGGGGTAGAGGAGGTTCTTACACCCTCACCTCTATACCATTCTCTCTTAAAACCGTCTTCAAATCAGGTATTAATATCTCGCCGTAGTGAAAAACCGAAGCTGCCAAAGCGGCATCAACGTTAGTTCGCTGGAATACATCCACAAAATGCTGTACCGAGCCTGCGCCACCCGATGCGATAACCGGGATATTCACTGCGTTGTTTACCTGTGTTAATAGTCCGTTATCGAAACCTGCCTTAGTGCCGTCGTGATCCATAGAGGTGAGCAGTATCTCACCTGCGCCACGGCTTTCGGCTTCCAGTATCCATTCCAATGTTTGTCTGTCGGTTGGCAGCCGACCACCATTGAGGTGCACGATGTTTTTATCGCCCATTACGCGTGTATCTACCGCTACTATCACAAACTGAACGCCAAATGCTTTGGCCAGTTCGTCTATCAACGCCGGGTTGCGTACGGCTGCGGAGTTAATAGAAATCTTATCCGCACCCGCATTTAGCAGCGCATCAGCATCGGCAATTTCGGTAATGCCACCACCAATGGTGAAGGGGATATTGATTTGCCTGGCCACGGCCTTTACCAGTTCTACCAGGGTTTTACGTTTTTCCACGGTCGCACTTATATCCAGGAAAACCAGTTCGTCAGCTCCTTGCTGGGAATAGTTCCAGGCAAGTTCAACAGGGTCGCCCGCATCGCGCAGGTCTACGAAGTTAACGCCCTTTACGGTGCGTCCGTCTTTAACGTCTAAACAAGGGATTATTCTTTTAGCGAGCATGGGTTTTTAATAATCAGGCGTCATTGCGAGGAACGAAGCAATCTCCCAATGAGCAGAGCGGTAATGCAAAGCTTAGAGATTGCTTCGTGCCTCGCAATGACGTGGTGGGAATGAGCCCTTCGGGCCTCGTTTATATCGACATTAACGATTCCAAATTCCAGTTCTTTACTTCTTCGATGCTGATATGCCCTTCGTAGATGGCTTTGCCAACCACGCACGATTCTACTTTGATGCGGCTTAATTCTTCTATATCAGCCATGGAGCTTACTCCGCCCGAGGCGATAAGCTTGATAAACGGCGAATGATCGAGCAGTTTTTCGTACAGTTGCACGCCCGCGCCGGCCAGTTTTCCGTCCTTATCAATATCGGTGCATAAGAAACGGAAGAAGCCAAGCGAGAGGCACTTATCCACATAATCCATCAGCTTCAGCGGCGAACTTTCCATCCAGCCGGAATATTTGATTACTTCGTCGAGCACATCTATGGCAATAACCACCTGGTCGCTGCATTTATCGCGACCACAGATGGCTTTGCTCAAATCGTGCAAAAAAGTGGGGTTGGTGATGGCCTGAGTACCAACAATAACGCGGTGTACGCCGGCATCTATCAGTTCCTTTACCTTGTCAATGCTACGGATGCCGCCGCCATATTGCACCTGCATATCTGTTTTGCGTATAACATCAAACAAGTATTGCTGGTTGCTAAAGTCGTTCTTGGCCCCGTTAAGGTCTATAATATGGATAAAGTTGGTACCATTGCTTTGGTACCGTTCTATCATTTCTTCCAGAGTAACGTCATACTCGGTTACCTGGCTATAGTCGCCTTCGCGCAGCCTTACAACTTTTTTGTTTAAAATATCAATGGCGGGGATTATATACATTGCTTTTAGATTTGTGAAAAGTTTGTCAATAGTTGTTCGCCGTAAGCGCCGGATTTCTCGGGGTGAAACTGGACGCCGTAAAAATTACCCCGCCAAATTGATGCCGAAAATGGGTGGATATAATTTGTTGACGATAAAGTGTATAATGGGTCATACTCAATAAAGTATGAATGTACAAAGTAAAAGTGTGATCCTGTTGGAATATTTGCAAAAAGTGGGTTTTCTTTTTCGGGGAATACCTGATTCCAGCCGGTATGCGGTACCTTAAAGCCATCTGTTTGCGGAAACTTAAGCGTTTTAAGCGGGAAGATATCAAGCAGTGTGCTGTCGCCCTCTTGGCTGTAACTAGTGAGCAGTTGCATGCCCACGCAGATGCCCAAAGTTGGCTTCTCCAATGCTTTTATGGCAGGTACCAGGCCAGTACTTTCCAGCTTATGCATGGCAGCCCCAGCGTGGCCCACGCCGGGGATAATGTAGCGGTCGTACTTTTCAAAATCAGCTTCTGTGCTGATCATGCCATAGGCAATTCCCAACCGCTCTAAAGTAGCAGTGAGCGAGAAAATGTTGCCGGCGCCGTATCTTATTATACCTATCATGTTTTTAGAGAATCAAGAGTCAAGATGCAAGAATCAAGAGAGCGCAAAATATCTTGTCTCCTGATTCTTGCCTCTTGATTCTATCCTACAAAAGCCCTTTTGTAGACGGTAAAACCATCTTATTTACGTCCCTCTTCACCGCCATTTTTATGGCTTTGGCAAAGGCTTTAAATATAGCTTCTATTTTGTGATGTTCGTTCTGCCCTTCGGCTTTTATATTAAGGTTGCTTTTTGAGGCATCGCTAAAGGATTTGAAGAAGTGGTAGAACATCTCCGTTGGCACATCGCCTACCTTTTCGCGTTTAAATTCTGCATCCCAAACAATCCAGTTACGGCCACCGAAATCGATAGCGGCTTGTGCCAGGCAATCGTCCATCGGTAAGCAAAAGCCGTAACGCTCAATACCCATCTTATTGCCTAAGGCAGCGGCCATCACCTCGCCCAGGGCAATGCCAGTATCTTCTATGGTGTGGTGCTCGTCTATATGCAGGTCGCCTTTGGCGGTTATCTCCAGATCCATGCTGCCATGGCGGGCAATTTGGTCCAGCATGTGGTCGAAGAAGTGCAGACCGGTTGATACTTTGGCCTCGCCAGTACCATCCAGGTTTAGTTTGATATAGATATCGGTTTCCTTGGTGGTACGGCGGTGTTCTATCACGCGTTCGCCCAGTTTAAGGAACTCGTAAATGTCTTTCCACTCCGTAGTTTGCAATGCAACTACGCCGGCGATATCGTTATCCAATTCGGGATGAAATTCATCATCCCCAAGGCCTGATTTGTTATTGATCCAGATAGCCTTCGCACCTAAATTCTTTGCAAGCAGTACGTCGTTCTTTCTGTCGCCAATGGTGAAGGAGTTGGCGAGGTCGTATTTTGTTCCGTCGAGGTATTGGGTAAGCAAGCCGGTTGCTGGTTTACGGGTAGGGGCGTTGTCTGCGGGAAAGGTACGGTCGATAGCCTCGTAAGCAAAATGCACGCCCTCGTTCGCAAAGGTTTTGATGATGAGGTTATGCACCGGGTAAAAGGTGTCCTCGGGGTAAACCGAAGTGCCTAAACCATCCTGGTTGGTTACCATCACCAGTTCGTAATCCAGTTCTGCGGCTATTTTTGGCAGGTATTGCAGCGCGCCCGGGTAAAACGTTAGCTTGGCGAAGGAATCTATCTGCTCATCGGGTGTTTCGTTGATGAGGGTACCGTCGCGGTCTATAAAGAGTATTTTTTGCAGCTTGCTCATTTGTATTGCTGTAAGGTTTCTATCAGTGTGTTGTTTTCTTCGGGCGTGCCGATGGTGATGCGCAGGCAGCCTTCGCAAAGTTCCACGTTGGTGCGGTTGCGTACGATGATGCCTTTTTCTACCAGGTATTTATAGATGCCGGTAGCGTTGGTGGTTTTTACGAGGATGAAGTTGGCATCTGATGGGTAGATATCCAGCACGAATGCCATTTCCTTTAACTTAAGTACTAACGTATCGCGCTGGGAAAGGGTCACCTTTATCCATTCGTTTACCTGCTGTACGTTTTGCAGGGCCTGTAAAGCCAGTTGCTGCGAGGCCTCGTTTACGTTGTATGGCGGCTTTACGCGGTTCATCACCTCGATGATCTCCTCGCTGGCGAAAGCCATACCCACACGCAGGCCTGCAAGGCCCCACGCTTTGGAGAGCGTTTGCATCACCACCAAATTGGCATATTCGGTAAGCTCCTGAATAAAGCTCTTTTGGCGACTGAAATTGATATATGCCTCATCAACTACCACAATGCCGTTGAAATTTGCCAGCAGGGTTTCTATATCCTCGCGGTTGATGGAGTTACCGGTTGGGTTGTTTGGCGAGCAAATGAAGATGAGCTTGGTGTGCGCGTCAATCGCTTCGGCTATGCCTTCCAAATCCAGCTGGTACTCTTCGGTAAGCAGTACTTTTTTGGTCTCTACATCATTGATGTTTGCCGAAACCTGGTACATGCCGTAAGTAGGGGGCACGATGATAACGTTATCCACGCCCGGGTTACAAAAACTGCGAAACAGGATATCGATGGCTTCATCGCTGCCATTACCAACAAAAATATTGCGCACCGGCAGGCCTTTTATCTCTTTCAGGCGTAGCTTTATGGCGTGTTGCATCGGGTCGGGGTAGCGGTTATAAGCAGCAGGCAGCGGCGAACCGAAAGCATTTTCGTTCGCATCTAAAAACACGCTAGCCTCACCCTGGAACTCGTCTCGTGCGGATGAGTAGGGGGTTAGGTTTTTGATGTTTTTGCGGAGTAGGGTATTTATATCGAACATTATTTTATTAATTTAAAATCAGGAGAAAATTTGTACTCTTTTTCTCCAAAACCATTAAAGACTACGACACCGTTTTTAAAAGAAGGTTGCTCAAAATAATTGCTGGCATCGGTTTCTATATAGTCCTTAAATAAGAATTGCTTTTTAGTCTTTTGAGTTGTGGGATCAAATTCTGCTGCAGAGACGAAATTGTTGCCTTTTTTGCTCTCTTGTTTTACTTGCCAGTAGTAAATACGGCCATTAATAATTGAGGGATTGGCAAACCAGCCAAAATCGGGGGCTAAGCTGTCCACTTTAATTTTAAAACTGCTTTTGTCAATAATAACATAATTGCCAAGATTTGCGGCGATTGATTTTTTGTATTTCGGATCACTGTATTCGGGAGTTAAGGCGCTATTCCCTTCTATCGTCAAATACATATAGCGCTCGTTATCAACTTTCTGAAAGCCATAATACGCGTCTATTGTATCAATCAAAATGCCATTATTCTTTATGACTGCATAAATACCATCACCGATTACAAAGTTAAAATACCCAGTATCCGATACGGCGAAGTTGAACGGCAGATTGGATAGTAGTAGAGCAGGCTCTTTTGAGGAAGAATCACGCGAAGGTGCATTTGCTTTAACGGAAGCCTTCTTTATTGTAGCGGTATTCTGCGCAACAAGGGTGTCTTTTGCCGGAGTTGCTTTTTTACCCCCGCAGCCGGCAAGTAAAACGATGCATGCGATGTAAAGCAGTGGTTTCATTTTGTTAACGTCTGTTATTAATCTATCCCGTCATTGCGAGAAACTAAGCAATCTCTAAACTTTGCAAATATGTCTGATTATCACGAAATAGCTTCGTTCCTCGCAATGACGCGGTGGTTAATTTTGCGGCTTGGCCATCCGCACGCTCACCGCATTCCTATGCGCGTGCAATCCCTCCATATCGGCCAATATCTCTACCGCCGGGCCTATGTTTTGTATGCCCTCCTCGGTCAAAAACTGGAAGGTGATCTTCTTCACGAACGAATCTACCGACACGCCCGAATAAGCCCTTGAATAGCTGCTGGTTGGCAGCGTGTGGTTGGTGCCCGATGCATAGTCGCCCACGCTTTCCGGTGTTAAATTTCCCAGGAATACCGAACCTGCGTTGATGATTCCAGGTGTTATTGCGGACCACTTTTCGGTTGCCAATATTAAGTGCTCCGGCGCGTATTCGTTGCTGAAATCCATCGCTTCGGCTAACGTGTTGGTGATAACGATATAAGAGTTATCTATCGCCTGTCTTGCAATTTCGGCACGCGGTAAAACGGCTAATTGTTTTTCAACTTCTTTTAAGGTTGCATCGGCAATGGCCTGTGAAGTGCAAACCAAAATGGACTGGCTATCTATCCCGTGCTCTGCCTGGGCCAGTAAATCAGCAGCGATGTAGGCTGGTTTTGCAGTTTCATCGGCTATTACCAATACCTCTGATGGGCCTGCGGGCATATCAATGGCGGTGGTAGTAGTCGATTGTATAATGGTTTTAGCCTTGGTTACGAATTGGTTTCCCGGGCCGAAGATCTTATCTACTTTACTAATGGTTTGCGTACCGTAAGCCATTGCTGCAACAGCCTGCGAGCCACCAACCAGGTAAACTTTATCAATGCCCAGCATCAGCGCCACATAGGCGATAAAGGCATTTACCTTTCCGTTTTTCTGCGGAGGTGAACAAACTACTATCTCGTTGCACCCTGCTATGCGTGCCGGTATGCCCAGCATTAAAAAGGTAGATGGCAAAACAGCCGTACCGCCGGGGATGTATAATCCTACTTTCTCAATCGCCCGCAATTCGCGCCAGCAGTTTACACCGGGCATGGTTTCCACCTTATCTTCGGTTTTTAGTTGTGCCTTGTGGAACTTGTAGATATTGGCATAAGCCGTTTGCAAAGCCTCCTGCTGGTCGGGCGAAACTGCCGCGGCGATTTCTTCCAGCTCGGCTTTACCGAGATATAATTTATCCAGTTCAACTTTATCAAACTTTAGGGCGTAATCCAGCAGGGCACTATCGCCGTTTTGCTTTACGTTTTCTATCACGCCTTCTACCAAATCGCGTATCTCATTCGCCGGATCTACGTTGCGCTGAACGAGCTTAGCTATTTCGGCCTTACCTAAATCTGTGTAATTAAAAATTTCCATCTCCGTAAGAGTAACGTTTAGTTGGCAGTTGGCGGTTTGCGGTTGGCAATTTAGTTTGCAGTTAGCGCTTGGCAGTTCGCATTGTTTTTCTGCAAACTGCCCACTGCTATCTGGCAATTTTTAACTGCCCACTGCTAACTGAAAACTGCCCACTATAAAATAATCTTCTCTATCGGCATTACTACTATGCCTTGCGCGCCGGCTTGTTTTAGCTGGCTTATGCGGTCCCAAAAGTCGCGCTCGGGGATAACGGTGTGTACCGCCACCCATTCCGGCTCGGCCAATGGCACTACCGATGGGCTTTTTACGCCCGGCAACAGCGCGGTCACCGCCGCCAGGTTGTCTTTTAAAACGTTAAGCACTACGTATTTAGTTTCCTTAGCACGTAATACCGACTGGATGCGCTGTATCAATTCCTGTATCAGGTCGTCGTTTTCCCGGCCTTTACTGCTGATCAGAACGGCTTCGCTGCTCATTACATCGGCAAAAGGCTTAAGGCCGTTGCTTTTTAAGGTGCCACCGGTAGATACCAAATCGCAGATGGCATCGCTTAGACCCAGGCCCGGCGATATCTCTACCGAACCCGAAATGGTGCGGATATCAGAGGTGATACCTTCCTTTTTAAGGAATTTGCCCAAAATTACAGGGTAAGTGGTAGCAATAGCTTTGCCGTTTAAGTCGGCCAGGGTAGCTATGTCGTTATTATTCGGCACCGCTATCTTTAGCGAGCATTTGCCAAAACCAAGGCGTTGCAGGTAAGCAACATCAACTTCGGTTTCTTCTATCACGTTTTCGCCTACGATGCCCAAATCGGCAATGCCATCCTGAACGTATTCGGGGATGTCGTCATCGCGCAGAAAAAGGATTTCTAAAGGGAAATTGGATACGGGAGAAATAAGCGAGCTCTTGTAATTTTCAAAATTAAGGCCGCAATTCTTTAATAATTCAACGGATTTTTCGTTGAGCCGACCCGATTTTTGGATCGCTATTTTTAGTGTTTTCACAAAATGAGTTTAAGGTACTATAATAAAATGGGGCTGTTATTTCGCGTAGAAACATACATTATCTATTCATCACCGGGCGGTGATGGTGCAAATGCAGATGATGTTGTTTGTACAAGTCCATTTTTTGTATAGTAATACTATAGATTAGCGGTGCAAATATAAACACACGATTGTTAAATCAAAACTTTAACACGTTTTTTTACTGGATTAAGGGATTTGAGGATTTTACAGGATTTTGTCACTGATTCCACAATTGTTAAATAGATTTTGAATCAGCGGAATCATTTAATCACTAAAATCAACGGTTCAGACTTCTCTCATCGCACTCATATATCGCTCCATCCGCAAACTGTTTTATCAATTTAAGGTTTTTGCGTTGTTGAATCTCCTTTAGTGTCATTACCTCCGGGTTTTCCAACGGTTTGAACCAGATGAGGTAGAAATGCGGGGTCTCATAAAACTCTTTGATATCCTCCTTAAAGAATTTGTGCGGCACCAGGTACGATGACAGTCCCGAGAAAAAGTACACGGCCTCGTGCGCATCGGTATAGATGATTACCTGCGGATCGAATATTTTCTTATCCATCGTGCGCAGGTAATTGGCCATTTCCGATTCCTGCCAGCTGTTATCCGTGTAACCGGGGTTGCCGTACTCGTCTTTCACCTGGTCGCTGTAGCGGGCATAGTCTATCAAAAACTCCTTGCCTATAAAGCCAAGCATCAATATAGTAAATACGGAACCAATAATAAGGCGGGAGTGGTTTATGCGGATACTTTTTAGCCATAGCAGCACCCAACTGGTATAACCCCAAAGCGCGGTGATAAATAAGGGTGAGAGTAAACGGCTGTTGATACGCTCATATCGCGAAAAGGTACTCGACAGGATGATGAACAAACCATACACCAGCGAAAAGGTAATAGCTAAATTTTCGTAGCTGTTTAGATGCCTGTGATAAAAATTATAGGCCAGCGAAGCGATGAAGCCTATAAGGATTATGGATGCAAGAGGTATGGAAAGCACATACAGGCTGGGAGGGATGCCCATCCAATCGCACATTACGTTGCCGAAGTAGTAGACATTTTTGATAAAGGGGGTGATAGACGGCTCGCGCGGGCCGGTTACCGTTCCCGATAGGAATGCATTGTAAACCAGGTTACTAACCAGCAGCGATATACATATAAAGCCATATATCAATATGTGGATTATCTTCTTTTTAATGGTCAGCGTCCTATCCAGCAATAGCAACAGGCCGCCCGTACCTACTATGGTTACGGCTGCATAGCGGGTTACGCAGCCTACAGCGGCTATTGCTGCGGCTATTATAAGCCACTTGCCCGCATGGGTGTTGAGGTACTCCTTAAAGGCGATAAGGAAGAAAAGTACCTCGAGGATAAACAGCGTTTCCGACCATAAGTAGGTGTATATCTGCAGTAAACCGGGGCTCAGTACTATGGCGGCCAGCATCAGCCATTTATATAATTGCGATGCAGGTACAAAGCGGTTCATGATCCAGCCGCTGGTATATAATAAGGAAGCGTATAATATACTATTGAGTATGGCACCGAAAGCCACAGGGTCGATGCCGGTAGTTATGCGTATCGTCCCTAAAAACAGGGGATAAAACACCGGGAAATCTACAATGGGGATATGGTTAAAGGTATTCAGTGTGCCATTTTCCGCCAGGCTGCGTGCGGCACTGGTGTACATGATAGAATCGGGCGAGATGCCGATGCCACTGTAGCTGGTAAATACGCAAATGATAAAAAAAGCCGCCGCGCACGCCAGCAAGCTGTCGTAATCTTTTAAGGATTTAGATAATGCCATTATTCTTATAAAGGATAAAAAGATAGAATTGTTTTCCGCATCAGGGTTTACACTATCTCTGTCCGCCTTAATTTACCTGCTAAAACTTCCCTAAATTTACCAATATGCATTGCAAAAAGGGTATTTTTTTACCTTTTTTTCGCCCTTTATGCATATGCGTTTTTTTTGGCCGAAAACATGTACACTAAGCTATGCTATCTGATCCAGCACCGTCGCTATGGGCTGGTCGCTGTCTATTAAGATTCCGGTAACGCCGGCCGAGGTGCCTGCTTCTACGTCGCGTTCGCGGTCGCCTATGAAATAAGATTTCGACGGGTCGAGGTCGTACTTCGCAATGCCTTGTAACAGCAGCCCTGGTTTTGGTTTGCGGCAATCGCAGTCGCCGGTAAAGTTGGGGTGGTGGGGGCAAAAGAAAAAGTCGGTAATTTCTACTCCATGCTCCTGGTAAGTTTGTTTAAGCAGGGCGTGCATTTTGCCCAGTTCGGCAAGGTCGTACCAGCCTTTTGCAATACCGCCCTGGTTGGTGGCTACCAATAAAAGGTATCCCTTATCCTGAAGCGTTTTCAAGGCATCGAAATTATCCAGGATGTGGAAATCTTCTACCCGGCAAACATAGTCGCCCATCTCTTTGTTCAGTACTCCGTCTCTATCTAAAAAAATCGCTTTATTCTTGCCAGGCATATATTATATGATGTTATGTGCTTTGGGCAAAATTACTTTAATAACTTTATTTACTATGTGTGCATATGAAACAATCAAATAAAATTTGAAATTTCATATATAATGTACATGATTTTTGTCGACTTAATAATAAATTAACGTTAAAATGCATTTTTTTTAATAATATTTAAAAAATTAGTAGGGGTTTTCTAAGAATATTATAATTCGTTAACTTCGTTATTACCCGAATTACAAAAAATCGGATAATACGATGGATCAAACCGATGGCAACCAGCAGGGCCTTTACCGGCCGGAATTTGAACACGATTCTTGCGGAACTGGGTTTATAACCAATATAAACGGACATAAATCATACCATATTATTGATGATGCGTTGACCATGTTAGAGAACATGGAGCACCGCGGCGCATGCGGCTGCGACCCTTTATCGGGCGACGGCGCAGGTATCTTAATCCAGCTCCCCCACGAATTTTTTATGGAAGAATGTGCTAACCTCGAAATTAACTTGCCCGAACCGGGCGAGTATGGCGTAGGTATGATATTCTTGCCCAAAGAGCCTGCCTTGAAAAAGGCATGCCGAGTAATTATTACTAATGCGATAGAAAAGATGGGGCTGCATAAGCTCGGCTACCGTAAGGTGGCGGTCGATTCTGCAGCTATAGGCGAAACCGCCCGCCAGGCCGAGCCTGATGTGGAGCAATTGTTCGTCTCCCGCCCGCACCATATTACCAATGCCGATGATTTTGAGCGCAAGCTGTATATATTAAGGCGTTACATCAACAAAACCGTAAACGAAACGGTGCCTGCCGCAGGCGAGTATTTTTACTTTACATCGCTAAGCTGCAAAACCATTATTTATAAGGGCCAGGTAACTACCTACCAGTTACGCCAGTATTTCACTGACCTTAACGATCCGCGTATCGCATCTGGCTTTGCCATGATACACTCGCGTTTCTCTACCAATACGTTCCCATCGTGGAAACTGGCACAGCCATTCCGCCTGATAGCGCATAACGGCGAGATAAACACGCTTACCGGTAACTTAAACTGGTTTTATGCCGGTTTGAAATCCTACGTTTCCAGCTACTTCACGGCCGAAGAGATGGAGATGCTGCTACCGGTGATCGATAACAACCAGTCGGATTCTGCCTGTTTGGATAACATCATCGAGATATTGCTGCACACCGGCCGCTCATTGCCGCACGTAATGATGATGCTGATACCAGAGGCATGGGATGGCAACGAACAGATGGACCCGGTTAAAAAGGCCTTCTACGAATTCCACGCTACTTTAATGGAGCCATGGGATGGCCCTGCCGCCATTACCTTTACCGATGGTAAGCTGGTAGGCGCCCTGCTGGACAGGAACGGGTTGCGCCCATTGCGTTATGTGATCACCAACGATGGCCGCGTTATTGCTGCATCAGAAGCCGGTACCTTGGCTATCGACGAAAGTACCGTATTACGCAAGGGCCGTTTGCAGCCCGGCAAAATGCTGCTGATAGATACCGAAAAAGGCAAGATCATCACCGACGACGAGATAAAGAAACAAGTAACCTCGCAGCAGCCTTATGGCCGTTGGCTGGATAATTATAAGATACGCCTCAGCAACCTGTCTGAGCCTCGTTTGGCTTTCGCCAGCTTGTCGCCGGACTCTGTTTTCCGTTACCAGCAGGTATTCGGCTACAGCCGCGAGGATATCGATACCATCATTAAACCGATGGCGCTTGATGGTAAGGAGCCGGTAGGCTCTATGGGTACCGATGTGCCTTTGGCTATTCTTTCAGATAAGCCACAGCATTTGTCAAGCTACTTCAAACAATTCTTCGCCCAGGTTACCAACCCGCCGATAGACCCTATCCGCGAGCGTTTGGTAATGAGTTTGGCTACCTTCATCGGTAACAACGGCAATCTGTTAGATGAAGATAAAATGCATTGCCATTGCGTGGTGCTGGATCACCCGATACTGAAGAACCACCAGTTAGAAAAACTGCGTAGTATAGATACCGGCTTATTCCACGCCAAAACCCTGCAAACCTATTTCAATGCCGATGGCATGCCGGGTTCGCTGGAAAAAGGTATAGCCAGGCTTTGCCGCTATGCCGAAGATGCGGTTGACGACGGTTTTGAGGTATTGATTTTGAGCGACCGTGCCGTAGATTCTGAGCACGCGCCAATCCCGATGCTTTTGGCGGTATCAGCCGTGCATCACCATTTAATTAAAAAAGGCCGCCGCGGCGCGGTAGGTTTGGTTGTGGAAACCGGCGACGTTTGGGAAGTACACCACTTCGCCACCTTGCTGGCCTTCGGTGCTACGGCCATCAACCCGTACCTGGCGCTTTCTACCATAGAAACGCTGAAGGATAACGGCAGCCTGGAAACCAACCTTGATCTGAAGACGCTTTACAAAAACTACGTAAAATCGGTTAACGATGGCTTGCTGAAGATATTCTCTAAAATGGGTATCTCTACGTTGCAATCTTACCATGGTTCGCAGGTGTTCGAGATACTGGGGATCAACAAGGCCGTAGTAGATAAATATTTCTCTGGCGGTATAACCCGTATTGGCGGTTTAGGCCTGGATGAGATTGCCCGTGAGGCGCTTTGCAAACACAAAATCGGTTTTGGCAGTTCAAAAACTGATGTTAGGTTACTGCCCGAGGGTGGTATCTATCAGTGGAAACGTAGGGGAGAGGCTCACCTTTTCAACCCGGAGACCGTACACCTTTTGCAACATGCCACACGCAGCAACAGCTATGCTGTTTACAAAACCTACGCGGCTAAAATAAACGAGCAAACCGAGAAGCATTACACCATACGTGGCTTGCTTGATTTTGCGCATCACCGCGAAGCCATCAGTATCGATGAAGTTGAGCCGATAGAAAGCATCATGACGCGTTTTGCTACGGGTGCCATGTCGTTCGGTTCTATCTCGCACGAGGCGCATAGCCTGATGGCCATTGCCATGAACCGCATAGGCGGCAAAAGCAATACCGGCGAGGGTGGCGAAGATGAGATACGTTACGATAAACTGCCAAACGGCGATTCGATGCGTTCGGCTATCAAGCAAGTGGCATCAGGCCGTTTTGGGGTAACTTCAAACTATTTGACCAATGCCGATGAGCTACAGATAAAAATGGCACAAGGCGCAAAACCAGGCGAGGGTGGGCAACTGCCGGGCCACAAGGTTGACGACTGGATTGCCAAAACACGCCACTCTACACCAGGCGTTGGTTTGATATCGCCTCCTCCTCACCACGATATTTACTCTATCGAGGATTTGGCGCAATTGATTTTCGATTTAAAGAACGCTAACCGCGCTGCCCGTATCAACGTAAAGCTGGTATCAAAAGCAGGCGTAGGCACTATAGCTGCGGGTGTGGCAAAAGCACACGCAGATGTTATATTAATAGCCGGCTACGATGGCGGTACAGGCGCATCGCCGATTAGTTCGGTAAAACACGCCGGTTTACCATGGGAGCTTGGCTTATCAGAAGCACACCAAACGCTGGTACGCAACAAACTGCGTAGCCGCGTGGTACTACAAACAGACGGGCAGCTGAAGACCGGTCGCGATTTGGCCATAGCAGCCTTGTTAGGTGCCGAGGAGTGGGGCGTTGCTACCGCAGCATTGGTAGTAGGCGGCTGTATCATGATGCGTAAATGCCACCTGAACACTTGCCCTGTAGGCGTTGCCACGCAGGATCCTGAATTGAGGAAGCTGTTTAGTGGCAAGCCTGACCATGTGGTAAACCTGTTCCGTTTTATGGCGGAGGAGCTACGAGAGATAATGGCCGAGCTGGGCTTCCGCACCATCCAGGAGATGGTTGGGCGCGTGCAGTTCTTAAAGGTTCGCGATAATATCCAGAGCTGGAAAGCCAAAAAGGTTGACCTGAGCGGCATATTGCACCCCATGAACAATACCAAAGGCATGACGCTTTACAACAGCGAAAAGCAAGACCATGGTATGGATGCCATTATCGATTGGAAATTGCTGGAGCATGCGAAAACGGCTTTGGAAGATAAAACCCCGGTATTTGCTACATTCGATGTGAAGAACGTTGACCGTACCATAGGTACCCTGCTGTCTAACGAGATATCTAAGCTGTATGGCTCGGCAGGTTTGCCCGATAATACCATCAACTACAAATTCAAAGGTTCGGCAGGGCAAAGCTTTGGCGCATTCACCACCAAAGGTGTTTCCTTTGAGCTGGAAGGCGAGGGTAACGACTACGTAGGCAAAGGCCTATCGGGCGCGCAGTTAGCGGTTTACCCGGCTGCGAACGCAACCTTCAATCCCGAAGAAAATATCATTATTGGCAACGTGGCACTTTACGGCGCAACATCGGGCGAGTTGTTCGTACGCGGTATGGCAGGCGAGCGTTTCGCGGTACGTAACTCCGGTGCTACCACCGTTGTAGAAGGCATTGGCGACCACGGTTGCGAATACATGACCGGCGGCCGTGCACTGATCCTTGGCGAAACAGGCCGTAACTTTGCTGCCGGTATGAGCGGCGGTATAGCCTGGATATACAACCCTAACGGCACCTTTGCCGACAACTGCAATAAGGAGATGGTAGATCTGGATCCGCTATCGGTGCAGGATGAAGAGCAAATCACCGCCTTGCTTAAAAAGCATATCCACTTAACGGGCAGCAAAGTTGCCCAGGGCATCCTTAAAAACTGGAAAGAAGCTTCGGCACAGTTTGTTAAGGTATATCCGAAAGAGTACAAGAAAGTATTAGAGAAACAACAATTACAAGCTATAGGATAATCATGGGAAAACCTACAGGATTTCAGGAATTTAACAGGGAGCTTCCCCAAAAAACGCCGGTTACCGAGCGTTTGAAAAACTATAACGAGTTTGTTGGTTTGTATCCCGAAGAGAAATTGAACCAGCAAAGCGCACGCTGTATGAACTGCGGTATCCCGTTTTGCCATAGCGGCTGTCCGCTGGGTAACGTTATCCCCGAGTTTAACGATGCCGTGTATCGCAAAAACTGGGGCGAGGCATACCAGATACTATCATCAACCAATAACTTCCCGGAGTTTACCGGTAGAATTTGCCCCGCACCGTGCGAATCGGCATGCGTACTGGGCATCAATAAGCCACCGGTTGCTATTGAGGAGATAGAGAAGCACATCATAGAGGTTGCTTACTCTAAAAACATGGTTAAACCTACTGCGCCGCTAATCAAATCGGGTAAAAACGTTGCCGTAGTGGGCTCCGGGCCTGCAGGTTTGGCTGCCGCTGCGCAGTTAGCCAAGGCCGGCCACAAGGTTACCGTTTTTGAACGCGACGACCGCCCGGGTGGCTTGCTGCGTTACGGTATCCCCGATTTCAAGTTAGAAAAATGGGTGATAGACCGCCGTATCCAGATCATGGAAGAGGATGGTATCACCTTTAAATGCAATACCGAGATCGGTAAAGATATTCCTGCCGACGAGATTGTGCGTAGCCACGATGCGGTTGTTTTGGCAGGCGGATCTACCATCCCGCGTAATTTGCCTATCCCTGGCAGGGACTTAAAGGGCGTTTACTTTGCCATGGAGTTTTTAAAACAACAGAACAAGCGCGTTAGCAATACAGAAGTACAGGGCGAAGATATCCTAACCTCGGGTAAAGATGTGGTGGTAATTGGCGGCGGCGATACCGGCAGCGACTGCGTAGGTACATCTAACCGCCAGGGTGCAAAATCGGTAAGGCAGTTTGAGGTAATGGTGCAGCCACCAGAGCAGCGTACCGCGCACATGCCATGGCCAACTTACCCAATGGTGCTTAAAACCACCAGCAGCCACGAGGAAGGTGTTGAACGTTTTTGGGGCATTAACACCAAAGAATTTTTGGGCGACGAGAACGGCGAACTGCGTGCCTTGAAAGTAGTAGATGTAAGCTGGGAGATTGACCTGATGGGCCGCCCGGTGAAATTCAGCGAAGTGGCAGGCAGCGAACGCGAAATACCTTGCCAGCGTGTGTTTTTGGCTATGGGTTTCGTAAACCCGCAGTTCGATGGTGCTTTGCAGCAACTTAATGTGGCCCTTGACGAACGCAAGAACGTTAAAGCCAAAGAAGGCGTTTACCGCACCAACGTAAGCAAGGTGTTTGCAGCCGGCGATATGCGCCGCGGTCAATCATTGGTGGTTTGGGCCATATCTGAAGGCCGCGAAGCCGCACGCAAGGTTGATGAGTTTTTAATGGGCCACAGCAACCTCGAAAGCAAGGATGCCGTGAACCAGTTTGAGCAGGTATTTTATTAAGCCCTAATCTTAAGCCCATCATAAAAATTAAAGCGCCCCAAAAGGGCGCTTTTTTGATTAGTTGACCTAAGCAGTTAGTCCAGCACTTCGGTGGAGTAGATATTGATCATTTTTCGGGGCTTTTTATTGTCGGCCTCGTTCTCAGCTTTTAATTGTTTGTATTTGGGTAGCGTGTAAAGGTCGGCCTGGTAATAGTAAGATCTTCCTTTTTTTGCTGCGCCGTACAATTTGCTGTTGTTAAACATTACAATATCTTTTGCTGCGTAATTGTTCAATACATCGTTACTAACGTGCTTGTCATCCAACCAAATGCCATACATCGAGGCATTTTTCCAGGCATTGAACTGTTTAACCGACGGGTACTTTATGGACGCAATAACGTACCGCCTGGCGAAGCTGCCCAACTGCTTTTGTTTTTCTGCCGGGAGCTCGCTAAGCTTTTTGGTAACTTTGCTGCCATCTTTACGAGTGTAGTGAATAATAACACTATCGGGGCTGATATAATCGCGATTTACAACGGTTGGAGTTTGTTTTGAGGGTTTAAGTGTATCTGCTTTTGCTGTGTGCGGATTTAGAACTGACGGTAGTTCAATTTTTGCTTCAGCTTTCACACACATTACAATTGCTATTATTAGCATCAAAGGGAGCAGTGCAAACCCTTTTGCAACAGCCTTAAGTTTGGAGGTAGAATGTCTCATCATGATCAATCGTTTTTTGGTTACAGAATAATTGAAATTGCTGGCCAGCGCATAATTGGATTGTAGCCCAACTTTGGTGAGCAGCAGGTTTTGATAGCTTTTGATATCGGCATGGAATTGGATGACACCTTCATCCGCTAAAAATTCGTGGTTAAGCTGGATGGCCTTTTTATAGAGGATAAACAGCGGGTTAAACCAGAGTATGGTTTTGAGCAATTCAATAAGAATAATATCTAATGAATGTTTTTGGCGAACATGCACCAACTCGTGCATAAGTAATTCAGGTTCGAGCCGATGGCTTAGGAATTCATCCCGGTTTACAAAAATGTATTGCAGAAAGCTATTGGGGATGATGGATTCGTTCATTAAAACCAGCGTACCGCCATCGATAGACACGTGCTCGTTGCGCCGGGCTTTGATCAGTATGGCTATCAAATTGAAGCCAAAGCGAAGCAATAAAATCGCGGTTATCCCTATATAAATTATCAACAGGTAATCTTCCAATAATACCCCCCGGGGCGGAGTGATAACAACGGTTGTGCCCGGGGAGATGATTAGGTTTGCCGTATTATCATGCATAAACCCGGCGACTGGCGCAAGCCGTGCTATATCGGCAACGGGGGATTCGGGCATAGCAACATTGATACTGATGAGCGGCATGGCCATACCGAATAACAGGCTTACCAATAAGAATGTGCGCTTGAATTTATGGATGGCCTCTTTCTCTAATAAAAGATGATACATGGCCAATAGCAACGCTAAACAAAAAGCCGATTTGATGAGATATGCTATCATTTTTTCTTTTTATTAATTTCCTGTTCAATTACTTTTTTCAGATCCTCCAGTTCGCCGGCAGATAAATTGGTCTCACGAGTAAAGAACGACGCAAACTGCGATGCGGAGTTATTGAAGAATGTTTTGATCAATCCGTTTACATGGGTAGAGAAATAGTCCGCCTTAGCTATCAGCGGGTGGTATTCCCTTGAGTTGCCGAAGAGCTTATAGCCTACAAAACCTTTGTCAGCCATTCGTTTCAGCATGGTGGCAATGGTGGTGGTAGCAGGTTTGGGTTCGCCATAACACTCTAAAATATCCTTCATAAACGCCTTTTGCAGCGACCATAAATGCTCCATCAACTGTTCTTCGGCTTTAGATAATTTCATATTGCTCTACAAGTATATATTATACTCTACAAATGTAGAGCATGTATTTAATAAAACAAGAGAAACCAAAAAAATATTTTCAGAATAGTTTTAATTGTGAAGGGAGATTATTTCTCCGAAGGATTCTTCTTACCGGCCAGCAACATCTCTACCATTTTAGTAATCCGGTTAAGTCGGGTTTGCTCTTGTTTGGCAGATAAAATCCAAACCACATATTCCTTGCGGTGCGAGTAAGCAAGCTTATCGTAAATCCCGATGCTTTCGGGCACAGCCGACAGCGCTTCGGCTACAATTTGCCACCGATTTTTATAGCTGAAATACTTTTAATATATTTGTTTGTGTCCAACTCAAAATCGCATACTACGTCTAAAAAGCAAAAGAAATCTTTTGTCAATCCTTTCATTCAGTTGATTGAAGATAAGATAAGGATTAGTAATGCTGTTAAAGAAGGGAAACCGCTTTCCACTCTTAAGGATATTAAATTTGTCAAGCCTTTATAATCTGACGCCAAATTCCAGCGGGTACCAGTTTACTAATTCATCAGGAGATGAATATTTCGTTTATTTTACCGATTTCTATTTAATGGATCCCCTTACTGAAGGAGAATTCGTCGATGCTCGTTCTTTTGGATTTGAGTGTGTTAGAAAAAATCCCAATAAAAGGCAACGTTACGATGTCGGCACTAAGTCTACCATTTTAAATATTTTAACAGATTTTTTTGATAAGCGAAGCGAAGATGCGTTTATTTATATATGCCTGAATACCGATGGGCTTGCCCGAAATAGACGAATCATCTTTGGCCGTTGGTTCAACGAATTAAAAAGTGGATACGAACGCCATCAATCACATATCGACTATGCCGAACAAGGTTGGTATAGTGCTTTATTGATAAGGAAAGATAACCCTAATAAACAACGATATATCGACGCTTTCCATTACACCCAAAAGAGGATGTTGGAAGATATCGAGAACGAAGAGGATGACTAAGCCGCTATGCTTTGTGAAATTCGCCGTAATTCGTGAAATTCGTGTCTAATTTATTTCTCCGAAGGATTCTTCTTACCGGCCAGCAGCATTTCTACCATTTTAGCAACCCGGTTTAAACGTGTTTGCTCTTGTTTGGCAGATAAAATCCAAACCACATATTCCTTGCGGTGCGAGTAGGCAAGCTTATCGTAAATCCCGATGCTTTCGGGCACTGCCGACATGGCTTCAGCAACATCGGCGGGCAGGGTTACCTGTTTGGTTTCAGGGTTGATATACGCCGAATAGTCGTTTTGCTTAACCGCATCGTTACGAAACTCTGACTGTTTTACCAGCACTTCCGGGCGGAAACGCAGGGTGGTCCAGGTATCGTTGATAGCTGCCGAGGCTACCGGTCGCAAACCATATTCCTTAGATACGTCCCATCCGCCCATCATCTCCAAATCGGTATCGATGCCTTTGTTTTTCTTGGGGTAGATAACCCACAGAACGGTTTCCGGCTTCAATATCGGTTTGATATCCGCCAGCCCCGCAGCAAGTTCGGTGCTCATCTTTACGAACAGTTGTATGCCATCAACCGGTTTATCTATGGTAAACACCAGTGTTACGCCATCGGGCAGAGGTTCTAAGGCAGCCAAATAATCTTCCGGCGGATCTAATACCAACCAGGTTTGACCTGGCTTTACAAGTAGTTTTTTGGCGAGGGCGTTCATAGCTTGCTAATTTAGCAGGATTATTACCTTTTCAAATCCTCCGCTACGGATTTTTTCAGATCAGGTATCATCTTCCTGGCTTGCTTTTGCCAGTTGGCTTCTTTTTTATCCCAATTGGTATAAGCCCTGTAGCTTTTGAAATCCAACGCAGTCGCCCCGGTTTTATACGGCCCGCAAATGGCGATATATTCGGTGCCTTCGTCACTATAAGGTGTATTGAATTTAAACACATAATAGGTGTTCAATTTTTCTGTAAGGGTGCCAAGCAAGGTAATATTGCTTGCGCTGCCATCGTCCTGCACCTCTATATAGCTAAACAACGATGCTTTGGCGAAGGCGGCTTGCGTGCGGTACTTAAGTGGGGCGCGGGCCAGCAACTTCTCCTGGTTAAGTGCCTCCAGTAAGCTGTACCGCAGGCTAATAGAATCCAGAACACTATTTATGGCCTGTTGCTGCACCGGTAATTTGTTTTGCAGGCGGGTAATGATGGCCTCGCTCAGGTAGCCATCAGGCTTTCCATCCTTTACTAAAGCAGCGGTGAAACTTGCCGTAAGCGGCTTGTTTTTAACGGCCTTCATCAGCTGCAGATAATAGTAAGGGGTGTTAGATACGTTATATACGCTGTCCGGTAGTTCAAGGTATTCTTTCAAGTCCTGGTTAGCATAGGCCGTCAGTTCATCAAAATGCGTGGCAACAAAGCCTGCGTACTTTGCCTTGTTATCGGTAGTGAGCATTTGGTTAAATATCGCCAGCATACTGCCGCGATAATTATCATTTTTTAGCAGCGGTGCAATCTTGCTGTAATTGGCGGTAACATAATCCAGCGTATCATACAAGGGACTAAAAACCTGGTACATCCCTTCTTTTTCCAGCAGTTTGTGGTTAGTCAGTAAATCCAGGTAAGTGCTGAAACCATCTTTTATTTTATCATTGCCCAGTACGTTGAGTGCGGTTTTTTTGATGCTCTCGGGCACAGCGGGCGAGAGATAAATCTTTTTAAGTACTGTTGCGGTGGTGTCATCGTGCAGGGTACTAAGCAGGCGCAGCAATTTTCCGCGCGACCCGTAGCTCGTGGAGTCATCGGGGAAGCTTTTCTGCATGGCGGCGTACACATAAGGCAGCTCATCTTTTTCGAACTCGTAATAGGATAGCGCGCCGATAGCCTGATCGCGCGTTACGGAATCGGGAGAGGATAAGTCGTTTACAATTAGTGCCGCTTTGGATGATGCAAGGTCGATAGGTGCAGTATCATGCGTTTTCACTATCGAATTATAAAATTGGTTTTCTATTTCACTGTTTATCTCTGCATTGCTTTGGTGACCGGTGATGTAAAACATGTCACCATTGTCGAGGAATAAGCGGAAACGTTTCCGGGCGGTGCCACTTTTCTGGCGGGTGATAAATTCCCTCCCGCTAAGGCCGTTTACTTTGATGGTATCAACTTTTAAGAGGGTATCGGCATAAGTCACAGATTCGGGTATGATGGCGTTGTACATCGAATCGACGTTTTTTGCACGGTAGTATTTGCTGATGCCGGCATGCTCGATGCTGTACAATGCGCCCGACGTACGGTTAACGGAGTAAACTGTGCCTTTACTGAAAAGAAATGTACTGTAGTTGGCCACAGAATCTTTTACCACCTTTACGTCGTCGAAACTTTTGGCTGTGAAGTTGCCGCCTTCAAAGCTATAAGGGTGTAAAGTAGGTACCAGGTAAGGGGTGAATTTAAAAGAGGAGAAGAAGTCGTCGTCGGTAGCAAGGGGCGTTCCCGGTGTAAGATTTTGTTTCAGCAACAGGTATATGCGGTTGCCGCGGGCAAATAACTGTACGCGGCAATGGTAATCTTTCATGGTGAAGTTTAAGTCCATGCCCGGTTCGCCATCTTTGGTGATGTTTTGCGTGCTGGTGATGTCGATCCCCTTTGTTTTAAATTCGGCGAGGATAGCGTCAAAGGCTTTTTCGGCGCTGCTGAGGTACAGGCCGCTTGGGTAATCGTTATAGCGCAGCAGGTAATTCTCCAGCTTTACCGTATCGGTACTCATGTATATTCGCATCGTTATGTTGGCCGTGCCCGATTGCATAGGCAGTTCTTTTTCCATCAGCTGCGGTTTTACAGGTAAATTTATGCTGAACGCTGCGGTGTCCTTTGTTAAAGTAATCCAATCTTTGGGGCGTTGCGGTATCGGCTTAAAGGCCTTGAATGAATTGAAGAAGCGGTTGGCATAAGCCTGGTTAACGTTTGCAAGCGTATTGCCGGCATACAGGCAGTATAGCATATTGTTGTTGAAGAATATGCGGTATCGCAGGCCCGTACCCTCGCCCGTATCAATGGTTACATCGGTTGCTTTAAGTCCGTTTACGATCACTGTTTTATTGATCAGGATATGGTTGCTTGGTTTGCCCTTTAGCTTTTTGATGATTTCTGCAACAACGGCATGCTGGCTCCTGGGCGTACTGCCTCCCCCTTGCAACACGGCATAAGCGCCCAAAAAAACATCATTGGCTACATCCGCGTAAAGTACGGTGTTCATCCCCATCAGTGCATCCGTTTGGATAGGTGTGAAGGGCAAATCCATAGAATAACCCCGGCCTTCGTCGGTAAAAGTTTCCCATTTAAGCCTGGTGTAATCGGTGTTGTACCTATCGGCAATGTTGCTGAAATTGGCACCGACAGGTGTTAGCGTATAACCTTGTTTCCTAAGCAGCGCAATGATGCCATTATCGCCGGGCAGGTGCGCAACACCCACAGCGGTAAACAGGCCATCGCCTGGCATGTACTTCATCATGCTGTTTACCATTACATTATTGCGCACAATGAGGATAGAGTCGGCAAGCCGGTCATCGCCCATATACTCTACAATGTTTTTTAGGTTGCCGGTACTATAAACCGTTATCATATCGTCGGTAGCATCCAGTTGCCCCTCTTCATCGTCGTCCTGCAGTAAAGCGCTTAGCCTGTCCCTAAGCTCCGGGTTATCGGCGCTGTAATAATCGTCGAATTGTTTGGCAGCATCTTCCAGGCCAAAAGTATTTTTATGCATAGTGCGTGCAACACCAAAGAGGTATGCATCCAGGAAGGTCTTCTTATCATCGGGTTTTTCCCGCTCGGGCGTGAGCATGGATTCGGCTTGTACGGGGTCGATATCGCCCATTGGGTAGCCGTTCTTCTTTTCGAAACGCTGTGCCAATTTGTCGTAATCGTCTTTGCTGAGCATCCTGCGTACGCTGCGGAGGCTATCCTGCCCGCGCATGGTTACGAACATCTTTTTTATGATGCTGTCGGGATGTGTTTCGAGTGCAAACGTTCGGCAGTTTTGCATGGCCAGTATCACCGAATCGCTGAAAGCGAACGCGCGCTTGTCTTTAACATGCATGGTGCCGAACAGGTAGGAGGGCTTGCTGAGGCCTTTGCCGCTTATGCGCCAAAGCAGGTTATAGCCGTTTTCTGATTGCGACCAGGCTTGGTGTACATTGCCAAAGAGCAATGCCGTAGCTATGAATGTAGTAAGGACTAAGGATTGGCAGGCGTTGCCGCATTTTGCGGATGTAAGGCGTAGGGGTAGTTTCATTCTGATAAACAGCTTTAGGCTTAGCTAAAACTACGCAAAAAATCTTACACCAGGCTATCCCCGGGCAATTTTGGAATAAAAATCCCAGAGAACGATGCCTGCAGATACCACGATATTGAAGGAATGCTTGGTGCCGAATTGCGGTATCTCGATGCAGGTATCTATCAATTGCATTGCCTCCTCGCTTACGCCGTTTACCTCGTTGCCGAAAATCAGCGCATATTTTTCGCCGGCCGATGGCACGAAATCATTCAGCATAGTGCTGTTCTCGGCCTGTTCTATGGCAACTATTTTGTATCCGTTTGCGCGGAGTTTGGCTATTGCGGCAAGCGTATCTTCAAAGTATTCCCAGGTAACAGATTGCGTGGCACCGAGTGCCGTTTTTTCGATTTCGCGATGCGGGGGTTGAGCGGTAATGCCGCAAAGGTAAACCGCCGTAGCGGCGAGGGCATCAGAGGTGCGGAATATCGACCCGATGTTGTGCATGCTCCGCACGTTATCCAGCACAACTACAACCGGCAACTTATCCTGCTGTTGAAATTCTGCTACAGTGGCCCGGTTAAGTTCGTCTAATTTAAGTTTGCGCATGGGATGGTGAGTGGAGATTGGTTGATTGGGAGAGTGGTTCTAAATTGAAATGGTGAATAGACAATGTGAGCGGGTTTTGCAACCACTCCCCACCCTCTATTCACCACTCACTAAAAGATTAATACACTGCCACCACTTCATTCAGCAGGCCAACGCCATTGCCGATGAGCGAGCTGTAAACAGATGGTGCGTAGCCAACTTCTTTGGTGTAGTATTCGCTTACTTCGGAGCTGAATTTCTCGAAGGCATCTTTTTTAACCAGTGCTATGGCGCAACCGCCAAAACCGGCACCGGTCATACGGGCACCGATAACATCTTTATTGGGTTTGCAAAACTCTACTACGGTATCCAGTTCCTTACCGCTTACCTCATACAAGGTGCTCAATGAATTGTGCGATGCGTACATCAGCCTGCCAAATTCGGTAAGGTTGTTATTGCTTAGGGCCTTAGCGGCCAATTTTACGCGGTCGTTTTCTTCAACCACATGGGTAGCGCGGTTCAATACTGTAGCATCAGTAATCAGGTGCTTATGTTTATTGAATGTTTCGGTATCGATATCGCAGAGGTATTTGATATCCAACTCCTGTTGCAAGGCGGCCAGTGCGGTATTGCATTCCTGTACGCGTTCGTTGTATTTAGATTCGGCGAGTTTGCGGGGCTTGTTGGTGTTGATGATGGCCAGCAGGTAATCGCCAAGGTTGCTGTCTACCGCCTGGTAATCCAGCGTATCGCAATTCAGCATCAGGGCTTTGTTCTTTTCACCAAAAGCAACCGAAAACTGGTCCATAATACCGCTTTGCAGGCCGATGAACACATTCTCTACCCATTTGGCCAATTTTACCAGCTCCAGTTTGGTATAGCCGGCATCGAACAAATCGTTTAAAGCAAAGGCGGTTACCACTTCGATAGAAGCCGAAGAAGATAGGCCCGAAGCGATAGGGATATTGCCGTAATATAGCATATCCAGCCCCTGCAATTGCTTGCCATCTTTATTGAAATGTTCGATAACGCCGGTAGGGTAGTTGAACCAAAGTTCCTCCTTTTTGGCATTGCTGGATCCTACGGCAATCTCCGCAGTTTCTTTAAAGTTTACGCTTTTGAAACGGAAAACACCCTCATTATTTGGCGCAACAAGCAGGTAAGTACCTAAGGTAACCGCGCAAGGCATAACCAGGCCGCCGTTGTAATCGATATGCTCGCCAATGAGGTTTACCCTGCCCGGCGAAAAGTATGTATATTGATGTTCTTTACCGTAGTGCGCTAAAAATTCCTGCTGTAGTTGTTCTCTCATAATGGCGTAATGGTTTAAGAAACAAATATAATGTAAAACTCACAGTTATTTTATAGGCTTATCTACAGGTTTTTCAATTAATTTGTAACCCAAACGTTATAGATTATACTTTTAAACAAAACCAATATGAACCAATACCTAGTTACCGGCTATGATTATACCGACGAAGGCGCGCTCGATCGCCGTATGGGCGTGCGCCCGCATCACCTGGATGGCGCCGTTGCCCTTAAAGCAAGTGGAAACTACATTTTAGGCGGAGCCATTTTGAACGACGATGGCAAAATGATAGGCTCGGTAATGGTGCTGCAATTCGAGACGGAAGAGCAGCTGGAAGCCTGGAAAATGAGCGAACCCTACATCACCCAAAAAATATGGGAAAGCGTAGATGTGAAGCCGTTTAAAGTAGCGAATGTGAGCTGAGGCTCAAATTCTAAAAGAGAAAACCTAAATTCTAATAAAACTAGAATCTGATATTGAAATTCTAAAGGGAGGGGCCGGGTGTGTATCCGGTAAATGCCCATCGCTCATCTTGCCTTTTTGTATAGTTCACGGTATAACTTTTCCCGCCGCTACGGATATCAAAAGAGATTGTTTTGATGTTTTTATCGTGCGGGATAAACATCTCCAGGATGCTATCTGCCATAAATTGGATGGTTTCGGCCTCTGTGGGTTCGATGGTAGCAGCGAGGGGTACATCTAGACTGGCTTTGTAATCTGCAAAGGTCTCGAAAAGCTCTTTGCCACCTATAACGCCTCCTTCATATGCCTTTGCAGCATTAAATGCGGCTTCTTCGGCTTGCAGGCGGTATTCTTCCATGGCTTTGAGTAAACCATCTGCCGAAATTTCGGGCATACCATCGGCACCCTGGCTATAATAACTGTTCAGTATTTCTTCCTTGCTTTTCATCCGGCGCAAAAGTACGCAGCTTTGGGCTATTTTTCTGAACTCGAATTTTAAGGAATTTTTAAAATTTGCAGAATTTATGTATCGATGCGATTATAAATTCTGTTAATTCCCTTAATTCCTTAAAATTCGAGTTCAGACAACTCGAGTTCAGACATATTAGTGCGCCCGCCATGCACCCAATATCAGGCCCATCAGCGTTAAGGATACAACGCTATAGCCGCCGTTGATGAATATGTGTCGCCAGGATTTCAGCTCGAAGAGGCTGTGGGTGGCTATAGCACCGAAGGTCCAGATACCGGCGGCGAAGCCTGCCGCTGTTCCGAATGCGAGATCCACCTTAGCATCTGCCAGGAAAAAAGCCAGGTTGGCCGACATGATAACAGAGAAAAGTGCTGTGAAACCGAATATTTTACCCTTGTTGCCGGCTTTCACTTGCTCTTCGGTAAGGCCGCTATCTTTCATCCAGGCGTTAGCGAAAAGCGGCTTTGAATACCATATGCCGCCAACGGCAAATGCGGAGAGGCCTGCAACCACAACGGCTGGCCAGTTTACGAGGTTAATGTCCATAATTAATTGTATTTAAGGTTTGTATAAATCTAAGCAATTAGGAATGATAAATGCAAATGGGGAGGAACTGATTTCGGAATTCGAGATTTTGATTTCGGAATTCAGAAGATTAGAGGATGGAGCGTTTAATGCCGAAGATATGCGTTAGGTACATTTTGGGGCATGTAATTAATGCCAAAAGTATGCTTCATCAACAAACTCACTATCTCAGTTACCGTTTGCTCTTTACGGTGCATCTGGGGCAATGAACCCATCATGGCATAGCTGATAGGGTTTACCGCAGGTATAAAGGTTTCCCACTCGTAGCCTTTGCCCCAAATAAGTCCTTTTACCATATGCAATGTATCCGCCTTGTTCCTGAGCAAAAAGTGCAGCATATCAATAGACGCATTGCCATTTTGGTTTACCGTGTGGAAGATAGGGGTATGGCCGCCAAAGCCATGCTCATCAATAGCCGCTTTTGTGTCAACATCGGCACCATATTTTAAAAGTACCTCCGCACAGGCAAGGCTGTTGTATTCGGCACAGAAATGCATTAGTGTGCCGCCGGTAAGGGGGGTATAAGTATTGTTGAATATCGAATAGGTTTTGAAGGCTGCATCCGGCTGTTGTTTCAGTACCAGCTGCAACGCTTCAGCATCATGCGCCAAAACGGCAAGTAGGGCCTTGTCTGCAAATTCCAGTCCCGCATCAACAAAAGCCTTTATGCAATGCTTAAACCGTTCGCCGCGGGTGTACATTTCTTCCATGCTGGTAAAAAGCGGCACGCCATTATGCACCTCGTTGGGGTTTCCGCCGTCTGCAAAATAGGCCTTTATCCCCTCAACAGAATGTACTTCTATGGCGTAAATAATTTGGGCAAAATCGGGCATAACGCAAAAGTAGAAATATCGTTTTGATATTTACACCTGATATATAGTGGTTTATGAAAGTATATGCTTCGGTCAATCCCCGTATTCCAACGGGTTAAGGTCGGCAATTTGTTCCCATGCCATGCGGCCTTCTACGGCTAGTGCAGCGGGCGGGCTATAGTAGCCGTGCTTATCCACCACAATCTCGGGCGCTAAAAAACTCAGCATAGAATATTGCCCTTTTGGGAAGGTGTGCCATTTGGTGGTCATTTTGATATCGTACCCGCTGCCCATATCCGCTGATGCATCGGGCTCATAAATGGTGTACACCACAAACAGGCTTTGCTTATGGTTGAGATATTTAAAGTCGCCATCCATCCCTCTTATCAGCGAATCGGCTTCCAGTTGCTTACGCTCGGGCCGGATGCTGGTGCCATCATCTGTTCCTCCCGGCATGGTTTTGTTCAGGATGCTGTAAATAGCATAGCCATCCTTTTGCAGTGTGCCCATGTAAACAGACTTCAGGAAATGATAGATGGAGCCCCGGTAAGCAATTTCCCGGTTTTCCTTCCAGGTTTTTGCCTCTTTTGGCGTTGCGGGTTTTAGTTCTGCAAAAACCGATTGCCCCTGGTAGGCCAGTTGTTTCTCATCTTCGTTAAGGCGGAAAGATTGCAGCAGGTATTTTATCTTATAGCCCAGGGCTTTGTTTTCTATCTCTAAGAAATCATCGGCAGTAACGGTAAGCGTATTACTGGCTTTATCGAAATGAAAATGGAGGGCTTCCTTATTCAGGATGGTGCATTTTTCGGCATTCGGCGTAGTGCCAAGGAAATACTGCCGGAATTTAAGGAAATACTCTTCTGAGTATGCTGTGATTTTTACTTCGGATAGCTGATTTACAGCAGGCGTCAGCTTGATATCGACTGTTACGTTTTTGGCAATGGTAACCGCCTGGGTAAACGTTTGGAAACCAACAAACCGCGCCGTAAGCGTGTAGGAGCCGGGGGCGATGTTTTTAAGGTTGAACTTCCCGTCATTATCGGCTGCGGTAATGGATTTGGTGCCGGATAAAAAAATGATTACGCCGGGGAGGGTAAGGCCTTTATCATCCCGCACCGTACCGCTAATAGTGTTTTGCGCCGAAGCAGTAAACACAAGGCACACAAAAACAACAGAAAGGAAGAGTGTTAAATATTTTGAAGGCAGAATACGCATGTAGTGGCAATTTAGGCATTACAACGAGAATATCAGCCATAAAAAAAGCAGCGCAATTGCGCTGCTTTCAAATATATTTTCGGGGAAGATTAATTTATCACCGGTTTCGGTTCTTTTTCTTTCACCGTCAAATCCAGCGCGTTGCTTACCTTTTCGTTCAGCAGGGCTAATTCAACTACTTCCTTCATGTCGGTTACATAGTGGAACTTCAAATCCTTGATGTAGTCTTCTTTTATTTCCAGGATATCTTTCTGGTTCGATTTGCAGAGGATAATCTCCTTGATATTGGCGCGTTTGGCAGCCAGTATCTTCTCCTTAATGCCGCCTACAGGCAACACACGGCCGCGCAGGGTTATTTCGCCGGTCATAGCCAAATGTGGTTTTAATTTACGCTGTGTAAACGCTGAAACCAAAGCCGTAAGCATCGTAACACCGGCCGATGGGCCATCCTTTGGGGTAGCACCTGCGGGTACATGGACGTGAACGTCCCACTGCTCAAACAGTTTTGGGTTGATGTCGAAAGCGCTTGCGTGTGCTCTTAAATAAGCTAAAGCAATGGTAACCGATTCCTTCATTACATCGCCCAGGCTGCCGGTTAGGGTAAGCTTTCCGTTGCCGGGACTCAGGCTCGATTCGATGAACAAAATATCGCCACCAACGGATGTCCAGGCCAGGCCCGTTACTACGCCTGCGATGTCATTGTTCTCATAAAGGTCCTTATCATAAAAAGGTGCTCCCAGGATTTTAACCACATCTTTTTTGTTCACCGCAGGATTGTACTCTTCTTCCATGGCGATGTTTTTGGCAACGCCACGTACTACCGAGCCTATGCGTTTTTCCAACGCACGCACACCCGATTCGCGGGTGTAATCTTCTATCAACCGTTCTACTATCTCGTTTTTGATGATTACCTGCTTATTGTTTAAGCCGTGGGCTTCGCGCTGCTTGGGCACCAGGTGGCGTTTGGCTATCTCAATCTTTTCTTCGATGGTGTAACCGTTCACTTCGATGATCTCCATACGATCCAGCAATGCCGGCTGTATGCTGCTCAAGGAGTTTGCCGTGGCGATGAACATGATGTTCGACAAGTCGAAATCCATCTCCACGTAGTTATCATAAAAAGTGCTGTTTTGTTCGGGGTCCAACACTTCCAGCAGGGCAGAGGATGGATCGCCGCGGAAATCGTTGCTCACCTTATCTATCTCATCCAGAATAAATACCGGGTTTGCTGCCCCGGCTTTCTTTACCGATTGGATAATCCTGCCCGGCATGGCACCGATATAGGTTTTGCGGTGCCCGCGTATCTCGGCTTCATCGCGCACGCCGCCGAGGGCCATGCGAACGTATTTACGGCCTAAAGCTTTGGCGATCGACTTGCCCAATGATGTTTTACCAACGCCCGGAGGGCCAACCAAACAAAGGATGGGGGCTTTCATGTCGTGCTTTAACTTAAGCACGGCGAGGTATTCGATGATCCGTTGTTTTACTTTATCAAGGCCGAAGTGGTCCTTATCCAACACTTTTTGGGCGCGTTTAAGGTCGAAGTTGTCTTTGGTGAACTCGTTCCACGGTAAATCAAGCAGCAGTTCCAGATAGTTGATCTGCACCGAATAATCTGCAGCGGCGGGGTTGGTGCGGGTAAGTTTTTCCAGCTCTTTGGCAAACTGGGTCTTCACTTCCTTGCTCCATTTTTTCTTGAGGGCGCGCTGGCGCAGGTTCTCAATCTCCAAATCGGGCGAGGTGCCGCCCAGTTCTTCCTGGATGGTTTTCAGCTGTTGGTTAAGGAAGTAGTCGCGTTGCTGCTTGTCAAGGTCTACCCGCACCTTGGTTTGTATCTGGTTCTTCAGTTCCAGCATCTGCAGGTCTAAAGTCAGGTGTTCCAGCACCATGTTTATCCTGTCGCGCAGGCTGGCGGTTTCCAGCAGGTTTTGCTTGGCCGCCATATCCGCATTCATATTAGATGATATGAAATTGATGAGGAAGTTGGTGCTTTCGATATTGCGGATAGCAATACCCGCTTCGCTGGGGATATTTGGCGATAGCTGTATAATGTTCATGGCCATGTCTTTTACAGACGATACCATGGCTTTAAATTCTTTATCTTCCTTCGGCTTTACCTCTTTAAAAGGCTCAACAGTTGCTTTAATGTAAGGTTCGCTTTGTACCTCATCCTTTAAAACAAAACGTTTTTTGCCCTGCAATATCACGGTGGTGTTGCCATCGGGCATTTGCAGCATTTTAATGATAAGGGCAATGGTGCCCACACGGTTCAGCTGGCTAAAGTTAGGATCTTCGATACTTACATCCTGCTGTGCCACCACGCCAATAAGGCGTTTGCCTTTGTTGGCATCGCGTATCAGTTTGATAGATTTATCGCGGCCAACGGTAATGGGTATCACCACACCGGGGAACAACACGGTATTGCGAAGCGGAAGTATGGCTAAAATATCAGGGACCTGCTCGTTATTCATCTCTTCTTCGTCCTCTGACGACATCAGCGGGAAGAATTCAGAATCTTCGTTTATAGCAGCGGTGTTTTTAAAATCAAAAGGATCGAAACTCATCAATACGTTCGGTTAAGGATAGGTGAACGCCATATTGTCAGCCCCGGCAAGCCGCAAGCATATTAAATAGGGGTTGGCTATCAGTTTTATATATACAAATATACTGTTTCAAGCACTATGCCAATATAGGTTTATTTGAGCGGGTATTTTGGCTGTGCGGTTAAGTATTTGATTTATTAGACGTTGCGGGGAGGGAAATGTTTCAGGCGGAATTGGCGGGAGGAGGTGATAGTGGAAAAAAAGTCATGCTGGGGGGCTAACCATAAACGGAACGGTAGGCTTGTATATCAAAGAATTATTTAACAATTTGAGGTCGCAAATTGAGCCCCTCAATACAACCTTATCACTATCAGTATAAATGAATCTACCTCGTTATAGCTACCTAACCAAAGACTTTCAGAATTATGAATTTTACAGCGACGGGCCTAATGGTCGGATTAAAAAAATGGTCACGTTTGGACTTATTCAAGATGAGCCGACAATTT
Source organism: Mucilaginibacter sp. P1_D10 (assembly GCF_056406215.1). Taxonomy (NCBI): domain Bacteria; kingdom Pseudomonadati; phylum Bacteroidota; class Sphingobacteriia; order Sphingobacteriales; family Sphingobacteriaceae; genus Mucilaginibacter; species Mucilaginibacter sp. P1_D10. The sequence continues at coordinate 331,588 of NZ_JBFUAP010000005.1, read as the reverse complement.
ACAACCTTTCACTGGTTGATGTAGACCCAAATGGCGGGAAAAGCGACCTTACAATTAGCGATAATGGCGATAGAGATGTGGTCCTTGCGACAACCGCTTATACTATCATAGATTTTTGCATTCACTATGGAAATCATTTTATTTATGCAAAGGGAAGTACACCTGTAAGAACACGGCTTTATCAAATAGCAATTAACGCATCGATAGAAGAAATTAACATGGAGTTTGAGGTGTTTGGTGTTATTGATGATATGGCATACCCTTTTCAACGGAATGTGAACTATGAAGCATTTTTGGTGAAGAAAAAGTAAAATGCTATATTTGATGTATAAAGAAAGGATTTATATGCCTGCTATTAAAAAAACAAAAAGCAATATAATTTACGGCTACGGTAGTGGTGCTATTATAAGCGATAGCGTAAAAGACCACTCCAACGATCCATTTGTTTTGAAAAAGGTAGAAGAAGCAAAAATTGCTGTGAGTAAACTCGATTTATCGAAAATAAGACAAAAGTAAAATACTTGAAAATCTATAACGATAGAGCCGGTGACAAGTCGGCTTTTTTGTTTTTATGATTTTAAAATATCTTTAATATAAATATTTTTCTCGAGATACAATAAAGTATAATAATTGACGTTTAAGCATCAAATCCAAAAAAGCTTTGGTAGCTGCACTTCTTTGATACCCGTTCCTCCCCAAATTTTCCAACAAAAAATAGCGGCTTAGTATAATATTTTATACTATTGCAAGTTAATATACTACAATTTTGTTACACACGTTAGGTATTTAATGAGGCTCTCGGCAATAATTTCCCTTCTCGTGATCACATCGCTCGAATCATCGGCACAAAATGCCTATGTAAAATTGGGCCAGCAAGCCTTTATGGATGGCAATTTCAAGACTGCCGTGGCGCAATTAGAGAAAGCCTGCCTGGTAGATTCTACCAACGCCAACGCCTACTGGATGCTGGGCTACTCATATTACCACAGCGAAAACTACCGAAAATCCATCGCCGCCTACACTAAAGCTATCTTCATAAATCCGGTTGATGCCACGGCTTATTACTACCGTGCACGCGCCAAAAGCTTTTTGGGTAAAGATACCTACCTCTCGCCCGATGAAAGGGAGAAGTATCTGCTAGGTGCCATCTTCGACCTTACTAAGGCCATTGCGATGGACCCAACCGAGCAAACCAAAAGCTACCAAACCCGCGGCATTGCTTACCGGGAGTATGGCATATTTAAGCTGCAAGCCAACCAGAAAAATTACGATAAGGTGAGGGGCATCAACTCCTTGCGTGCCTCTGTTGCCGATTTGGAGAAAGTGTTGGGCGATAACCCCGGCCGCACAGATATATCTTCGCTACTGGATATTTCTAAAGAAAAGCTTGCTTCTGCCACAGGCAAGCACTAATTAAAAACGCCCTTTATAACATAGCCGTTGTGGCCCATTACTTTTATTTCCTGATTTTTTACTATTAAATAATATTCACCAGGAATATAAGTTAAAGTTTCGTCCGTATGATAGAGAATATTGTGGACGTAATTGGTAATTCGAATTTTGCTTATTTTGCCATTTCTATCTTCTATAATCTCAATTTCCCGCGTTTTTAACTCAGGGAATTTAGCCCGAAAAAAAGTATGGAAGCCATGAAAATTGGCTTTAGAATCTACATTGTAACTATCCTTCCAGGCGGGTTTGTTGATATCTGATGAAGTAAACAAATTAAATTCCTGCCCCCAGTTGGCAATCTTCAGTTTTTTGGTTTGGCTATCGCCGTTGTGGCTTACCGTTTTAGTGATGGTGGGGTTCAGCTTGGCCAACCGGGCAGAATCTGTCTTGAAAAACTCCTTCAGGTCGAAGTATTTTAAGGTAGCGCCGGTTTCCTTTATTTCGGGTTTGCAGGCGAACCAGCAGCATAGAAGCAGCAGTCCGCCTGTAACCAGGATATATTTTCGCAGTGGTTTATACCAATACATTACCACTCATTTCCTCGGGGATAGGCACGCCCATCATGCTTAAAATGGTTGGCGCGATATCGCCCAGTTTGCCATCTTTCACGGCTTTAACGTCGCTATCTATCACAATGCAGGGCACCAGGTTGGTGGTATGCGCGGTGTTTGGCGAGCCGTCGTCGTTTATCATGTAATCGGCGTTGCCATGGTCGGCAATAATGATGAATGAGTAGCCATGCGCCAAGCCGGTTTCTACCACGGCTTTAGTGCAGGCATCAGCCGTTTCGGCGGCTTTAACAACTGCACTGAAAACACCTGTATGACCCACCATATCGGTATTGGCAAAGTTGAGGCACACAAAATCGGGCCATTCGGCAATCAACTCCGGGATAATTGCATCGCGGATACCTGCTGCGCTCATTTCGGGCTGCAGATCGTAGGTGGCTACCTTTGGCGATGGTACTAATATGCGCTTCTCGTTGATGAATTCCTTTTCGCGGCCGCCGCTGAAGAAGAACGTTACGTGCGGGTATTTCTCTGTTTCGGCTATGCGTATCTGGTTTTTATTAGCACCTTCTAAAACTTCTCCCAATGTTTTGCTTAGGTCGTCCTTACGGAAAACAACGCTTACATTTTTAAAGGTTTCGTCGTACGAGGTCATGGTTACGTACTTCACATCCAGCGGGTGCATATTGTATTCCGGGAAGGGTTTCTGCGTAAGTGCCAGCGAAATTTCGCGGCCCCTATCGGTACGGAAATTGAAGCAGATAACCACATCGCCTTCTTTTATTACGGCAACCGGTTTGCCATAGCTATCTACATGTACAATTGGCAGTATAAATTCGTCGGTAACACCCTCGTCGTATGATTTTTGGATAGAGGCAATGATGTCCTGCGAACCTTCGCCTTCGCCGTTTACCAGCAGGTCATAAGCTTTTTTAACGCGTTCCCAGCGGTTATCGCGGTCCATTGCGTAGTACCTGCCAATGGCCGATGCCAGTTTGGCCGGGGTAGGAGCAATGTGTTGGTTCAGTTCGTCAATAAAGCCCAGGCCGGAGTTCGGGTCGGTATCGCGTCCATCTAAAAAGGCGTGGATGAATACTTTCTCTAAGCCCAATTGGGTGGTAGCATCAACCAAACCTATTACGTGCTTAATGTGGGCATGCACACCGCCATCGCTTACCAGGCCTATCAGGTGTACATCTTTATCGTTTGCTTTGGCGTAGTTAAACGCTTCCAGCAGGGTTTCGTTCTGCACAAATTCGTTATCAATAACCGCTTTGTTTATGCGGCCCAGTTCCTGGTACACTACACGGCCGGCGCCCAAATTCATGTGGCCAACCTCCGAGTTGCCCATTTGCCCTTCGGGAAGGCCCACGGCAAGCCCTGAAGCTTCCAGTTTAGAATTTGGATAGTTGGCTATCAGCGAATCGAAAAATGGCGTGTTGGCAGCCAGTATAGCGTTAGATTCGTCTTCACGGCCATAACCCCAGCCATCGAGTATAATTAAAGCAACTTTTTTATTATTTTCCACAATGCAAATATAAAAGCAACGTTTAAACATTATAATTAAAAAACGGGTTTATTTTTTTGTGCAACCTTTTTTTAGTTTATTGGTCATATATTATGATGAAACTAAAATACTTGCCCATTTTGGTGCTCCTTTACCTGGTACCAACTGTTTGTTTAGCCGGCCCCATCGATAAAATTGCCGAGCTGATAAAGCAGGGGAACGCGCACGAACTCGCCAAATATTTTGCCGCTACGGTTGATATTACCGTAGTAGATAATACCAATGTTTACAGTAAAGTACAGGCGGAAGTTATCCTGGAGAAATTCTTTAAAGAAAACAAACCCCTTTCAATTGCTGTGCTGCATCGCGTAAACTCCAGTGCCTCCTACAATTATAGTGTGCTTTTGCTTGCTACCGATAAAGGAAAGTATCGCGTTAGCTATACTATGAAGGAGGTTGAAAAGGAAATGGTGGTGATAGAACTACGCATCGAAACCGAAAAAACCTAATTACTCGGCAATTGTTCTTACTTTTGAACTCAAAATTCGAAAGATTTGGACAAACAACTTATACACCAATTTATAGTAAACGCTTTAAGCGAAGACGTTGGCGACGGCGACCACACATCTCTTGCCACCATTGAGGCCGGCACACAAGGCAAAGCAAAACTCTTAGTAAAAGATACTGGTATTTTAGCAGGCGTAGAACTGGCCAAAGAAATATTTGAGGTGGTTGACCCCAGCCTTAAAATGGAAGTTTTTTTGAACGACGGGGCCGAGGTAAAACCGAAAGATATTGCCTTTACCGTAACGGGCGATGCGCAAAACATACTGAAAGCCGAGCGGCTGGTGCTTAACTGTATGCAGCGCATGAGCGGCATTGCCACCAAAACCAACGAAATAGTAGACCTGCTACAGGGTACCAATACCAAAGTTTTAGATACCCGCAAAACCACCCCCGGCATGCGGTATCTGGAAAAGTGGGCCGTACGCATAGGCGGCGGCGTAAACCACCGCGTGGGCCTTTACGATATGATATTGATAAAGGATAACCATGTAGATTACGCCGGCGGAATAAGGCAGGCCATTGAAAGCGCCAACCGTTACCTGCAGGAAACCGGCAAGAAACTGGCTATCGAAATAGAGGTGCGCAACCTTGACGAGTTGGAGCAGGTATTGCAAACGGGCGGCGTAAATCGTATTTTGCTGGATAATTTAGATTTCGACACTTTAAGGCAGGCCGTTGGCATGATAGAGGGCCGGTATATTACCGAGGCATCGGGCGGGATAACTATCGATAACATACGCGATTATGCCGATTGCGGCGTAGATTACGTATCGGTAGGTGCGCTTACCCATTCTGTGAAAAGTTTAGACCTCAGCCTGAAGGCCGTTAAATTATAAATGAATATATTGCAGTATATAACATCAATTTAATATTATTGCAGGCAGATGCTATCAATCTATTCCATTTTAGCGCTTATTCTTGCTTATTGTTTCGGTTCAATCCCTACCGCCGTATGGATTGGTCAGGCTTTTTACGATATTGATGTACGCGAATATGGCAGCGGCAACGCCGGCGCCACTAATACCTTTAGGGTTCTCGGCAAAAAGGCCGGTATCCCGGTAATGTTGCTGGATATCCTCAAGGGGTGGACGGCTACCAACCTGGCCTATATCATCGGCGTATCCACCACGGGTGCCTACCATTCTGTTGCTTTTACCAATTATTCGTTGGCCTTAGGCGTGGCGGCTGTTATGGGCCACCTGTTCCCCATATTTGCGGGCTTTAGGGGCGGTAAAGGTGTTGCTACGCTTTTTGGAATGATATTGGCTATTAACCTACAGGCATCTTTACTTTGCGTGCTTGTTTTTTTAGTGGTTTTGTTATTGACGCAGTATGTGTCCTTAGCGTCCATCTCGGCAGGTTTCATATATCCCATCGGTGTAACGTTTATTTTCCCGGTGTCTATTAAATCGGTCGTTATTTATGGGATGTGCATATTTTTGCTGATTCTGGTAACCCACCAAAAAAATATAGAGCGCTTGTTGAAAGGTAAAGAGTCGAAAGTTAATTTATTCAAGAAAAAAACCGCCTAAGTACCATGAAGACATTTAAACCCCTACTGCTTGCCGCAATCGTGGCAATTACCATTTACGCATGTTCCACCGTGCCGCTAACCGGTCGCTCGCAATTATCGCTCGTGAGCGACGACCAGATAAACCCCGCCGCCGCGGCCAGCTATAAAGAACTACTTTCAGATCCTAAAACGGTTGTAGTAAGTAGCGGCACCGATGCCCAGCGCGTTAAACGCATAGGCCAACAATTGGCGATTGCTATAGAACAATATTTAAACACAAACGGTTATGCAAATCAGTATAGCTTCCAGTGGGAATTTAACCTGATTAAAAGCGACGAAATAAATGCCTGGTGTATGCCTGGGGGAAAAGTTGCTGTGTATAGCGGCTTGCTACCCGTGGCACAAACAGATGCCGGTTTAGCCGTAGTGATGGGGCACGAAATTGGCCATGCCATTGCAAGGCACTCTGCCGAGCGTATGTCGCAGCAATTGGCTTTACAAGCCGGGGGTACGGCGGTTGGTGCGGCAACGGGTAACAAATCTGCTGCAACGCAGGCCATCATCGGCCAGTTGTATGGCGTTGGCGGCCAGTTAGCCATGTTGAAATACTCGAGGGCGCAGGAATCTGAGGCCGACCGGTTGGGTTTAACCTTTATGGCCATGGCTGGCTACGACCCACGCCAGGCGGTTTCCTTTTGGCAGCGTATGGCAGCGCAAAATAAAGGCGGCACCCCGCCGGAGTTTTTAAGCACCCACCCATCAGATGCTACGCGTATTGCTAACCTGCAAAAGCTGATACCAGAGGCGCTGAAGTATTATAAAGGGAAATAAATCTTACTGGTCAATTCAACCACAAAGAACATAAAGATTTACACAAAGGGCACAAAGAAAAAACTTTGTGCCCTTTGCGTTTTTTACCTTTGTGTTCTTTGTGGTAAAATAACAAAATATGTCTAAATCCCGCTTCCTTACTGCCCAATGGAAAAACCTGGTAATGCTCAATTACGAGGTTGACCCCGAGATTTTGAAACCCTATCTGCCCGCCGCCACAGAAATCGACTTGTGGGAAGGTAAGGCCCTGGTAAGCATGGTAGGCTTCCTGTTTAAAGAGACCCGGGTACTGGGTATCAAATGGCCCTTTCACGCAAATTTTGAAGAAGTAAACCTGCGTTTTTACGTGCGCCACTTTGATGGGCAAGAGTGGAAACGGGGAGCCGTGTTTATCAGCGAGATAGTGCCGAAACCCGCCATTGTGCTGATAGCCAATAACCTTTATAAGGAGCACTATCGCGCCTTGCCCATGCGGCATTCTATTACCAAAGATGGCCCTAATCATACCCAATTCTTGTACGAATGGAAGCTTAAAGGCCGCTGGAATAAGCTCGGTGCAACCGTGCGGAACGCCTTAACCAAGATTGAACCCGGCAGCGCCGAAGAGTTTATTTTTGAGCATTACTGGGGCTATAATCGGCTAACTAACTATAAAACAATGCAATATCAGGTAGAACACATTGCGTGGCAGGTGGCAGAAGTAAAGGATTATGTGTTTGATGCCGACATTGCCGAACTTTACGGTGAGGCTTTCGTGTCATACCTATCGGTAAAACCATTCTCGGCCTTTTGGGCAAACGGTTCGGATATAGCGGTTAGGATAGGGGATAAACTGGTGCTTGACCCAACACTTCTAAAATAGCTTTCGCTTTTAGCTGGCACTCTTCATACTCCCGTTCGGCATCGGCGTGATAGGTGATAGCCCCGCCAACATGGAACGACAGGTACTTTTCTGCGGAATTATATAACAGCGTACGTATCACCACATTGAAATCGAAATCATCATCGGGGGCAAAGTAGCCTATAGCGCCCGAATATACGCCGCGCTTGCTGCGTTCGTATCGCTCCATTAGCTGCATCGCGCTTATTTTAGGTGCGCCCGTCATACTTCCCATGGGGAAGGTGTTCATAACGGCCTGTACGGCGCTTACATCGTCGCGTAGCTCGCACACCACCGTTGATACCATTTGGTGCACCTGCTTGAAGCTATGGATGCCGAACAGCTCTTCGGTTTTAACCGTGCCGGGTTTGGCCGAATGGGTAAGGTCGTTACGCACCAGGTCTACTATCATTACATTCTCCTGCAATTCTTTGGGAGTGCTGCGGAGCTCCTGCTTAATGCTTTGATCGATTGAACTGTCCTCATCCCGCCGTGCCGTACCTTTTATAGGCTGCGAGATGAGTTTGCTGCCTCGTTTGGCTAAAAATCTTTCTGGCGAGGCGCAGATGATATAGTTCCCTTTCCATTTAAAAAAAGTAGAAAAGGGGGTGGGCGACAAACTGTTTAATTGATTGAATATAGCAAGCGGCTCAATATCTGCATCTTCAGCATAAAACTCCTGGCAAAAGTTGGTTACGTAGATATCACCGCGAACAATGTGCGCCTTTATTGTTTCTACGGCATCGATGTATTCGGCCTTGCTGAAACGGGACCGGATGTTTACCGATGGTGCGCTATTGAGGGGAGAGAGTTCGAATCTCTCCACCTTTTCAAGAATTTCAGCTTCATCCTCCCCGATTATCTCTACCGTGTTTTTATTGATGGTGATGACGATTTGCGGGGCGAAGAAATACAAGTCGGGGAATTGGAGGCCGTCGGGGTTATCAGAGGATAAATCCTCTACCTCGTTTTTTAGATCATAACCAAAAAAACCGGTGATAAAACCGGAATTTTTCCTGCGGAAATCTTCAATTTTCTTAAAAGAATCGCCGCTGTTCGATGTTATTTCATCCTTTGCGCCAATGGCTATCAGCGTATCAAATTTTCCGTAGGGATCGGCGTAGTTGTTGCTGTCGAGGTAGCATACCGTATCAAAGGTAGCCGCCCAGGCGAGCGCTTTTTGTTTGAATAACTGTACATCGGTCGACTCGAATATCACAGGGCAAAGTTAAATAACAGGAAAATAAAAAAGGCCCTTGTTGGAGCCTTTAAAAATTGGTAAAGGTTTCCGGTGAGGACACCGGAAACGAGAGAAAGATTTTAGTGCAACACCAAAGTTTGCTTCCTATCCGGCCCAACAGATAGCCATTTTACCGGTACGCCGAGTTCCGCTTCCAGGTAATCAATGTAGTTCTGCAGTTTCTCCGGGATCTCGTTCAGTTCGGTAATGCCGGTTAGGTCTTCGTTCCAACCGTCTATTTCTTTCAAAACAGGGTGTGCATCAACCGAGCAAATATCGTAAGGCATGTAGTCTATCTGTTCGCCTAAGTAATTGTAGTGCGTGCAGGCATATATCTTATCGAAACCACTCAGTACATCGGCTTTAGTCATTACCAGTTGAGTAACGCCGTTCAGCATAATGGCATATTTCAGGGCAGGCAGGTCTATCCAGCCGGTGCGGCGGGGGCGGCCTGTGGTAGCGCCAAATTCGTGGCCTATGCGGCGCAGTTCTTCGCCGGTTTCATCGTTCAGTTCGGTAGGGAAGGGGCCGCCGCCTACGCGGGTACAATACGCTTTAAAAATGCCTATTACGTCGCCTATCTGGCTTGGTGCAATGCCTAAACCGGTACAAGCGCCGGCAGCAGTAGTATTTGAAGAGGTTACGAAAGGGTACGAACCAAAATCGATATCCAGCATGGCACCCTGTGCGCCTTCTGCCAGTACTTTTTTGCCGTCCTTAATGTAGCCGTTCACCAGATGCTCGCTATCTACCAGCGGGAATTGTTTGATGAAGTCAATCGCTTCAAAAAACAAAGCTTCGCGCTCGCTGAAATCAGCCACTTCACCATACATGGCCTGTAGCATTGATGTGTGCTTGTCAACCAGTTTCTGGTAACGTTCTTTAAAATCGGGCAGGGTGATATCGCCGATGCGTAAACCATTGCGACCTGTTTTATCCATATAGGTCGGGCCGATACCTTTCAGGGTTGAACCAATTTTGCCGTCGCCCATCTTCTTTTCAGAAGCAGCATCCAGCAATTGGTGGGTGGGTAATATCAGGTGCGCCTTTTTGGCAATCATCAGGTTCTTTTTGGTCAGCAAATCATGACCTGCATCCCTTAACTTATCCAGCTCTTTTTTAAGCGTGATAGGGTCAATAACGACGCCATTACCAATCAGGTTCATGGTATTATCGAAAAATATACCCGAAGGGATGGTGTTCAAAACAAACTTCTTGCCTTCAAACTCTAAGGTGTGGCCGGCATTAGGGCCTCCCTGAAAACGGGCTATCAGATCGTAACCTGCGCTCAGTACATCAACAATTTTGCCTTTACCTTCGTCGCCCCACTGGAGGCCTAATAATACATCAACAGCCATTAATTAATATTTTTTCTTATTGTTATGTAGTAGTCGTCTAATGCTTTTTTTATGATAGTTTTTACTTTCAGCCAAGTCATACCATCTAATGACTCTGGTGTTATTGTGTTCTCTGCATCATCAAAATATGATATAGAGCGAATGACTGCAAAGGTATCATCATAAGCATACCTGTCATTATAAAATTTAAAAAGATCAAATAATGTGTAAAACTCGAGCAACTTAGCTACATCAAAAAAGTCTTTTTTTACACCTCTGCCTTTTACCGCATTAAGTTTTAACGCTACCAAATCTTTTATGTCAGCAAATGGAATACCCTCTGTTATTTGAATAGGATTTAAAAACGGATCTTTTACCGAAACAAAATCAACCTTTACATCTTGAATTATACATTGATAAATAGGTTTACTTCTGTCATTTACGGTAATGATAGGTCCAAAAGCACCCTCCAACGCGGGAATTAATATTTCTTTATCAAGGGGAACATCGGTAAAAAAATCAAGGTCAATTGATTTCCGATGACCGTATATAAGAGATAATGCTGTACCACCAACCAACCTGAATTGATTTAATTCAGGCAAAGCAACCAACTCTTTTAAAAGTCCCAATGTTGCCGGTTCAACTGTTTCTTTTCGTAACATTTAAAGTCTGATGGCTTTAACTTAAACAAGTTACAGCAAAAATTTATACTGATGTCTGATAACCAATTTGCCTGTAAAGCCAATTGGCCGACTTCTCTAAAGCCATAAAATTTCAAAATATTTTCAAAGTCTTTGGCTTTTCCTCTTTCAATAACCTTCTCAACAACGTGCACAGCATTCTTCTCGTAGTCGATCTTATCCATATCGACATCCCAAAATGCTTGCTTGCTTAGAACGGGCTTATTCATGTTATTGTACTCTCCTGTCGCAAGAACCCGCGCGGAGTTTGGCGCAGTTACCATAGAGGTTTAGCGAGTGATGTTTTATCTCGAACTTCAGGATGTCGCCCATCATGCTTTGTATCTGCTGGATGCGCGGGTCGCAAAACTCAACCACCTTGCCGCAGTCGATACAGATGATATGGTCGTGCTGCTTATAGCCGTACGATTTCTCGAACTGGGCCATGTTCTTGCCGAACTGGTGCTTGGTAACCAGATCGCAGGATACTAAAAGTTCCAGTGTGTTATATACCGTGGCGCGGCTTACGCGGTATTTTTTATTCTTCATGTGGATGTATAAACTCTCCACGTCGAAATGGTCGCTGCGGGAGTATATCTCCTCCAGTATGGCAAAGCGCTCGGGGGTTTTCCGGAGGCTTTTGTTTTCGAGGTAAGCCTCAAAAATCTTCTTTACCAACGCTATGGTTTCCTGTACAGGCATAATGTTAAATTAACCCTCCAAAGGTATTAATATTTTATAAAACAAGAGGCAAGAGTTAAGAATCAAGACACAAGATAAAAATAATGCTCTTGGGTCCCTGTTCTTTCGTCAAACCTCTTGATTCTTATTTCTTGGTTCTTGACTCTCATTTCTTGCCACTGAATCTACGATACCTTCTCCGCCGTTACCGAATCGAACCGTTCCACCGAGGTGATGCCCTTTATCTGCAATATCTTTTTGGTGAGGTTGTTGAGATGTTCGGTGTCATTCACGTAAATCATTATCGAACCTTCGAAGATACCATCGTCGCTATCTACCGTAATAGACCGGATGTTTACCTTAAAATCGTTGGATATCACGGTAGTGAGCTTGTTTATCAGCCCCACCTCGTCGATACCGCGGATGCGCAGGCCGGTAAGGAAAGCCAGCTCCAGTTGTTTGGTCCATTTGGCTTTTACAATACGGTAGCCGTAATTGGCCATTAGTTTCGCCGCGTTGGGGCAATTGGTGCGGTGTATCTTGATGCCGTCGCTAACGGTAACGAAGCCGAACACGTCGTCGCCGGGGATGGGGTTGCAGCAGTTGCTCAGCTTGTAATCTATCTTTTGCAGGTCTTCGCCAAAAAGCAGCACATCGCTATCCTTGGTTTTGATGTTGCGCACCAGGGAGGCCAGCTGCTCATGCTCTATTTTGTCCTGCGGCTTGTTCTCAATTACCTTCTCCGATGCCTGGTACTCCTTCAGGTCCTTCATATCCAGAAGGCCCTTGGCTACATTGTAAAACAGGTCCTGCACGGAGGGGAGCTTAAAATAGTAGCTCAGCTTTTGGATGTTTTCGGAGTTGTAGGTAATCTTAAGCGATTTTAGCTTACGTTCCAGTATCTCCTTGCCATCTTCGGCTACCTTGCGTTTCTCTTCTTTTAAGGCCGATTTTATTTTGGCTTTGGCCTTCGCGGTTACCACAAAGCTTAGCCAGTCTTCTTTTGGCGTTTGCTTGCTGGATGTGATGATTTCTACCTGGTCGCCGTTTTGCAGTTTATAGCTAAGCGGTACCAGTTTGTGGTTCACTTTTGCGCCTATACAGGTAGCGCCTACATCGGTATGTATCTCGAAGGCAAAATCCAGGGCGGTGGCACTTAAGGGCAGCTGTATCAGCGCGCCTTTTGGGGTAAAGATGAATATCTCATCGCTGAAGAGGTTCATCTTAAAGTCGTCCAGGAAATCCAAAGCATTCGAATCGGGATTCTTCAGCATATCGCGCACCTTCTGCACCCATTGGTCAAGCCCGCTATCTGAGGATGATTCCTTATACTTCCAATGCGCGGCGAAGCCTTTTTCGGCAATCTCGTTCATGCGCTTGGTGCGTATCTGCACCTCAACCCATTGCCCGCGAGGGCCCATTACGGTGGTGTGCAAGCTCTCGTAGCCGTTGGCCTTGGGCGAGGATATCCAGTCGCGCAGCCTGTCGGGGTTGGGGCGGTATAGGTCGGTAATAATAGAGTATGCTTTCCAGCAATCTGCTTTTTCGTTCTCGGGCGTGCTATCCAGAATAATACGGATGGCGAAAAGATCGTATACCTCTTCGAAGGGTATCGATTTCTTCTTCATCTTATTCCATATAGAATGGATAGATTTCGGCCTGCCGAAAACATCGGCGTTCAGGTCCTGATCGCCCACCACTTTTTTCACCGGCTCTATAAAATCGCGGATGAATTTTTCGCGTTCGGCCTTTTTCTCGTTCAATTTGGCTTTGATGAACGAGTACATGTCGCGCTCCATATATTTCATGGAGAGGTCTTCCAACTCTGACTTTATGGCATATAAACCCAGGCGGTGTGCCAGCGGGGCATACAGGTAAACGGTTTCTGAGGAGAGTTTAAGCTGCTTATCGCGCGGCATAAACTCCATGGTGCGCATATTATGCAGCCTATCCGCCAGTTTTATCAGTATCACCCGCACATCATCGGCGAGGGTGAGCAGCATCTTGCGGAAATTCTCGGCCTGCAACGAACTGTTGGTATCGAATACGCCCGATATTTTTGTGAGCCCATCTATTATTTTGGCAACTTTTTTGCCAAATTCCATCTCAATATCTTCCAGCGTTACATCGGTATCTTCCACCACATCGTGCAGCAGTGCGCAAACGATGGATGTGGTACCCAAACCTATCTCTTCGGCCGCAATTTGGGCAACCGCAATAGGGTGGTATATATAGGGTTCGCCGCTTTTACGGCGCATATCTTTATGGCTCTCCAACGCCATATCGAACGCCTTGCGTATCATGCGTTTATCGCCCTTTTGCAGGGTAGATTTGCTTGCACGCAGCAGGGCACGGTAGCGTTTTAGTATTTCCGTTTTCTCGGCTTCCAGGTCAATCACTAAATCTTTCATGTATAGGCTAATATGCTACATATTATCATCAACTTGCAACAATAATTATTATTGCAGGTAGTTATAAAATAACCGGATTAAATGCGTTAATTTTGTGTTCAAGTAAATATATGAAAATTATTGCTTTTCTGCTTGTATTATGTTGCGTTTGCGGCGGCTTGAAGGCACAGGATAAACCTGCGCCTCCTGTTATCCTTGGCAAAAATGATACCATCAAAACTTTGGCAACAAAGGTTGACGGGGAAATCATTCCATGGATTGTCACGCCCGAAGTACGCATTGTAGATACCCGCATTTTTGCCAGCGCGCAGGATAGAGCGAACTATTTCCGCTTGCGTTACAACGTAATGAAGGTATTGCCCTATGCACAGTTTGCAGGCAAACGTTACCGCCAGCTGCAGCGCGACCTTGCGCTAACCGGCGATAAGAAAAAACAAAAGGAACTGATGAAGGCCTGCGAGATAGAAATTAAGGGCATCTTCAACAAAGAAATAAAAGATCTTACCATAAACCAGGGCGAAGTACTCATCAAACTCATTAACCGCGAAACGGGCAACACCAGTTTTGCCATGGTTAAAGAGCTAAAGGGCGGCTTCAACGCCTTCGTAATCCAATCGGTAGCCAAAATCTTCGGGCACGACCTTAAAGAGACCTACGACAGGGACGAGCAGCGCGATATCGAAGCGATATTGACAGCTGCCCACTACAACCCTAACTATAATTAATGGACAGCAAAAATATTTACGGGTTTAACGTTAACGCGTTAGATGGCGAACCTATCAGCCTTGCCGACTATAAAGGCAAAGTGCTGCTCATTGTAAACACTGCATCCGAGTGCGGGTTTACCCCGCAGTTGAAAGACCTTGTAGCCCTTAAGGCCGAATTTGCCCCGCAGGGGTTTGAGATACTGGCATTTCCCTCCAACGATTTCGGCGGGCAGGAGCCCCTGGAAGGGCAGGCGATAGCCACCTTCTGCAGCAATTACGGCAATAATTTCCCGGTGTTTGATAAGATGCGCGTGCGTGGCCCCTATGCCGACCCTTTGTACAAGTTTTTAAGCGAGAAGAAAGAGAACGGCGTGCTCAGCTCTGCCCCACGCTGGAATTTCCACAAATATTTAATCGACCGGGATGGCGCGGTGGTTGATTATTTTTACCCGTTTACCAAGCCAACATCTTCCAAAATCAGGAAAAAGGTACAGCGTTTGCTTACGCCTGATAAATAATACCCTACATCATATGTTGAAGTTAGATATATTAGTTTTGCCGGTACACCCCGATGATGCGGAGCTTGGCTGCGCAGGCGTAATTTTAAAGCACATTGCCCTGGGGCATAAAGTTGGCATTGCCGATTTGACCCGCGGCGAACTGGGTACACGCGGCACCGCTGAAATACGCGATAAAGAAGCCGCAAAAGCAGCAGAAATCTTGGGCCTTACCATTCGCGAGAACCTGGAGTTACCTGATGGCTTTTTTGAGAACACCAAAGAGTACCAGCTGAAAGTGATTGCTGCGATACGCAAATATCAGCCGGATATTGTTATCACCAATGCTTATCATGACCGGCATCCGGATCATGGCCGGGCTAATGAATTGGTGGAGGCAGCGAGCTTTTTATCGGGCCTGCGCCGTATAGAAACGCTTGACGCCGACGGCAACCAACAGGAAGCCTGGCGGCCAAAGCAAGTGCTGCATTTTATACAGGACAGGTACATCAAGCCGGACATACTGGTTGACGTTACCGAATATTGGGATAAGAAAATAGAGAGTGTTTACGCCTATGCATCCCAGTTTCACAACCCGGATTATAACGAGGATGAACCGCAGACCTACATCTCATCGCCCGATTTTATAGAACAGATAAATGGCCGTGGCCGCGAATTTGGCAAAAGCATCAACGTAAAATACGCCGAAGGTTTTACCTCGAGGAAGATATTGGGAGTGGATGATTTGTTGGAGTTGAGGTAGAAACCCGCCTTGTCATTGCGAGTCGCAGTGGGAGGGAATGTGCGGCAGCGCGACGTGGCAACCTCATAGGACAAGCGCCGGTGCTTTGCATACTCGCTAAATGTCCTATAGGGTTGCCGCGCTTCGCTTCGCAATGACATATTTATAACATAACATATAGCTTTAAACAAGTAAGGCCGCTCATTGCGGCCTTACTTGTTTAAACCCCTACGTATTCGAAGCGGTTGTTTTTGTCGCTGCGCTCGCGGCGCAGTTTGTTTTCTTTGGCAAGCTTCAGTAATATGCCAGATAATTCCGAAGTCTTGAAATCCGAATCGAATTTGTCTTTGCAGTACTCTGCTATAGACGATATGGAGTGCGGCGTACGGAAGAAATCGCTCGATAGCAATTGGTTCAATACTTTGGTAGCCCCCGGCTTTTTACGCCTTTGCAAGTTCAGGATTTGCTCGTCGTTATTTTCTACATTGGCTTTGCGCGCCCGTCTATTGAAAATTTCAGATCCTTCCGTTTCCACCCGCTCCGTTTCCATAATCTCGTCTAACAGCCTGTCTACAACTCTAACTTGCACGGCCTCAGACTGGAAAGAATTAACAACCTCAGCAATCTCCACCAGTTGTTTTTTTAATTTTTCAATTTGCCTGTTCATCCTAAATAGTAACCCTTTTTTTATATTATATAAGTTGATGTATTACAATACGTTAACTAAATGCGATATGTTACAGCAATGCATTATATAATAGTTAATAATATATACAATAACGTTAATTCGCGATAATAGTACTTTCTAAACGAAAAAAGCACCGGTTTTGTTAAAAACCGATGCTTGTAGCTATATTATTACAATTATATTATAGTGTAGGCAATATTTTTTCGATGTTGTATAAGCCCTCATCTATATGCTCTTTTTCGATGATTAGTGCCGGGCGGAAACGGATAGTGCGCTCGCCGCAGCCAAGGTACATGATGTTATCATTCAGTCCTTTATCAATAAAACTATTACGTGTAACGGTATCGGGGAAGTCGAAAGCGGTCAATAGTCCTTTGCCACGCACGTTTGTTATAAGTCCGCTTTTCGCTGCAATATCATGTAAGCCATTTTGCAGGTAGGCGCCGGTTTCGGCTGCTTTGGCGCATAATCCGTCCTCTTCAATAATTTCCATAATTTTTGCCGAGCGAACCATATCAACCAAACTGCCGCCCCATGTAGAGTTGATACGCGATGATACTTTAAATACATTACCCTCAATTTCGTCAACGCGGTTGCTGACCAGGATACCGCAAACCTGCATTTTTTTACCAAAGGCAATGATATCCGGCCTGGCGTTTTCGCCGAAGTGCTGGTGTAGCCAAAATTTGCCGCTAAGGCCTACGCCGGTTTGCACTTCATCATATATCAGCATGGCTTCGTACTCATCGGCCAGTTGCCTCAATTGCTCCAAAAATTCCTGCCTTACGTGTTTATCGCCCCCTTCAGACAGGATGGGTTCGATAATGATGGCACAAATATCATCCGGGTTGTTGGCGAATGCGCTGCGTATTTCTGCTATAGATTTTGCTTCCCGAAGCGCCAAATCAACTATATTATTCTCATTCAGCGGGAAGTGTATCTCCGGCAACGAAACCCTCGGCCAATCGAACTTGGCGAACCACTTGGTTTTTACCGGCTGCGTATTGGTTAAGCTTAAGGTATAGCCCGAACGGCCATGGAAAGCGTTCTCGAAATGCAGCACTTTGTGGCCTTTTTCCTGTGTGTGGCCCTTGGCGAAGTTCTTCTGCACTTTCCAGTCCATAGCTACTTTGAGGGCGTTTTCGATGGCTAAACTACCGCCGGCAATAAAGAAGGCGTGGGGCAAATAATCCGGGATGCCAACCCGACCGAAGGTATCTACGAAGTGCGCGTATTGCTCAGTATAGATATCGGAGTTGCTGGGGTTGGTTAGCGCCGCCAGCATCAGGTCTTTTTTAAAGGACTCGTCGGCCAGCATTTTGGGGTGGTTATAGCCTAAAGGCACAGATGCGAAGCAGGTAAAAAAATCCAGCAGGGTGCGGTTGTTTTTGGCATCGTAAATATGGACACCCTGGCTTTTCTCCATATCGAAAGTAAGGTCGAAACCATCGGCAAGAATATGTTTGCTAAGGGTGGCCTGTACGTTCTGCGGAGTGATCTGTGTAGTTGGCATAAGCATAAATGATTTTAACAAATCTAACAAAAAGGCCTCAAAAACAATAATTTAAAGGTTTTTGAACCGTTTGGCCAAAAAGTAACTTTAAATTAACTAAACCTAGTTTTTGAACCGAAGCGGGAAAGAGTATATGTGCAGATGTGCAGATTTTAGATGTCCGGACGCTGGGAAAATGCGTATTTGACATGCAAATGAGCTTCAACCACCGCGTCTTTGCGAGCAGCGGCGGGAAGGGGAGAAGCGAAGGGGAGGCGTGGCAATCATCGGCAAGCAGAGCGGACTTGCTACGCGGTTATATTGTCCCGGCAAGCAGGGCGGGTATCCAACGCGGCCATGCGTACCGATGATTGCCGCGCTATTACTGTTAAAGACGTTGTAGAGAAATCTGCAAATCTGTAGCTCAAAGCTTCGGAATTATTATCTAAAAAAAATATATCTCCTTATAGTTTGCATAACTGTCGCTAAGACTGTAACTTAGTAACATTTAACAACCTAACCATGTCACAATTTATGAAGTACCCCCTTTTTAAAGGAGTATTGCTTTTATTTGCATTCTCTTTTTCCAGCATTTGCTTCGGTCAGTCAAATGCAGATGTAGTAACCAACAAAACGGTCGTCACCATGACTAAAGCCGGCTTACCGCAGTCGGTTATCCTGGCAAAAATCCAAACATCTAACACCAACTTCGATGTGTCTGTAGATGCGATGATTGGCTTAAAAAAGCAAGGCGTGAGCGACGACGTGCTGACGGCCATGGCCACCAAAGGCAGCACAGGCAATATCGTTTCGGCCGGCGCCACGGGTTTAACCCCGCTTGAAATTACCTTAACCAAGGCGGAGTCCGGCATCTATTTTAACGATGAAGCCGCGGGGCAGCCCCTCCAATTGGATGCCAGCGTATTCTCAAGCGGAAAAACAGGGTCGGGGTTATTGACAGCAATGACCTACGGCATCGCGAAAACCAAACAGAAAGCCATACTTAGTGGCGCGCAGGCAAACTTTCAATTGAAAAGTAAAAACCCGGTATTTTATTTTGTTTTCCCGCATAACTCTGGCACCGATCTGGGTAATCAATTGAACAATAACGTTGGTTTTTACAACAACGCCAGCAGCCCCAACGAATTCATGTTGGTGAAATTCAAGGTGTCAGGCAAACAGCGCCAGGTAGTTACCGGCTCTTTTAATAGTTATAGTGGTTTTTCTAACGGTATCGATGATAATAACAAAGTTGCCTACAGATTTGTAAAAGTATCGCCGGGCTTATACAAGGTGTATTTTGAGGAGCCCCTGCCAAGCGGCGAGTATGCCTTTGTTTTTGGTGGCACCGCTGCACACACCAACGGAGACGTTCCAACTCAAAAGGCGTACGATTTTAGCGTTGCCAATGACTTGAAAGGCAAATAGACCAAGGTTTTAATTCACCTTGGCATATAGCGGACTTTTATTAGGGTAAAGAAAGAGGAATTTGCTTCTTCATCCGGATTGAGCGAATTTCTCTTTCATTCCCAATAATCCCCAAATGCCACCGGTGTGGATGGCGAGTATCTTATCACCCCGCTTAAAATAGTCCTTAGCCGCCAGGTCGTATAAGGCGTAAAGCATTTTGCCGGTGTAAACAGGTTCAATCAATATGCCGGTTTTAGCAACGAATTGTTTGATGAAATCTATCAGTTCCGGAGTAGTTTTGGCGTAACCGCCGAAGTGGTAATCGAGATGTAAATCGTAACCCGTGGGGCTTAAAAGGTATTTATCTATCTCATCTTTAATGAAGCCTCCGTTTTTGAAAACTGGTACAGCGTTAAAACGGCTGTTTAATTGGTGCTTACCGATGCCGTTGATGATACCCGCAGCGGTTGTCCCGGTACCGCATGCGCAGAAGATATGGTTGTAAGTTTCGGTTAGTTCAACCACCAGTTCGCTGCAGCCTTTGGCAGCTTCGGAAGATGCGCCGCCTTCATCTATGAAGAACGCATCGGCATCTGCGCCAAAATGTTGAGCGAACAGGGCAGGTTTATCGCGGTAGCTGTCCCTATCGGTAAAAATCAGCTGCATGCCATGCAAACGGCACATAAACAGGGTGTCGTTTTGCACCTCCTCGCCACGAACGAAGCCAGTAGCCTTGTAGCCGAATTTTGCCGCCGCCGCCGCTGTTGCCAGCAAGTGGTTTGAATACGCCCCACCGAAAGTTACTAGATGTGTTTTGCCTTCTGCCTGTGCCTTTTGCAGCACATACTTCAGTTTACGCCATTTATTGCCCGAGATAAACGGGTGGATCATGTCATCGCGCTTGATGAAAACTTCTATGCCCTTAGCCTCAAACAACGGGTCGATTATTTGGTGGATGGGGCTGTTTTTATCAAGGGTGATGCGCATGAAGCGAAGGTAAGGAGATTAGTTGTGAAAAGGGCGTAAGCAGAAGCCTCACCCTGCTCTCTCCAAAGGAGAGGGTTCACAAAAAGGTTTTTAAAGTCCTTTCCTTTGGAGAGGATTATTTCATGAGGGCTTCGCCGTTTAGGTGAGGCTACCAAGCGGCTTTTAATTTTCTTACTTTTGCGCCATGGCAGCAGATGATATCCAATTATTAGAAAGCGACGAGCAAGATCTATTCGAACACCTGCGCGTGGTGGTGGATAAGGGGCAATCGTTGCTGCGGATAGATAAGTTTTTGATGCACCGCATCGAGAACGCCTCGCGCAACCGCATCCAGAACGCCATAGAGGCAGGCAATGTATTGCTGAACGATAAGCCGATAAAGGCCAGCTACCGCGTAAAGCCGATGGATGTGATATCGGTGGTGTTGCCACATCCGCCGCGCGATACCGAAGTTTACCCCGAAAACCTGCCCATCAATATCGTTTACGAGGATAACGACGTACTCATCGTAAACAAAGAGGCCGGCATGGTGGTGCATCCGGGTTATAACAATTATACGGGCACGCTGGTGAATGCGCTGGTGTATCACTTTCAGCAACTGCCCACGCTGCCGGGCAACGATGGCCGGCCCGGGCTGGTGCACCGTATAGACAAGGATACCTCGGGCCTGTTGCTCATCAGTAAGAACGAGCGCAGCATGAACTACCTGGCCAAACAGTTTTACGATCATACCATCAGCCGCCGTTACATTGCTTTGGCCTGGGGCGATATTGCAGAAGATGGCACCGTTAGCGGTTACATCGGCCGCAGCGTGGCCGACAGACGCGTAATGTCGATATACGACGACCCGGAGAAAGGCAAATGGGCCGTTACCCATTATAAGGTATTGGAGCGCTTCGGCTACGTTACCCTTTTGGAGTGCAAGCTGGAAACCGGCCGCACGCACCAGATACGTGCGCATATGCGCCACATTGGCCACCCCTTGTTCAGCGATGCCACCTACGGGGGCGATAAGATATTGAAGGGCACGGTGTTTAGCAAATACAGGCAATTTGTAGAGAACTGCTTTGAGATTATGCCCCGGCAGGCCCTGCATGCGCAGTCGCTTGGCTTTGTGCATCCATCCTTAAAAAAGGATATATACTTTGAGGCTCCCTTACCGCTTGACTTTGCGACGGTTTTGGAGAAATGGCGAAAATACAGCAGCTTAGATATGAGAAGTGAGATATGAGATTTGAGACAAAACCAAAATTGCCCCTTAACAGAGGAAAAAAAAATTATACTTTGATATTTTTTTAGATTTGCATGAGTTTATATAGGGAGCTAATCTCAAATCTCATGTCTCAAATCTCATATCTGTTTAAGAGCTAATCTCACATCTAAAATCTCATATCTCAAATCTAAAAATGTCTCCCAGGTACATCAATTATAACGGCGAAATACTTCCTGAAGACAGCATCTTGCTAACCATTGCCAACCGTGGTTTTAAGTACGGCGACGGCTTGTTCGAAAGCATGCGGCTGATGAAAGGCAAATTACAATTTGCCGAACTGCACGCCGAACGCCTGCAACGCGGCATGAAAGCGCTTAAGATTGATGGCTACTCGCAAACGGATACCTGGTTTCTGCGCGAGCAATG
Organism: Mucilaginibacter sp. P1_D10; assembly: GCF_056406215.1. Taxonomy (NCBI): domain Bacteria; kingdom Pseudomonadati; phylum Bacteroidota; class Sphingobacteriia; order Sphingobacteriales; family Sphingobacteriaceae; genus Mucilaginibacter; species Mucilaginibacter sp. P1_D10. The sequence continues at coordinate 309,818 of NZ_JBFUAP010000005.1, read as the reverse complement.
CGAACTGCTGGCCCGCCGCAACAAAATACGCCATGGCCGCCTGCGCCTCACCGTTTACCGCGATGCAGAGGGTTTGTACACGCCAACCCAAAATAAAATGGGTTTTTGCATTGAGATTACTCCGCTAGACGAGCCCCGCTATTTCATGAACGAGCGCGGCCTCATTATGGATATCTACAGCGAGCTGCCCAAGCCTTTAAATTACCTCTCAACCATAAAAACCTGCAACTCCTTACTATATGTAATGGCAGCCCTTTACCGGCAGCAAAACAAGCTGGACGAAGTCTTTTTGCTGAACGCCAACGGTTTCTTATGCGAGGCCGGCGCTGCCAATATATTCGTTTTATACCAGGACCATTTATATACCCCCGCACTAAGCGAAGGCTGCGTAGAGGGCGTGATGCGCCAGGTAGTGATAAAGCTTGCGCAGGACAATGATATCCCCATTACCGAGGCCCAGATAAACCCCGAGATACTGAACGAAGCCGACGAAGTATTCCTCACCAACGCCAGCCGCGGCATACAATGGGTAATGGGCTACGGCGTAAAACGCTACTTTAACCGGGTAAGCAAAGTGCTGATGGATGAGTTGAATAAGTTGTAGGGGAAACCGGCGCGTCATTGCTCACCACCGCGTCATTGCGAGGCACGAAGCAATCCTCGGCAGGACAAGTCTGAGATTTGCAGGTCCGCTCTGCTTGCCGAGGATTGCCACGCCGCCCTATCACGCCTCCTCCCCGCTGCGGCGCGCAATGACGATGTTTTTTTCTACACCTGCGACCTAATATTGGTATTCAACTTATACTGCTCCGGCGACATGCCCATATATTTTTTGAACACGCGCGAGAAGTAGTAGGGGTCGTCGTAGCCCAGATCGAGGGCGATGGTTTTTATCTTGGCTTCGTTGGCGTATAAAAACTGGCAGGCTTTCTGCATCTTCAGGTGGATGAAGTAATCCATCGGCGGCATGCCCGTTGCTTTGCGGAACAAGCTGCTGAAATGCGAGCTGGATAACTTATGCTGGCTGGCCATATCCTCCACGGTCATCTTCTTTTCGATGTTTTGTTTCATGTTGAGGATAGTGAGCGTGATGATATCCGTAGTTTCTACCTGTTCGCTCACGATATGTTTATCAGGGAACAAAAAGGTGGCAATGAAATTATACAGGCAAAACGTAGCATTGCACAAATTCTCTATGCTGTAACCCATCTCCAGGTTCTGGTAAATGTTGTTCCATATCTCCAGCGCCTTGTTGTTGAAAGGGATAGGTACAGGGCCTTTGAATATATTGAGGTTTAAGGAGGAGTTAAAATTCTCGATGGTATCGCCGGTAAAATGTACCCAGTAGATGGTCCATGGGTCATCCTCATCGGCCCAGTAGCGCATATACTGCTCGGTTGCGGGTAGCAGTAAGAAATGGTTGGGCGTAACTTCGAATTTCTTTTTGTCGATAATAATATAGCCTTTGCCTTTAAGGCAGTATATCAATATGTTATCTACGCATCCCTTACGGCGTTCCTTATAATGGTACGATGCTTTTGGGAAGTAGCCGATATGGGTAATATAGATATTGAACAGCGCAGGGTATTTCTTCACGTATCCCGATAACACCTTCTGAGGTATGCTGATGAGCTTTTCCCCGTCGAACCCGTCTTTCCGTTTAAAAGAGTTACCCATTATTTTGTTTGTGTTAATATTTGGCGCATCCAGGGAGGGCACCGGTTTATAATCGGAAATCACTTTAAATAATGCGTGCTACGGCCCGTGCGATTCCCCTCTTGAGAGGGGTGGAGGGGTGTGTTGCGCTTCAATGCATATCGCATAACACACCCCTGCTCTCGCTCTTTCCCTGCTCACCCCCTCTCGAGAGGGGAAAATTCGAAGGCGACTTCCGTCTTAGTTTATAATCGTGCGCTAAATTTATATTTTATTTACGTAAAGCCGGTTATCAGGGGCAATTATTGTGTATTTTTTATTCAGGCGAATTATCCATTAAAATAGCCGTTTTACCTATTAATTGGTTTTATACTGGCAGTTAAATTTGGCCATCGTATTCAACAAAACCAATTGTAAGCATTACGGCAAAAGCGCATGGCTTTTTGTAATGAAACCCGGTTGGATACATCAACAAAATACACCATCAGGCAACACCGATTCTACTGCGCAGGCAGTATGCGTTTGCTTGCAAATTAAAAACCAGTATAAGCACCTATGCAATTACTAAAAGATAAGGTTGTTTTTTTAACCGGGGGTACCGAGGGCATTGGCTACGAATGCGCCAAGGCCTACCACAAAGCCGGCGCGCGGCTCAGTATCATCAGCCATAAGGAGGATAGCCTGCAGCAATGCCAAACGCAGTTTTTTGGCGATGATATCCATTATGTCCTGGCCGATGTATCCAGGGGTGCCGATATTGCCCGCGCCATAACGGAGACCCTGGCGGTGTTTGGCCGCATAGATGTAATCCACAACAATGCGGGGGTATCAAACCCATCAAAAACCGTTTCAGATACGACCGATGAGGAGTGGGACAAGGTTTTCAACGTAAACGTGAAGGGTATTTACCATACCACCAAATACGGCATAGAAGAATTGAAGAAAACGAAGGGGACCATATTGAACACCGGCAGCCTGGTGGGCGATATAGGCCAGGAACTTCACGCTGCCTACACAGCTACCAAGGGTGCCGTTAATGCCCTCACCAAATCTATGGCACTTGACTATGCGCCTTTCGGCATCAGGGTTAATGCCGTAGCACCCGCCGGGGTTTGGACACCCATGCTTCGCCGCTGGAGCAACCAGCAACCGCAGGCGGCACATATAGAAGAGTACCTGGATGGCATACACCCCCTGGGCTATTGCCCCGAGGGCGACGTAGTGGCCGATGCTTGTTTGTTCATGATATCCGATCAGGCGAGGTTTATCACCGGTTGTATTTTGCCGGTAACGGGCGGCGCCGAACTCGGCTACCGCAAATACTTGGAGCAACAGGCCAAAGATAGTAAGGGAGTCCTGTCCGTAGATATTAAAGCAAAGCAAGCATGATCAGGAAAGTAACCGTAGCCGATGCCCGTTTCCCGCTGGAAGGCGATGCGGGCAGCGATGCCATCCACCGCGACCCGATATACTCTTACGCCGTAACCCAACTGCACGATGATAGCGGCCTGGTGGGTACCGGCTTTGCCTTTACCCTAGGCGAAGGCAACGATTTAGTATGCAAAGCCGCCGAATATTACGGGCGGGCATTGCAGGGCAAGGATATTGAAGAAGTGATGGCCAACTTTGGCCAATTGTTCCTGCAGTTAAGCAACGACCAGCAATTTCGCTGGTTGGGGCCGCATAAAGGGGTGGTGCACCTGGCGTTGGCATCGGTCACCAATGCCTGTTATGATCTTTGGGCCAAAAAACAAGGCGTACCACTTTGGAAACTGCTTATCGATCTTTCGCCCGAGCAAATCGTCAGCACGCTGGATCTGTCTTATTTAGAGGATGAACTAACTGCCACCCAGGCAATTGAATTGCTGAAAGGCCAGCAGCCCACAAAAGAAAGCCGCATGCCGATTTTAGAGCAGGGCTACCCGGGCTATGATACCTCTATAGGATGGTTCAACTATCCTGACGAGCTGGTTCGCGAGAATTGCAAAAAGGCCCTTGCCGAAGGCTTTACCGCCATGAAACTAAAGGTAGGTTCGGCCGACCCGCAGCGCGACATCCGCCGGGCGCATATCGTACGCGAAGTAGCCGGCCCCGATGTAAAAGTAATGCTGGATGCTAACCAGCAATGGAACCTGCCGCAGGCTATAGCTATATGCAACAAACTAAAAGGTATCGACCCTTACTGGGTAGAAGAACCCACTCACCCGGATGATGTGAACGCCCATGCCACGCTGGCAAAAGCCATTGCGCCGATAAAATTGGCCCTGGGCGAGCACGTACCCAATAAAATTATCTTCAAAAATTACCTGCAGTCGGGCTCCGCTTCGTTTATACAGGTAGATGCTGTACGGGTAGGCGGGGTAAGCGAATTTATTGCCGTAAGCCTGTTGTGCAAAAAGTATGGCGTGCCGGTAGTGCCGCACGTGGGCGATATGGGGCAGCTGCATCAGCACCTGGTATTGTTTAACCATATTGCTATGGGGCACGAGGCTTTGTTTTTAGAGCACATACCGCATTTGCAAAAGCATTTCGTGAACCCTGCCCAAATAATAGGCGGCGTTTACAAAACGCCGCAGGTACCCGGCAGCAGTTGCGACCTGCTCATCTTAAATGGTTAGAGTTAGCCTCACCTAAACGGCGAAGCCCTCATGAAATAATCCTCTCCAAAGGAGAGGACTTTAAAAAAAATGAAAAATAAGCCCTTCTCCCTTGGAGAAGGGTTGGGATGAGGCCTCTGGTTTTACCCCGAACTTTTATTAAATAACTAATTTTACCAAACAGCGCATACCACGATATGATAGGTTCTTTTGATGCCACGGTAAGTATTTTATACGTGCTGGCCATATTGGCCATTGGGCTGTACACGGGGCTGCGGCATAGGCGCGCAAACCAAAAGGATAAAGCAAGCAGCTACTTCTTGGCGGGTAAAAGCTTAAAATGGCCCATGATAGGGTTGGCCCTGTTTGCTACCAACATATCCTGCGTGCATTTGGTGAGCCTGGCCCAAAGCGGTTTCGATACCGGTCTGCTCAATGGTACTTTCGAGTGGATGGCCTCGTTCACGCTGATTTTACTGGCGCTGTTTTTTGTGCCGTTCTATATCAAGTCGGGCGTATCAACGCTGCCCGATTTTCTGGAGAAACGGTATGACCGTGCCAGTCGCGATTGGCTGGCTTTTATCTCTATCCTTTCGGCCATTATTATCCATATCTCTTTTTCCCTGCTCGCGGGTGGCATCGTTTTGCAGACGCTGTTTGGTGTTAATATGTACACCAGCGTTATCATCATCGCTGTTATCACTACGATTTATACCGTGGTAGGCGGACTGAAAGCCGTAGTAGTTACCGAATCCATACAAACGGTGGTGCTGCTGGCCGGCGCAATTATCATGAGCATAGTAGCTTATAATAAAATGGGCGGCTGGGATGATATGGTGCACGTGCTGCAGCAGAAAAACGAACTCAATAAACTTTCGATGATGCGCCCTCATGGTGATGCCAGTGGCTTACCCTGGTATGCGGTATTACTGGGTTACCCGGTGCTGGGCATCTGGTACTGGTGTGCCGATCAAACCATCGTGCAGCGTGTTTTGGGGGCGAAGGACGAGAACCACGCTCGTGTGGGGCCACTGTTCTGCGGTTTTATCAAAATATTGCCGGTGTTCATCTTCGTTATGCCGGGGCTGTTTGCCTATGCCTTATATCAAAGCGGCCACCTCGATTTAAGCAGCCTTAAAACGGCAGGGGAGGGTGGCAGGGAAGTTGTAAATAGCAAAGGCATCTACACCCTGATGATACTGCAGCTCATCCCCAAGGGATTGGCAGGGGTGTTGGTTGCCGCATTATTATCCGGCTTGATGAGCCAGATATCCGGCGCGCTCAACTCTATTTCCACACTGGCCAGCTACGATATTTACAAACGCTACAAGCCCGATGCAAGCGACGATAAACTGGTACGGGCTGGCAAAATCGCAGCGGGCATATCCTTCGTGGTATCGCTTTTATTGCTGCCGTTATTGAATAATTATGAGAGTATCTTCAATGGCCTCAACGATATCATCGCCCACATTGCGCCGCCCATTACCTGCGTGTTTTTGTTGGGCGTGTTCTGGCGGGGGGCATCGGCTATTTCGGCACGGCTTACTTTGTATATAGGTTCGGCTGCAGGGGTAGGGGTTTTCGTATATGGGAAGCTTTTGCCGCTATCGCTGATAGGGCAGGTGCCCTTTATGATGATGGCTTTTTATCTTTTCGTTTTTTGCATGCTGCTGCAAATTGGCCTCTCGTTGGCGTACAAAGTGCAGCACACTGCCGAAAGCGATACGCTTTATTGGCGCTCGCCGCTGGAATCGCTTAAGAACCCGGGCTGGGCAGGGTTGGGGAATTATAAATTTTTGTCGGTGCTTTTGTTGGGTATCATGATAGCACTGTTCTGGCTGTTCCGATAAGCGAATATCGCTAATGCGCATTTTATTAAACGATATTCGCCCGGATGATATCAAGCTTGTACCGACGAGAAATCAGCCGCATCAGTATTTCCGGCAGTTTGCCTCTGCAACTTTTCTGCAACTTTTTCTGCGTGCATAACTGTTAAATAGATGGATTTAAAATTACATTCGATTGCGAATCCAAAATCGCTGAATAGTTGGCGCATAACATAAAAATATCGTGGGCATTGATTGGCTTACTTAGGAACACCATTTAAAAAGCTGCTACAGAAATAATACGATTGTCCATCACCTTTAAAGGTTTATCCATTTTAAGGCGTTTTTTTAGCATCTACATTTATAGAAACCAATTACCAATTCTTATAGTTATGAAACATCCTTACGAACGTAAAGTACTTAAACCCCCGTCTCCGATTTTGGCTATGGATATATGCACTTCATAGCTGCATCCCTCAATTTTATTGCCGGGCAAACACTAAAGGCTTAAACCAGGCCAGCCTACCCAATTTTTGCAATTGATTTTGTGAGGGTGGATTGCTATGTCCCTTAAGTACTTATGCCCGCCAGCCGACCACCATTTTTCACTATAAACCAATTTATGACGAAACCTTTATGAGACCATTTTACGAATGCATAAAAAGCCATTGGTTACTCAGGATAGTGCATTGCGCATTCGCCGCCTTATGCTGCATCATATTGCTATGCAGCACCGCCGGCACCGCATCTGCACAAACTAAAGTAACCATTACCGGTACTGTTGCCGATACCGCAGGGCTTAAGATTATCGGTGCAAGCATTGTTGCCGAAAACCGCAAGAACCTGGCCACGGTTACCGATGTCAACGGTAACTTTGTCGTAAACGCCGAGGCCGGTACGGTATTCCGCGTTACTTACGTGGGTTACAAGGAAACCACTTTCACCGTTTTAGCCGGTAAAACCATTTACCCCATCATCATCAGGGAAGCTAAAAATGAATTTGCCGACGTAGTAGTTACCGCCTATGGCCGAAAGCAACGCAAAGAAGCTGTTGTTGGCTCGGTAACCACCGTAAGCCCCGGCGATTTAAAGATCCCTGCCAGTAACTTAACCAACGCTTTAGCGGGCCAGGTGGCGGGCGTAATTGCTTACCAGCCAAGCGGCCAGCCGGGCCAGGATAATGCATCCTTCTTCATCCGTGGCGTAACTACTTTCGGTTATAAAAAGGATCCACTTATCTTAATAGACAACGTAGAGCTTTCCGCATCAGATCTTGCGCGTTTGCAGGTAGATGATATCGCCAGCTTCTCTATCCTTAAAGATGCCAGCGCAACGGCACTTTACGGCGCGCGTGGCGCAAACGGCGTTATTTTGGTTACCACTAAAGAGGGTAAGGTAGGCAAGCCGATGATAAATGCACGTGTAGAAAATTCTACCTCACAATCTATCAAGAACCTCGAACTGGCCGACCCTATCACCTACATGAAGCTTTTTAACGAGGCCACCATCACCCGCGACCCGTTGAGCCCATTGCCGTTCCCTCAGAATAAGATCATCAACACACAGGCTACTTTAGATAACGCTCCGGGCAGCAACCAATACGTTTACCCGGCTGTCGACTGGATAAAAACCTTGTTTAAAAGCCGCACCAACACCCAACGCGCAGATATGAGCGTAAGCGGCGGCGGCGGCGTTGCAAAATACTACGTATCCGGTTCGTACAATATCGATCATGGTATTTTGCGCGAGGATATCCAGAACAACAACAATAACAACATCAACTTTAAAAATTACCAATTACGGTCAAACGTAAACATTAACCTTACCAAATCTACCGAGTTGATTGTAAGGCTGGTTGGTACTTTTAACGAATACAACGGGCCGCTAACATCAGATGCGTCTTTCTCTACGGATTTGTACAATATTGCCATGCACACCAGCCCCGTACTGTTCCCTGCATCGTACCCTGCCGATGACGCTAACCAAAACACCAAGCACATTTTGTTTGGTAACGCAGTGGCCCCCGGCAGCACAGCGCAATCAAACAATATCGGCTACTTAAACCCTTACGCAGCATTACTACGCGGGCATAAGAACTTTTCGCAGTCGCGCATGTCGGCACAGTTGGAGTTAAATCAGAATTTAGATTTTCTGACCAGCGGGCTTAATTTCCACGGCTTGTTCCACACCAACAGGTTCTCGTACTTTGAGTCGTCGATGGGGTATTCGCCATTCTATTACAACATCGGCAGCTACGATAAACAGAGCAACCAGTACACGCTATCGTGGCTGAACTCGCAGCCAGGTGCCGCTACAGAATACCTGAGCTACTACCGCGACCCTAACACCAGCCAGCTGAACACTTACCTGTTTTTTCAGGGCGTGATGGATTATTCTAAACGTTTTGGCGATCATAACATCAGCAGCTCGTTGATTGGTACAAGGCAGCAAACGCTGTATGGCAATGCGGGTTCGTTATTCACCTCGCTTCCGTACCGTAACTTAACCGTGGCGGGCCGTGCAACGTACTCGTTCAAAAGCCGTTATTTCTTGGAGTTTAACTTTGGTTACAACGGGACCGAGCGTTTCAGCAGCAACCACCGCTGGGGTTTCTTCCCAACAATCGGCGGTTCGTGGATAATTTCCGAAGAAAAATTCTGGCGTAGCCTTGATAACGCGATTTCGCGCATGAAAGTAAGGGCCAGCTACGGTACCGTAGGTAACGACCAGATTGGTGCGCAACGTTTCTTCTACCTGTCTGATGTTAACCTTAACGGCGGCAACCCTGCGGTTTTCGGTACCAATAACGGCTATGGCCGCAATGGCGTACAGGTTTATAACTATGCCAATACCGATATCACCTGGGAAACTTCGCGCCAGCTAAACTTAGGCTTAGAGCTTACCTTGTTCAAAAACTGGAACATTGTTGCCGAGGTTTACAAATATCATCGCTACAACATCCTGCAGCAGCGTTCGGCCATCCCAACCACCATGGGCCTGGAATCTGGCGTGAGTGCTAACTTCGGTACTGCCGATTCAAAAGGTATCGATTTTCAAACAGATTACAAACAAAGCTTAGGCGGTACGGGCTGGATACAGGCACGTGGTAACTTTACATTGGCCACCACCAAATATGCCAAATACGAAGAACCTCAATATGCCGAAGCTTACCGCTATCAATCGGGCCAGGATATTAACCGCAACTATGGTTACATAGCCGAGCGTTTGTTTGTTGATGATAACGAAGCCGCCAACTCGCCAACACAGATATTCTCTACCAATGGCATTGCGCCAAAAGGTGGCGATATCAAATACCGCGACTTGAACGGCGATGGCAAGATTGACGGTGCCGACCAAACCTTTATCGGTTACCCAACCATCCCGCAAATCGTTTACGGTTACGGCGTTTCTGGTGGCTACAAAGGCTTCGATCTTTCTGCCTTCTTCCAGGGCCAGGCACAGGTAAGTTTCTTTATCGATCCAAGCCGTACCAGCCCCTTCATACAAAGCCCCGATGGTGCTTATGCAAGCGGCAACACACAATTGCTTAAAGCTTTTGCTGATGACCACTGGAGCGTAGATAACCAAAACCTTTATGCGCAATATCCGCGCCTTGGGGTAACCGGCAACCAGATAGAGAACAACAGGCAAGGCAGTACCTGGTGGATGCGCGACGGCAGCTTTCTGCGCTTAAAATCGGTAGAGTTTGGCTACAGCCTGCCTGCCAGTTTAACCAAGCGCTTAGGCATGACCAAGGCCCGCATATACTTCAACGGCCTTAACTTATTTACCTGGAGCCCATTCAAATTATGGGATCCCGAAATTGGCGGCAATGGTTTCTCGTACCCCATACAAAAGGTATTCAACATAGGCCTCAATGTCAACTTATAATCAGCACCATTTACATATCAGTAATATGAAAAAAATATCAAAAATCGTATGCGTTTTAGCAGTGCTGCTACTGGGCGGGTCGTGCAAGAAATACCTGGACGTTGCGCCTGATAATACCGGTACGCTGGAATATGCTTTCCGCAACCGTAACGAAGCGGAGAACTACCTGTTTACCTGCTACGCAACTTTACAGCAAATGTATGATGCAACAGCAAACCCCGGTTTCGTTACTTCGGGAGAAATTGTGTATCCCAATAATTTAACCAAGCACCCGCTCGATGAAACAGGTTTTAGCCTGTTGCGCGGTACGCAAAACAGCAATAACCCCGGCCTTAACTGGTGGGATGGCGAAAACCACGGCCAGGCTATCTTCCGTTCTATCCGCAGGTGCAATATCATGCTGGAGAATATAGATAAGCCGGTAGATTTGTCGATAGCCGAGAAGAAACGCTGGATAGCGGAGGTAAAATTCCTGAAAGCTTATTACCACTACTACCTGGCGCGTATGTACGGCCCGATACCTTTGGTAAAAACAAACCTGGACATCACCGCATCAACCGATGAGATAAAAGTAAAACGCGCAACTGTAGACGATACGTTCGCTTACATCGTAAGCTTGCTTGACGAAGCCGCACCAGATCTGCCTTCGATTATCGGCAATCAGGTTCAGGAGCTGGGCCGCATCACCAAGCCTATCGCGCTTTCTATAAAAGCCGAAGTATTGGCCACCGCCGCAAGCCCCTTGTATAACGGCAACCCCGATTACGTAAGCCTAAAGGATAAAGACGGCAACGCGCTTTTCCCGGCTGCTTATGATGCCAATAAATGGAAGCTTGCCGCCGACGCTGCTAAAGCCGCCATTACCGAGTGCGAAGCAGCTGGCATGCACCTGTACACTTTTATCCCGCCGGCAAACATTACCGTATTGCCCGATTCATTGCGCAAGGTGCTATCGATACAGAACGCTGTTACTGAGAAGTGGGAACTGAACAGCGAACTCATCTGGGCCCTAAACCCAACCTTCCCTTTCCAGGGATATGCTACGCCGCGTTTAACCAATAAATCGGTTATCAACATATTCAGCAACCCATCGCTTTTTGCAGTGCCTTTGGCAACGCAGGAGATGTTTTATAGCGATAAGGGCGTGCCGATTAACGAGGATAAAACCTTTGATTACGCAGGCCGCTATTCTATTAAAACGGGCGACGATGCAAGTCGTTTTTACATTGCAAAAGGCTACTCTACCGTTAAAGAACACTTTAACCGCGAGCCGCGCATGTACGCCAACCTTGGTTTCGATGGTGGCATATGGTTTGGTAACGGCAAGGTAAACCTTACCGATATGTACCACGTAGAGGCACGCGGTATCGAATCGTTCGCCGGCCCTAAGGATATAAACACACTCAATATTACCGGCTACTGGCCAAAAAAGCTGGTAAATTACCTTTCGGTTTACGATGATGGTTTCCAGGAAATCAGCTACCGTTTGCCTTTAATGCGGCTATCAGGCTTATACCTGTTATACGCCGAAGCGCTGAATGAGCAAAGCGGCCCAACCGGCGAAGTGGCTACCTATATAGATAAGGTGCGCACCCGCGCAGGCTTACCAGGCGTAGTTACCGCGTGGACGAGCTACTCTAACAACCCCGGCAAGGTTACTACTAAAGATGGCATGCGCCAGATTATTCACCAGGAACGCCGTATAGAGCTTTGTTTCGAAGCACAAAGCGGCTGGGACCTGCGCCGTTGGAAAGAGATGCAGAATGTGCTGAGCCAGCCGATACAAGGTTGGAATGTTTACGAAGCACAGCCTGCCAACTACTACCAGCCGCATACCGTATTTACTTCGGTATTCGGGGTGAGGAATTACCTGTGGCCGATAAAAGATCAGGATTTGATCGTAAACAGCAACCTGGTACAAAACTCATACTGGTAGGTTTTAAAAACAGAGGACATCTTAAAAGTATAGATATATGAAAAAGATAAACAGATTTTCCACAAGAACAACGCTATGGCTGGCTTCGCTGGTGCTGGTATGTATCATAGGCTCTTGCAAAAAGAACGAGGGCTTCAATACCGAGCCGGTATCTACAGATAAGACCAAGCCGGGCGTAATTACCAATATAGCGGTTAAAAACTTCAACGGCGGCGCGTACATTACGTACGATTTGCCAAACTCGGATAATATATTGTACGTGCTGGCCAAGTACAATATCAACGATAAAACCTCGCGCGAAACCAAATCGAGCTATTATACTGATACGGTTACCGTTGATGGTTTTGCCGCAGTGAAAGATTACGATGTAACGCTTACCGTGGTAAGCCGTGCCAACGTATCATCAGACCCTGTAAAAGTTACAGTGCACCCGAACACACCGTTTTATAAATTGATAAAACCTACGGTTACCATCGCTACAGATTTTGGTGGGGTGCACATCAACGCCTTCAACCCAAACCGCAAAGAGGTAGGGGTGATACTGGTAGCGCTCGATAAAACCACCGAGGCATTGGAGGTTGCGGATCAGCATTACACCAATACCGATACCATCAGTTACTCCGTACGCGGATACCCTTCGGTGCCTACCAAGTTTGGCGTGTACGTCACCGACCAGTTCGGTAACCTGTCTGATACCACCATCGTAACGCTTACACCGCTGTTCGAAACACAATTGGATAAATCCAAATTCTCGGTTTATCGCCAGTCGAGCGATAGCGAAATAGGCTACGGCTGGGATTTACCTTACTTGTGGGATGGCAAAACCGACGGCTACTCAAACGGATGGCATACGCAACCGGGCACGGGCAAACCCATTCAGTGTACCTTCGGCATTGGCGTAACTACACAGCTTAGCCGTATAAAAATTTACGAACGCCCGCTGGAGTATGCTTTCTTCCACGGTAACCCTAAAAACTTTACCATCTGGGGGTCTAACGCAGCTTCTCCTGCCGATGTGGTGTTGCCGCAATCGGCACCTGCCGGCACGGTTATAGGTGATTGGACAAACCTGAGCAATTACCGTTATCCAAACCCGCCCTCGGGCCTGCAACCGGGCTTTACCAATGCTGCCGACGAGAAATTCGTGGAAGCAGGGGTAGACTTCGTGTTCCCAACTTCGGCACCGCCGGTAAAATACCTGCGCATTTTGGTGCACGATACCTGGGGTAAAGGCGATGTTGCCCACTTAATGGAAGTCACCGTTTATGGTAAACCACAGTAACAGCTCAATTAAATAAGAAATTATGAAAAATCTTTTAAATATAGGCCTGTTCTCTTGTTTGCTGCTTGGCTTGCTTAGCTGCGGCAACAAGGATAAAGACTTTAAGAATTTCCTTAATAATAAGGAAGTAACCTACCCGGGTGTGGTTGCAAAAATACACGCCAAAAGCGGCAACCTGCGCGCCGCCCTGGTTTGGAACCCAAGCCCCGATCCAAGTATAACCAAGTACGTGATTTATTGGAACAACAAGGCCGATTCGGTAACCATCAACTCTACCAATCATAATACGGCCGATTCTATAACCGCCGTTATCCCGGGTTTGAACGAGTATATCTATTCGTTTACTGTCTACTCGTACGATGCGAAAGGTAACCGTTCTATTCCATTGGATATTAATAACGTAAAGGTTTATGGGCCTATCTATCAGTCAGGTTTGCTCAACCGTACTATCGATGCTGCCAACCCTTTCACGGTGAGCGAGAATGGTAACATCAGGCTTAACTTCCTATCAAGGGATACCAGCGTGGTAAACGTAGGTACGGATATTAAATACACTAACCGAAGTGGGGTAGAGGTAGTAAAACAACTGAAACCGGATAGTTTGGGCATCACGCTTACCGACTACAAATCGGGCGCACCGGTGCAATTCCGGTCTGGTTATGTGCCGGATAAGAACTCTATAGATACCTTTTATGTGGCTAACTATGGTACGTTCCCCACCATTACCGGGATAGCACAATGTAACAAAGCCTTGTTCCGCGAGAACCGCTTAAACGGCGATGCGGGTACTTACGAAGGCCAAACCAGTGTAAGCAAATTGTGGGACGGTTCTAACGGCCCGCAGGGTTACCCTAACATTTTCCACAGCGATGGCGATCACGGCATGCCGCACACCATCACTTTCGATATGGGCAAAGTTTACAAAAAATTGACTTCTATAGAGGAAATTGGCCGTAACTGCTGCAACAACCCCGACCAGTTCGAGATTTGGGGCATAGCAGATATCACCGATGCTGCAACAACTTTATCGCCGCGCGATGGCGGTTGGAGCGCCGAGATGATTTCCAAAGGCTGGACATTGTTGAAAGATATCAAAAGGACTGATGATGGCATCAACGCCCAGAAATACGATTTTGGCACGGTGCCGCCGGTAAGGTATATCCGCGTACGTATCAAGCACGTAACCACCGGCGACGGCAACTACAGCAACATGAGCGAGATGACCTTCTGGAACGACGTATTGAATTAAACCTTATTCAAGCCGATACGCACATCAATAAGCCATTCGTTTTAAAAAATGGATGGCTTATTGATTTTAAAGCTCTTAAATTCGTTGATGTATGGCTGCACTGCAATCATAGAAGAAACAGCCTGTACGTACACACCTATGCTTAAATACTTTTCCCTCCTTTTACTTTTGTCAGGTCTTGTTTTGCCGTCAAGTGCGCAGCAAAAGCAAACCGCCAACGTTAAATGGAAAGGCTTCGAGCGCGTTAATTTTACCATTGACGGGCATCCTGCTTATTACGTAAAACCCAATAAACCATTGTCCGGAAACCCCTGGGCCTGGCGCTCTTCTTTCCCCGACTGGCATACCGATGCAGACAGCATATTGCTGAGCCGCGGCATGTACGTGGCTTATGTTGATGTAGATAACCAATATGGCAGTCCGCAGGCGATGCAGGTTTGGGATAAGTTTTATGCTTATCTGCTTAAGAATGCAGCTTTCAGCACTAAGGCAGCGCTGGAGGCCGTGAGTCGCGGTGGTTTGTATGCCTATGCATGGGCCAAACGCAATCCCGATAAAGTGAGCAGCATTTATGGCGAAACCCCGGTTTGCGATATCAAAAGCTGGCCGGGCGGCAAAGGTGCTGGCATGGGCGATACCACATCGTGGAAGCAATTTAAACAAGTGTTCGGCTTTACCGAAGCGCAGGCTTTGGCTTTTAAAGATAATCCCATCGATAATTTAGAGGGGCTGGCGGCATTCCATGTGCCGTTGCTACATTACATCAGCAATGCCGATAAGTTGGTGCCGGTTGCCGAGAACTCCAACATTTTGTTAAAGAATTACAGAGCCCTTGGCGGAGCCGCGACAGAAGTAGTGATTGATAAGCAGCCGCAGGAACTGTTCGGACACCATTTCATCATCGAGCATCCGGAGGCTATCGCCGACTTTTTGATGAGCAACTCATACCCTGTGGAGCCGACAATGCCCTACGGTTTTTATTTTGATAAGCGTAATGGCCTCGGGAATTTTTACAGCGCCATCGCCCAAAACCGACCTGTAACGGTAGCCTTTTTAGGTGGCTCAATCACATATAACCCAGGCTGGCGCAATAAAGTCACCACTTACTTAAAAGAAACTTTTCCTGGTACAAAATTCAGGTTCATCGCTGCAGGCATACCCTCGCTGGGCAGTTTGCCGCATGTATTCCGCCTGAAACGCGATGTGCTCGATTCGGGCAAGGTAGACTTGCTATTTATAGAAGCTGCCGTGAATGACCGCGTAAACGGCACGGATAGCGTAACGCAGGTGCGCGATTTGGAAGGTATAGTATTGCATGCCAAGCGCAGCAACCCTATGATAGATATTGTGTTGATATCCTTCGCGGATCCGGATAAAAGCCGCGATTATGCATCGGGCAAAATACCTGTAGAAGTTACCAATCACGAGTTGGTGGCAGCGCAATATGGCCTGCCATCCATCAACATGGCAAAAGAGGTTTACGATAAAATTCAGAACAAGGAATTTGATTGGGACAAAGATTTTAAGGACCTGCACCCCGCACCGTTTGGGCAGGAGCTTTACTTCGCCAATATAAAGGCCTTGCTGCAGGCCTGCAACAGCATACTCCTTATAGCAAAGCCGGGCCAACAATTTCTTAACTCCGCCAGTTTCATGAACGGCGATTACTACAGTATCAACAATGCAAAGCACGACGCGAATTGGAGCATCAACCCTAATTGGACACCCACCGATGGCCTCGGCACGCGCCCGGGTTTCGTGAACGTGCCGGTGCTTTCAGCCGATAAACCTGGGGCTGAATTGACCTTGAATTTTACCGGTAGGGCGATAGGCATTGCCATCGTATCCGGCGGGGATGCGGGCGCTGTTTCTTACACTATCGATGGGAAAGCTTATAAACCCATCAATCTGTACACCCAGTGGAGCGGCTTTTTGCATTTGCCCTGGTATGTGCTGTTCGATGGTAACCTGAAGCCGGGTAAGCATGTATTGAAACTGAAGATAGGCAGTACGCACGCCCCGGCCAGCAAGGGTTATGCCTGCCGTATCGTGAACTTTTTAAGGAGCGAATAATCCATTCTTTTTAGGATTTTATCCATTTTTTAGCAGTGGATAAGGTTTTATTTTTAATGCAACCAATCAAATTGAACAAATAGAAGGAAGCCGCTTTTGATTTTTCAATTCCCCTCTCGAGAGGGGGCGGGCTGGGCACAAGTGGTGGCTGGGGTGTGTTAGCCGATATGTATAACGCCTAACACACCCCTCCACCCCTCTCAAGAGGGGAACAGCACAAGCCATTGCCCGCGGTATTGTTTAAAAGCGGTTCCATGCAATAAACCAAATAGAATGAAAAGACACGGTTACCTGTTTATTATTTTCTCCTTATCCGCTACGATCAGCGCTTTTGCGCAAAGCAAGCCGCTAAAACTTTGGTACGATAAACCCGGCAGCCGCTGGGAGGAAACCCTGCCTTTAGGCAACGGCCGATTGGGTATGATGCCCGATGGCGGCACTAACGAAGACAACATTACCCTCAATGATATCACCCTGTGGAGCGGCGCCCCGCAGGACGCCAATAACTACGAGGCCTATAAAAGCCTCCCCGAAATACGCCGCCTGCTTGCCGAAGGCAAGAATGATGAGGCACAGGCGCTGGTCGACAAGAATTTCATCTGCAAGGGCGTAGGCTCGGGCGGGGTGCCTTTCGGTTGTTACCAAACGCTGGGCAGCTTGCAGCTTAAATTCAATTACGCCGATGCGAATGCCACGGTTAGCAATTACAAACGCGAGCTTTCGCTGGATAATGCGGTAGCATCGGCCACATTTCAGAAGGGCGGAGTTACCTACAAGCGCGAGTATTTTACCAGTTTCGGCAGCGATGTAAGCATTATCAAATTATCTGCCGATAAGCCGGGGCAACTGAACTTCAGCATAGCCATCTCGCGGCCCGAACGCGCCACCACAATCGAAAACAAAGGCTGCCTGGAAATGACAGGTCAGCTCGCAAGCGGTACCAGCGCGGGCGGTATGCAATACCTGGCCAAAGTAAAGGCCCAACTAACCGGCGGCAGCCTAAGCCACGATGGCAACGTGTTGGTAGTAAAGAATGCTACAGAAGTTATCATCTACCTGTCTGCGGGTACTGATTTCCGCGGCGCGGACTTAAAGAATGTGGATACCAAACTCGCTGCCGCGCTAAAGAACAGCTATGCTGCCGAAAAAGCAGCGCATATTGCCCAATATCAAAAACTGTTCAAAAGGGTGTCGGTAGATTTAGGCGTCAGTACCGCTCCCGATGGAACAACTGATAAAAGGCTACTCACTTTCCATCAAAACCCCAATGCTGATAAAGGCTTACCCGTGCTTTTTTACCAGTTTGGCAGGTATTTGAGCATTTGCAGTACCCGTGTAGGCTTGTTGCCCCCCAACCTGCAGGGGCTGTGGGCCAACCAGATACAAACGCCATGGAACGGCGATTACCACCTGGACGTAAACATACAGATGAACCAGTGGCCGGTAGAGGTATCTAATCTTTCGGAATTGAATCTGCCGCTTGCCCAGTTGGTAAAAGGCATGGTTGAACCCGGCCAGCGCACCGCCAAAGCCTATTACAACGCCGATGGCTGGGTAGCGCACGTAATCACCAACGTTTGGGGTTTTACTGAGCCTGGCGAAAGCGCCTCATGGGGGGTAACCAAGGCAGGCTCGGGCTGGCTGTGCAACAACCTATGGGACCATTACGCTTTCTCGGAAGATAAGAAATACCTGGCCGATATTTACCCCATACTGAAAGGCTCGGCACAGTTTTACAGCAGCATGCTGGTTAAAGATGAGAAAACCGGCTGGCTGGTTACCTCGCCCTCTTCATCGCCCGAGAATACTTTTTACCTGCCCAACGGCAAAACGGCCAGCATCTGCGTTGCGCCAACCATCGATAACCAAATCATCCGCGAGCTTTTCGGCAATGTGATTACTGCATCCAAACTATTGGGCAAGGATGCCGATTTCGCCAAAACGCTTGCTGCTAAACTGAAGCTGTTGCCTCCCGCAGGCCAAGTAGGCAAAGATGGCAGCCTGATGGAATGGCTGGAAGATTATAAACAAACCGATTTGCAGCACAGGCACGTTTCGCACCTGTATGGTTTGTACCCGGCATCGCTTATCACGCCCGAAGGTACTCCGGATTGGGCAGCAGCCTGCAAAAAAACACTGGAAGCCAGGGGCGACGATGGGCCGAGCTGGTCCATCGCCTATAAATTATTGTTCTGGGCGCGTCTGCACGATGGCAACCGCGCCTACAAACTCTTTACCGAAATTATGAAACCCACCACCCGTACCGATATCAACTATGGCGCGGGCGGGGGTATCTATCCAAACTTATTATCGGCGGGGCCGCCGTTCCAGATTGATGGCAACTTCGGCACCACGGCGGGTATAGCAGAAATGTTGATACAGAGCCACGCCGGTTTCATAGAACTGCTGCCGGCAGTACCCGATAGCTGGAAAGCATCGGGCCAGGTTAAGGGTGTGAAAGCCCGGGGGAATTACATCGTAAATTTTAGTTGGTTGAATGGGAAGGTGATTAGCTATAAGATAATCTCTTCCCTCCCCCGGAAAGTGAATGTGAAGATAAACGGACAGGTGAAATTAGTACAAACGGTAAAGGCGTAAGCTCCTATATATTATCATGCTAAAACTCTATATCTGCTATTTGATCTGCTTATTGTTTGCAGTGGTTTTCATATTCCCGGCTTCGGCGAAGCCGCCTGCTATGGTGGCAATGCCTTTTGGCAAAACAGGGGTCATCCGCTATAACCTGCGCAACGGTACTTATAATGTATCGCAAAACGGTCGTGAGGTTTTTTTAGGCATCTACGCCTCGGCAAAGGTGAACGGTGATACCCTCAGCAGCACGAACTACGAGATACGCAAGCACTACAGGATACCGATCACCGACGGCTTTGGCAAAGGCACTAAGCATATTATTGTGCTTAGCGCAACGGGCAAGCCGCTGATGAAGCAGGTGTTTTATACCTATCCCGGTCGCGAATATTTCCTTACCGAGTTATCCTTTAGCGGCGATAAGCTAAGTACCAATAGTATGCAGCCCCTCATTGGCGAGTTTAAGGCCGTTGCCTGGCAGGATGTACGCAGTCTGTTCGTACCATTTGATAACGATACCTTCATCAGTTTTAATGCTAAGCCATTTGCCGAAGGTTTCAAAGGCATGAGTGCCGTAGTAGGGGCGGTGTACGCCAACGATAGCCGGGCGGGCATTGTTGCCGGTTCGGTAGAGCACGAAGTATGGAAAACAGGGGTAGAAACGCAGGCAGGCACGTCAGTAAACCGGGTACGGGTTTGGGCAGGCTATACCGCGGAGGCCGTTACCCGCGATAAAATTGCTCATGGTGCTATCAGTGGCAACATGGTGCGGTCGCCGAAAATATTCGTGGGGGGCTTTGCCGATTGGCGCATCGGGATGGAGGCATACGGCAAAGCCAACCGCATTGCCGAGCCGCCCTTTATCTTCAACTGGACTAAACCTACACCCCTTGGTTGGAACAGCTGGGGCGTGATACAGGAACACATCAGCTTTGATAAAACCGTAAAGGTGGCCAACTTTTTTGCTGATAGCATCCCCGCATTCCGCACCGGGAATACGGCTTATATCGACCTGGACTCGTATTGGGATATGATGGTTAGCCACGGCGATTACAGCAAACTGAAAGAGCTTGCCGATTACTGCAAAAGCAAGGGCCTTGAGCCCGGCGTATATTGGGCACCTTTTACCGATTGGGGCCATGGCGGCGGGCCCGACAGGATTGCCGATGGCGGCCAATACAAATTCGGCGATATGTGGACCAAAACCGGCAACGGCTATCACGATATAGACGGTGCCCGTGCCCTCGACCCAACGCACCCGGGTACAAAAGCACGCATAGCGTACGTCATAGGCAAGCTGAAGGCCTGCGGTTTTACCATGATAAAAATCGACTTCCTGGGCCACGGCGCGGTAGAAAGCGAACATTTTTACGACCCCAAGGTAACCACCGGCATGCAGGCCTACAAAGCCGGTATGGAATACCTTAACCAGCAACTGGGCAGCCAGATGCTGGTGTACGCCGCCATATCGCCAAGCCTGGCTACGGGGCGATACACCCACATGCGCCGCATTGCCTGCGATGCCTTCAAAAGCATCGAAAATACGCAATACACCCTCAATAGCGTAAGCTACGGCTGGTGGCAAACCTATCTGTACAACTACATAGATGCCGACCACGTAGTGTTCAATGATGAAAAGGAGGGGGCTAACCGCGCGCGCCTGCTATCGGCATTGGTAACCGGCACCTGGATAAGCGGCGACGACCTGTCCACAACCGGGCAATGGACCGCGCGCATCAAAAAATACTACCAGAACGCCGATTTGCTGCAACTGGTTAAGAACGGCAAAGCCTTTCGCCCGGTGGAGGGGAACACGGGTACTGGTGCATCCGAAGTGTTTGTAAAGCAGGTGGGCAAAATATTTTACCTGGCGGTCTTCAACTACGGCAAGCAGGCCAAAACATACGCGCTTTCGGCGCAGCGGCTTGGTTTGGATGCGGCTCGCATAGCATCGGTAAAAGAGGTCTTGCAGGATAATGCTATTACATATGACAATGGCATCAGCCTGAAACTGGGTGCAGAAGATGCCGCCTTGTATCAATTCACGCTGAAATAGACCACCGGTCTTACAGCTTTTATGCCCATTATCCCGGCAAGTGTTCCACTTTGAATGTGGAACACCATTTTTTAAATAGTTGTTGATTATCAAATAGTTGCAGTTTTTTGCGGAACACTTTGGGACACTCCTATGCTTTAAGTATGTGTCGTCCTGAAAAAAGTTTACACTAGTGTAAACCTATAGCCGTATAAGACCGTAAAGCACGCAACATCCTTATTGTTAATAAGTTAAATAAATGCTACAAGAATAAGTGGAACACTTTTTTCGTGGAATTGGAACACTTTTAGGGCATAATCCGGCTATGGGTTTACACTAAACCATTTCAGAACTAGCAAATAGAGCCGGCATATCTTTGCGGCCTCCGAGCCTTCTCACGACCGCTGTGTTTAAATTCAAACAGGAAAAGAATTAGAGCCAAAAATTGCAAAACCCTCTCCTCCAAAAAAGAACCTGCAAACAATTTCCTTTAATAAGTAAATATAAAGTGGTTATCTTGTGATCGAATATTGATAACCTTACCGCAGATAAAAGTGATAGAAAAAGAGAGTACCATTAGCATCAGAAAACCCAATTTTATCAAGTTGATAGTTATGTTCCTGTTGCTCTTTGCGGGCAGCAGGGCAATGGCCCAGCAGAACATGTTCAGCTATAACCAGTATGCAGATAACCTTACGCCCGTTAACCCTGCTTATTCGCTGCTTGATAAGGCCAACAGCCTCAACGTGCTGGGTCGCAGGCAGCTGATAGGCTTGGAGGGCGCGCCGAGCAGCCTGTTGCTCAGCGGCAGCTTTGCGCTGGAGCAAATGGGGGCAGCGGCAGGGTTCTTCGTGGTGAACGATAAGTTCGCGGTAGAGAATCAAACGGAGGTGAACGCCTTCTTCGCCAAATCGGTACAGTTGAGT
Source organism: Mucilaginibacter sp. P1_D10 (assembly GCF_056406215.1). Classification (NCBI taxonomy): domain Bacteria; kingdom Pseudomonadati; phylum Bacteroidota; class Sphingobacteriia; order Sphingobacteriales; family Sphingobacteriaceae; genus Mucilaginibacter; species Mucilaginibacter sp. P1_D10. The sequence continues at coordinate 287,758 of NZ_JBFUAP010000005.1, read as the reverse complement.
GGCGGCAGCTACCTTTCGGTGTCATTGAATGCGGGCATCCGTAGCTACGTGGCCAATTACTCCACGCTGGATGCCAGCGACCCGCTCTTCAGCCAGGACGTTAGGGAGACGAAGCCCAACATCGGCTTCGGGGTGATGTTCTACGGGGATAATTACTACGTGGGGCTTTCGGTACCGGAGCTAAGCTTCCGCAACCTGGGGAACGCATCGGTACAGCAGGCCAATTACCTGCGCAGCCACTACTACTTTAGCGGCGGCTTCCTGGCAAAGCTGAACGAGGACGTGCAGCTGAAGCCTGCGGCATTGGTATCGTACCTGCAGGGCTCGCCTGTGGTGGCGGATTTTTCGGGCACTTTCTACCTCAAAGAGCAGCTGGGCCTTGGGGTAAATTACCGCACCAACAAGCAGGTGGCGGGCATCATCTCGGTAAATGCCAACAGCTTTAAAGTTGGCTACAGTTACCAGTTCAATACATCATCTACCAACCTGGGGGGCTTCAACAATGCCACCCACGAGGTAAGCATCAGCTACCGCTGGGGTACCGACCTGCAAAGGAAACTTTTGTAAGTATTGTCAAAACTTTAAAGAAGAGAGTCTGTATCATAAATAAAACCCAGGGTTAAACAACAACCAACTAAATTTGGTCAAGATAGGCTTTGTGCCCTTTGCGCTAAACTATATGCCAATCTTTGCGGACTTTGTGGTTAAAATTTTACCACAAAGTCCACAAAGGGAGAAACGCAAAGAACACAAAGCCAAATTTAATTTAAGTAAAATGCCTAAAATGTATTTATGATACAGCCTCTTTTTGTACGTAAAATCACCGAATTTGATGTCGCCGATGAACTCTCATCCATATTAATCAGCTAATTTTATCGGCCAGCAAAATGGCAATGGCTTCCTTGCCGCAATTTACGTGCAGCTTGCGATAAGTGTTGCGCAGGTGCGATCGGGCGGTATCGTAGGCAATGCACATCTCATGTGCTATCAGTTTTACGCTGTAGCCTTTGGTAAGCAGCTGCAGTATTTCGGCCTCGCGGTTGGTTAGGTCGTACTTAAGCTGCGGGCTACTGCTGCTTGCGGGTTTTTGCATTTTAAAGGAGTTGATTACCTTTTTAGCAATCAGCGGCGACATGGGCGCACCGCCATTCAGCACATCTTTAATAGCATCGAAAAACTTTTCGGGCGAGGTTTTTTTGAGGATGTAGCCATCTGCCCCAGCGCAAATGCTTTTGAACAGCCGTTCGTCATCTTCAAACTGGGTGTACATAATAATGATAGTTTCGGGGCGTACCTCTTTTATTTCGCCTACGGCGGTAATGCCATCTTTGCCGGGCATGTCAATGTCCATAATCACCAGGTCGGGCTGGGTAAGGTTTATTTGCGTTAACGCATTGTTTACGTTGTTATAATCGCCTACTACGTTATAATTCTGTGAGTTTAAAAGATATACCAGCGAGCTGCGCAGGGCCTCATTATCTTCAAATATCACCAGTTTCTGTTCCATATTCTTCTAGGTTATACCCTTTGGAAACGCTTTACGCCCCAGGGTTTGTTTTTTTTGGTTATCGGGATGGTGACGCTCACCAGCGTGCCATTATCTGATTGCATTGTCAGTTTGCCGCCCCATTTTTCTATACGGGTTTTAATGTTCTGCAGGCCGTTGCGGCCCTTGCTTTTTACGGCATCCGGGTCGAAACCCCTGCCATCATCTTTGATGGTTATCTGCATCTGCCCCTTATCGGCCTTAAGCGATATAGCCACGTTTTTGGCGGCAGCATGCTTGCGGATATTGTTTAGTATCTCTTTATACATCAAAAATACGTCACGCTGCTTTTCGTGCGAGAGGGTGTTATCGGCAAATTTTTCGTCCATATCCAGTCGGTATTCGATGTCATGGTCGTCGAATATATCTCCGGCGTAGCGCATCATGCGCACCTGCAGAGTGCTGTGGTCGTCGGGCTTTGTCTTCATGTTCCATACGATCTCGTCGAGCGCCTCGGTAGATGCCAGCAACTCTTCCCGTATATCTATGATGAAATCCTTCTCGCTCTTCGGCCCGGTAATGGGCTGGCGGAAAAGCTCGGTAAGGAACTGGATATTGGTAAGCCGCGAGCCGATATCATCGTGCAGGTCGCGTGCAATGGCTATGCGCATCTCGTCCATTTCTATGATACCCTTCGCCTTTTGGATGGTACCGTTGCGGTAAGCCGCTATGGCGATGATGAGCAGGAGCAGGCCACCCACTACAATGTATGCATATCGCAGCGTGGTTTGCTTTTCCAGGTTTGTTTTGTTTATCTTTTGGTCTTTCTTCAGCAGGGCAATTTCCTGTTCTTTGCGCTGTACGTTAAAGTTTTCTTCCAGTTTTTTTATCTGAAGGGTAAGTTCGTTGTTTTGGATGGCATCTATGGCGGCGTGGTATTTCTCGTTATACAAAAGGGCCTTCTCAAAGTCCTTTTCGTCGGCATAAAATTTGGCCAGGTATTTATAATTATCAACCTCCTGTTGTTTATCCCCCCTTTTTATCGATGTATTTACAGCCGTAAGCAGCTTCTCTTCCGATTGTTTTTTTGCCTTTGTGCCGGCCTGCAGGTAGTTTATTTTGGTATCAATAATGGTGGCGGCAGCGGTATCGCCCATTTTTGCAGCCAAAGCCCGCGCTTTATTAAGCCAGGCAATGGCATTCTGTGGCTTGTTCATTTCGCCGTAGGTGTTGCCAATTTCTGTAAGGGTAGTTACCTGCTCGGCAGTCAAATTCATGTCTTTTAATACTTGCAGCGCTATATTAAACTGTACAAGGGCATCTTCATATCTTTTTAACCCCCGGTATATAATGGCCAGCCCAATACTTGCCGACGATGCCCCGCGTTTATCGTTTATTGTTTTTTTGAGGGCTTGCGCTTGTAAGGCATAGGGGAGCGCCTGGCCATACAGTTGCAGCTTGGTAAAATCTTCGGCCAGGGCCTGGTAGGAAAACGATACGCCCTTTTGGCTATTAACCTGCAAAAAAAGCTTCAAGGCCTTCAGGTGGTAGGCCAGTGCTTTTTTATAGTCGGCAAGGTTTACATAAGTATTGCCAACATTAAGGGATTGCCCGGCAGTGCCTTCAAGGTCCGAGGGGTCCTGCCCCAATTTTTTACTCAATTCCAGTGCGCTTAAAAAATTAGGTTGGGCCTTGTTATAATTGCCTTCCATTTTATAGAGCAACCCCGCCGAACTATAATAATTCATTTTTGCCCTGATATCATTTTTAGAGCCCGAATTGGCATTGTCTGCTATCTCTTTCGCTTTACTTAAATAATATTCGGCACTGTCTCGCAACCCTGTACCATAATAAATAGTGACCAATTGCGCGTATGATGCGCTAAGGCTACGCGGGCTGTTTACTTTAGTACCCAGCCTGATGGCATTGAAGAGGTGATACTTCGCCTGGTTCATATCGTACCGGGTAAGTTGCGAGGCCAATCTGTTCAGGGTGATGCATTCAGTTTCATCGCCCTTGTGCAATGCAATAATTTTCTTCAGGCTATCAATGGCCGGGTTTTGCGCTTGCAGCCTAAGCGTTACTATAAATAGCAGTAAAATTAAGGCGTAAAAACGTTGCATTCGGTGTAGGTTTTATAAAAGCATATACTTTCACCTAAAGTAACAAAATATAATGTTTTAGCCCCGCAGATTTTTACTGATGATTATTCACCAAAATCTAACCGATATTCTGCGTTTTAAGTCGCCTCAAAGCAAGCAAAAAAGCCGTGATTAAAATATCACCCTAAAAGACGATTTTTCACCAGCGTGCGCACAGGTATCTTTGTGCAAAATATAGCCGTAAGCAGTAGCTTTAAATGTTTGAGGAGATTGGCATACGGTGATACATACTACTTAACACCTTAAAATCACACCTATGATAAAGTACCTACGCCGCAAACTGGAGGAATTACTTCTCTTTCTGCTAAACAAGTTTAGCTGCAAATTTGCCCTTATATGTTTCTTGAATTTAACATTGGGGCTAACGGCCTTTGCGCAGCAACCGGTGGTAGCCAGCCGCCCCCGCATATTTTTAGATGCGCCCACCAAAGCGGCCCTGTTTGCCAAGAAGAACAGCAACAGCGCCGACTGGACCAACCTTTTGGCTGCTGCAAATAAATATTTACCACATACTGTTATACCGTGGAACCCGGTTAACGCAGGGAGTTCGGCTTACTACAATACCGGCGACGTGTTTTATTCCTACTGCGGAAGTAACTGGGAAGAAGCTGCCCTTATTTTGGGTATGGCGCACCAACTCACCAAAACCAATAATGCCGGCGCAAACGCTACAGCTTATTCTAACAAAATGCTGGCATTGGCAGATGTGATTATAAAAGGCTATGCGGACTACCCTCCGAACACCACTTATCAGCCAAATATATTTCAATACAATAGTTCTTATGCCACCCGCCATGTGGGTAAAACAATAGCCGTTATATACGATTGGTGTTATGATGAACTTGGCGCAACACGTAAAGCCGCGCTGCTGAACGTAATGAAGGATTGGTTCACGTTTATGAGCGCCAAACCTTATGTACTGAACCAGCTGCAGGACGACCCCACCGGCAACTATTTTATTGGGCACCTGATATGTGCCGGCTATATGGGCTACGCCATTGGCAGCGACGACCCGATGTCGCAAAAGATGATTGATTTTGCCCGTCAGCGCGCTATAGGTACACCCGGCAGCTTAAACCCGAATACCACAACATCTGCAGAGACTGCACACAATTATTTTACGCAATCAGTTAAAGGCGGCTTACCTTCTGGCGCTTCAAAATCATACCTCGGCCCTAAAACTATCTTAGCAGCCCCGCAACAAGATGGGATTCCTGTACAGGGCTGGAGTTATGGAGGTGCCTCAACCAGTTTCCTGATAGATTACTATTACCTAGTAAAAAGCTGTACCGGGGAAGACCTGATGCAAACAGACGCCAGCTTTAAAACATTCATGACCAAAACGGCGGAGGCCTTGGTGCACGCCTATACCCCAAGTAATTTTCAGTACGATAACGCTAATGATAACGGCTCTTTTTTGGGTTGTGTAACTTCTTATGGATTGCCGCTGCGTTTATCTGCCATATTAGAGGGCACACCGCAGGGGCCAAACATAGAATACTTTTATAAAACTGCGCTTAAGCCGGTAAACTTGTTGATTTACAGTGTTGGATACCTCGAAACAACCTGGGAGAAAATGCTCTATAGCAAAACGCGTGCATCTGCGGCTTATAATTACAAGCCTTATTACCCTATTCCAACGGTTAATACTTATAACGCCGTGCCGGTTAACACCGGTCTTAATAAGTTTTACATGCGGTCCGACTGGACGACTGGCGCAACCTGGGCGGCGCTGGAGATGGGGGTAGCCGCATATGATCAGCATAACCATAACAATGCGGGCCACTTTAAAATTGTACGCGGCGACGGCCATGATGGGGATGATCTGCTATTGGTAGGGGCTAATGAGGTGCCTGCAAGCGGCGGAAACGGAATTAGTGGGTCTACAAACTACTCTTATTGGAGCAGCCAAAGCAATACATTATTCATAAACGATGGCACGGATTACGACCCACCATACCCTGATCCGTCACATACCGTTGGTGGCCAAACTTCATTTGGATATGATGAGCCAACTCACCAGGAGCAAAACGATCAATTTTCGTACTTCCGGTCGGACCTTACCAGCGCGTACTACATAAGCTATTATAATCCCGACACCAGCAAGCGGTCCGTCCGGTATTTTTACCGCTCTTTTTTGTACCTGCGTAACTCCAACGTATTTGTAACTTATGATAATTTCCAGGCAAAGAACAGCACCAACGCTGCAGGGCAATACAAAAAACATTTACGCTGGCACTTTTTAAACCAGCCGGTGGTAAACGGTAATAACGTTACCGCTACCATAGATAATTCAAAATTATTCATACATACGGTTATCCCTGCTGTGGTAAACGTGGCTGCTGTAAACGAAAGCAATAATCCTGATAATGTTTATGGAAGCGGCGTTAATTACGCATTCAATACCAACACCTGGCGGGCAGAAGTAAGCGTACCCAACAATCCGCTTAAGCAAGATATAGTAACGGTAATGCAGCCCGGGGCCAAAATAGCTACGGAAATGGTGACCACAGCCATGGCCACCACCCAGAACAATATGGAGGGTAGCCTGATAACCGTAAACGGTAATACCGAAGTGGTTTTATTCAACAAGAGTATTGCCAAGTACCCTGTTCCGGTTTCGGTAGCATCGTATGCTTATGCCGGCCCCGTTGCGGGCACCCACACGCTTTGCGGTTTAGATCCCGGTAAAAAATATGCAGTTGCTTATAATGGCACCATGGTTACGGTAACAAAATCTGCCGCTGGTACCGAAACAGCGTCGCCGTCCGGCGTGCTTAGCTTTAGCTTGCAGGTGCCAGTACAATCTGCCAATGCCGACCTTATTAAGCTTACTTGTAGTAATAGCCCACTAAGCCCCGCTGTTACGGCAGCAACTACAGCTTACACCGCGTTAGTAGGTAATGGCACCGCAACGCTTACTTTTACACCCACAGTTGCTGATGCAACCGCAAGTGTTACAATAAACGGAGTAGCCGTCGTCTCGGGCATGGCATCGCAGCCTATTGCAGTGGCAGTAGGGGCAAATGAAGTTACAATAGTAGTAACCGCCCAAAACACTGCTACAAAAACCTATAAGGTTACTGTTACCCGCAAAGCATCATCCAACGCAGTTTTAAGCAGTATTGTTACTAACCCGGTTGCTGCGCGGGTTGCCACAACCGGCCCGGCAGATTATAACAGTGCGATTACGGTTGAGTACAGCACCAGCACCATTAGCATAGCTGCAACACCACAAGATGCTAATGCAACTATTAAAATAAAAGGCGTGGCTGTGGCGGCCGGAGCATTTTCTGCACCAATTCCATTGGGTGTCACTACGCTCATCAACATAGTAGTTTTGGCACAGGATGGTACTACCGTAAAAACGTATGCAATAACTGTAAACCGCAAGCTGCCATCATCAGTGGCTACCTTAAGCAGTATTGTAACCAACCCAGCCACCAAATTGGTAAATACTGCAGGCCCTGCCGACTATAACCGTGCGGTGTCTGTTTCGGCGAGTGTAAACAATATCACATTTGCCGCAATACCTCACAATGCCATGGCAACTATACAGGTAAACGGCGTAACCGTACAGGCAGGGGTTGCTTCGGCACCAATACCTTTAACCGGCACAGCAACTTTAGTAACTATTTTAGTTACGGCAGAAAATGGAACAACTGAAAAATCGTATGAAATAACCGTTAACCGCCCTGCGCCTGTAGCATTGGCATGGGCCGGTAGTAACCAGGTGGATGTGCTACAGCCAAACCAGGTAGATGATAAGCCGGCACGGGAGGAATTGATTGTGCGCCAGGGCTTATCGCCAAATGGAGACGGCATTAATGACAGCTTTGTAATAGAAGGCATAAACGCTTACCCCGACAACAAAGTAAGCATCCTGAACCGTAACGGCGGCCTGGTTTACGAAGCCAGGGGTTACGATAACTATGGCAAAGTATTCCATGGCCGCAGCGCAGGCGGCGCGCCATTGCAAGCCGGAACCTATTTTTACTCGATAGAATACAAAGCAGGTGATACGGTAAAACGCAAAAGCGGTTACCTGGTAATAAAATATTAACAACCATACACCCAGTAAAATGAACAATACAAGGGCGGCGGGTAAGCATCAACTACCGTTGGGGTAGCGGCCTGCAAAAGAAGCTTTTATAAGAAAGCATGTTTTGGGGGTAGAACGTCGTAGGTGTAATGCCTGCGGCGTTTTTTTGTTATATTATCAAGAAATTATTTAGATTTATAGTGATAAACCTCATCATGAAAAAAATCTCTCTTATCCTGTTTTATATAGTGCTGATGCCCTTTTGCTACGCGCAGGAGATGCCATTTGATACGCTTTTGAACCGGGCGAAGGCCGAGTTCGCGAAAGATTTCGATGCGCAGGATTACGGTGCTGCTATAAAATACCTCACCAGCGCTATTGAATTAAACCCCAGAAATGCCGAAGCGCATTACTGCCTGGCATATGCCTACAGCCGCTTTAATTCCAAGGATGCGTCTACCATACCCTCGATGGGGCCCAAACTAGTTTTAAAGTTGACGGACGAATTGCAGCAGGTTTTTAGTTTATCGCCAAAATATAACGGGCCGTTCGTCATACTGGACCCTTATTCCAAATTAACTTCCGAATGGGGAAGTTTGGCTATCGGTTACCAGTTTATGAACAAGCCCGACTCTGCCCTATGGGCACTTAAAGAAGGCAAAAAGCGCGGTGCATTCGATGACTTTATTTTGTCTATAAACCGCGCGATGTTGAACAGCTGCAGTAATAACGCGATTTTGATAGCTTCCGGAGACAACTACACCATCCCTTTATATTATTTACAAAAAGCAGAGCATTTACGCACCGACATCACTGTGGTAGATATAGCCATGCTGAACACCGTATGGTATCCTAAAATGCTCCAAAAGGACTATAACGTAGATTTCGGCATGACAGAAATGGAGCGGGATTCACTAGGGTACAGGGCCTGGGCCGACTCTGCCATCTTCATCCCGACAAATATTCCCGGTGAACGGTTCGCCTGGGTAATTAAGCCAAGCTATCAGCAAGGCTATCTTCTAAGAGGCGATAGGCTGTTCCTGTCTTTGCTGCAAAGGAACAAGTTTAAACGCAATGTGTACTTTACCAAAGGGTTCAGTACGGAAGACCAGTTGAGCCTGAATACGAATTTACGTGCTTACCCGATGGTAGACAAACTAAATCCGAATGGCAGCAAACAGCTCAGCCTTAAAGAATATCTGGCAGAACTGAAAAAGCACGTCGCGACTTTTACGAACGTCAATAAGAACGCCCCCAACGAATTACTGCCGATAGATTTGATTAGATACGACCTTATAGATTTGTTTGGCAAAGATACCCTGAGTACCGACTCTGCTAAAGCGAAACAATTACTAAAGGTATTGAAGACCTATCTGCCGGAGGATAAATATCCCTATACAACAGAAAGCCTGCGCGAACTTTTAGGCTCACCGAGAGAATAGGCAGGCTTTTGCCTCATTACCGCATGCCGCCCACTTCCGAAAAAAAATAAATCCCGCTAAACCTTAAAAGCGATTTCCCTGGTAGATTGTGCATAAAACGGGCTTCCTGGTGTTGAAATATTATTTACAGGAGAGCTGGCGGGGTTAACAAAGAAAAACCTCTAATAAACATAACGGCCCGCGGTGAAAACCAGAGGCCGTTGCGTTTATGAACTATCCTGAAGTATATAATTATACTGTTAATCAGAATATTATTTATGACTACTTTTGCATCGTTAAAAGAAATATCGGTTATATTTAACATGTTATAATTTAAAAGAAGATTTATCAGCAATACCTAAGCCTTTATATGAAGAAAACCTTACTTTTTAGCGCCTTTTTTGCTGTATTTAGTTCGTTTGTATTTGCGCAGGCCCCCAATATAAGTTACAGCGCCGCGCCTGTTTTTACTGCAGGGGTAGCCATAACTTCGTTACAACCATCAAATACCGGTGGCATAGTGCCGGCTAACAATTACGGAGAGGTTAGCGGCGTAGCCGACTCTACCGGGGTTTACAGTAGCACCGGTGTGCGCAACCCGCCTGCGGGTTTGCGGTATATCAGGGGCTTAACAATGGATAGCCAGGGGAATGTTTATGTTGCCATGGCGGTGTCTAATCTTATTAAAAAAATAACCCCGCAAGGCACAGTAAGTACATTTGCCGGTACAGGCGGATCTAATGGAAAATTCTATTTTCCGGGTTCGATGTGTATTGATAAGGCCGGGAATATTTTTTTGACAGACAGTTTGTATAGGCAGGTAAAAAAAATTACCCCGGCGGGTGTTGTCAGCAAATGGGGGGCGGCATCAGATTACCTGGGTGGAATTGCGGTGGATAAGGCCGGTAACGTATATGTAAGCGAGGGTATAACCAACCGCATACGGAAAATTGATCTTAGCGGGCAATCAAGTACGTTTGTTAGCGGTATGGCACCTTCCGCAATGACAATAGATAAAAATGGAAACTTTTTTGTTGGTATTGCAAGGCAGGTAAAAAAGATAACGCCCGATGGGGTTGTCACTACTATTGCGGGCAAAGCCGAAGGAGGCATTGTAGATGGTGCCGATACCTCAGCCAGGTTTTGGGGGCCAAGTAGCTTAACTACGGATAATTTAGGTAATATTTACGCGGCGGACTATTATACCATCCGCAAAATAACTCCGGCTGGTGTAGTATCTACCATTGCCGGCGCACCCTTTAAATATGGGTATGAAAACGGAATAGGCCCGTCGGCGAGATTTTACGGAGTGGGGCACATCACATTTGACGGTACGGGAAGCCTGTATGTAGCGGAGGATATCGATGTAAGGAAAATTGTATTAACCGGTTATCGTATTGATAAACCCCTTCCGCCAGGTTTAATATTCGATGGAAAAACAGGGATCATCAGCGGTAAGCCAACCGGCACCTTTCCGGCCACCGTATTTAAAATTACTGCCCACAATTTAATAGGGGAAAGTACCGCATCGGTAACCTTGCGTTCGGTGTCATCAAATGCCGGGCTTACCAGCCTGTATATGAGCAACGGCGTGTTAAATCCTCTTTTCTCCTCCAATACGCTCAAATATAGCGCTACTTTTGCCAGCACTATACTAAGCACTTTGATAACGCCTACCCTTATCGATAGTACTGCAAGCATAAAAATAAACGGTGTTACAGTAAGTAATGGGTCGCATAGGCTTGTACAATTGGTTACCGGCACAAACACTGTTAATATTGCTGTAACAGCTTCAGACGGTGTTACCAAAAAAAGCTATACCCTAACGTTATTCAGGCAGCCATCTGCCGATGTAAGCACTACAGCACTGCAAATAAGTCCGGGTATTTTAAAGCCCACTGCCAAAACTGACAGCCTGATGGCGACAGTGGCCGGCAGCATAAGCAGTATAAGCGTGCTGGCAACCGCTACAAATGCCGGTGCTACTGTTAAAGTAAATGGCGTAGTTACGGCACAAAACACCTATTCGGCCCCGGTAGAGTTACATCTTGGAGTAAACGTTATCCCGGTAGTAATAACTGCGCAGGATGGCTTTACTCAGCGCAAGCTTACCATAACCATCATACGCGGCTCGGCAAGTACCGCCGTAACGCTCATAAAAATAAGCCCGGGCAAGCTTTTAAGGATAGGCACTTTAGACAGTTGGACGGCAGCCGTTGGGGCAACAACCACCAGCGTGCGCGTTATCGCAGCAGCGTCAAATGCCGGTGCTACTTTTAAAGTAAATGGCGTAGTTACGGCCCAAAACACCTATTCGGCAGCGTTGCCTTTAAGTATTGGTGTAAATACAATTTTAGTAGAGCTAACGGCAGAAGACTGTGTTACCAAACGTACCCTTACCCTAACCGTTGTACGCGGATCTGCCAATACCGGCGTAAGCGCTTTGAAAATAACGCCCGGTACCCTAAAAAGGGATAGTGCGAGCAACTACTGGAACGCGGCGCTAAGTGCAAGTGTCACCAGCCTGCGGGTTCTTGCTGCAACCTCAGATGCTAATGCTAAAATTAAAATTAACGGTGTTGCTGTTGCATCAAACACCTATTCGGAACCGGTGCCTGTGCACACAGGTGTCAATTACATTCCTGTAGAGATAACTGCGCAAGATGGCGTAACTGTACGTTATCTATGGCTAGCCATTGCCGTAGGCTCTTCAAGTACCAACATTGCCGAGTTGCAGGCATATACACGGGTAGGAACCCTTACGCTTAAACATGTAGCAACCGATAACTGGATAGCAACGGTAGATAATATAGCCGATGGGGTGCTGTTACACATCATTCCAAGTAACCAACACACCGTAATTATGTGGAATTTCATATGGTTATATGCCTCCAACTATTACCCGGTTACCATTCCTTTAAACGTTGGCATCAATTACATTCCTGTACAGATTTACGCACAAGACGGTGTAACAATACGCAATATTGTTTTAACGATTACAAGGCTGCCGGTCGGCACCGTGAACAGGCAAGCATTAGCCGTAATACAAAAAGCCGGACTTTTGCCTGAGGCATTGCCGCAGGAGATAAACGTTAAACAGGCTGTATCCCCTAATGGCGACGGTATTAATGACAATTTTGCCATTGAAGGCATCAACGCTTTCCCCGAGAACACCGTAAAGGTGATGAACCGAAATGGTGATGTGATATACGAAGCGAAAGGCTACGATAACGGTAGCAAGGCCTTTGACGGGCACAGCAACAGCGGCACCCTACAACAGGCGGGTACCTATTTTTATTCGATAGAGTATAAGGCAGGCGATGTGAAAAAACATAAAACAGGTTATTTAGTGCTCAAATACTAACCGCAGTATCGCCCCAGTCTGCCATAATCGTTTATTTACCTAAAACCAGCAAGCTTATAGCCGGCTGGTTTTTCTATTTTACGCCTGAGGTGCGTAACCAAATACCCGCCTGGGGTACCTACATTCTTCCCGGTATTGAAATGCCTTGTCCGATATCGGACAAATTCCCAATTGAATATTATTGCAATAATCTAATAATCAATAATTTAAGTTTGGTACAAGGCTTGCAAACCCCTGTGCATATAACATTATCGCAACAATATGGATCAGGTAATAGAACAAGAAGTAACAGCCCGCAAAAAGAAGAAGGGCATCATCATAGCCATCATAGCCATTGCGGTGCTGGTAGGGGCCATATGGCTGATGCGCAGCACGCTGAAATCGAGCGTTAGCCGCTCGGAAATAACCACCGCCGTGGTAGGCGAGGGCAGCGTAGAGAACACCCTCAACGCCACCGGCGAGGTACTGCCCGAGTTTGAAGAGATACTTACCAGCCCCATCAACGCATCTATCAAAAGCGTGGTGATGGATGCCGGGAATAAGGTTGCTGCCGGGCAATCGATACTGGCACTGGACAAATCGGCCGCACAAACCGAGTTCGAGAAAATCAACTTCCAGATGCAGAGCAAACGCAACGAGATTGCTAAATTGAAGCTCGACCTGAACAAAAGCTTCTTCGATATCCAATCGAACAACGATATCAAACAACTACGCATCAGCAGCCTGGCTGATGCGGTTGAAAATGCCAAACGCCTCTTCAAAGCGGGCGGCGGTACCCGCGAAGGCATAGAACAGGCCGAGCTTAACCTGCGCGTAGCCCAGCTTGAAAAGAAACAACTGGAAAACGAGATAAAAAGTAAGCAGCAAACGATGCAGATTGAAATAAAGGAAGCCGAGATTGCCCTTGCCATACAACAAAACGACCTTACCGCCCTGCAGCGAAAATTACAGCTGGCCAACATCGTAGCTACCCGTAGCGGCGTGGTAACCTACGTAAATAAAAACATTGGCGCAACCGTGCACGAGGGCGATGCCCTGGCCCGCATTGCCGACCTCAGCAGCTTCAAAGTGAACGGCAGCATATCCGATACCTACCTGGATCAGCTACACGCCGGTATGCCGGTAATTGTACGTATCAACGAGGTGCAGATGAAAGGTCACGTCATCAACGTCTACCCATCCATACAAAACAGCATCGTTACCTTCGATGTGCAACTGGACGAGCGCAACAACAAACAATTGCGCCCAAACATGAAGGTGGACGTTTACCTGGTTACCGATGTGCATAGCAAAACCCTGCGCGTAGCCAATGGCGCAGCCTTTAAAGGCCCTGCGGATCAGGACATCTTTGTGCTGAATGGCGGTAAGGCTGAGCGCCGCCATGTGCACATAGGCCTTGCCAACTTCGATTTCGTGGAGATTAAGGATGGCGTAAAGGCCGGCGATGTGGTCATCACATCAGACATGAGCGAGTTTAAAAACGCTAAGGAGCTAACCCTTAAAAACTAAGGCCATGAAGTACTTATATATATTTATCTTCCTGTTTATCGCCACCAATGCCAGCGCGGCAGCCGGCGGCGATACCCTGCGCCTGAGCTTACAGGATGTGGTAGAGATGGCCAAACGCAATTCCATCGCTGCCAAACAGGCCACCACCGTGCGCGAAACCAAGTATTGGCAATGGCGCACCTTCAAATCGAACTATCAGCCGCAGTTATCATTAGGCGGCATATTGCCCGGTTACAGCAAAACCACACAACCGGTACTGCAGCCTGATGGCACGATACTGTTCCAGCCCGTGCATAACGATAATTCCTCGCTGCAATTGGATTTCAGTCAGAGCATCACCGCAACCGGGGGTACCGTTTACGGCACCACCTCCATGCAGCGTTTCTACGATTTCGACAGGCATAACCAGTTTTACAATGGCGTACCTTACGCAATTGGCTACAGTCAGCCACTCTTCCAGTTTAATGCCTTAAGGTGGGATAAAAAAATAGAGCCGCTTAAATTCAACGAGAGCAAGCAGGCGTACATCGAATCGCAGGAGCAGATTGCGATTACGGTCACTGGCTACTTCTTCGATTTGTTGCTGGCGCAGGTAAACCTGCAAATCGCCGAGACCAACTTTACCAATACAGAAAAGATATTGACCATAGCCAAGCTGAAGTTCGACCTGGGGAAGATATCCAAGAACGAGATATTGCAGCTGCAGTTAGAACGCCTTAACGCCCTGAAAGCCGTGGGTACCGCCAAACGCGATATGGAGATTGCCACCCTTAACCTGCGCACTTACACGGGCCAGGAGGGGGACGATAAAATAGCCCTGCAACTACCGGGCGCCACTATTGATATGGAAGTATCGGCTGATAAAGTGCTGGCGGAAGCTTTTGCCAACCGCAGCGATGCCATTGCCTTTGTACGCAAAATTGCCGAAGCCAAGCGCGACGTGGCGAAGGCAAAGGGCCAAAGTGGATTGGTGGCTACATTAACCGCTAACATTGGTTTTTCCAATACCGCCCGTAACATCCCCGATGTGTACCGTAACCCGCAGAACCAGCAGTTGCTGCAATTACAGTTCAGTATCCCGGTGCTGGATTGGGGTCGTTCCAAATCGCGCGTGAAAACGGCGCAGGCAAACGAGCAATTTACCGAATACGCCGTAGAGCAGGACAAGCAAACCTTTAAGCAACAGATAGTAACCCAGGTAACACTCTTCAACATGATGAAGGATCAGCTGGTATTTACCGCCCAGGCCGACAGTATAGCATCCGAAAAATACAAAATAGCCCGCGATAGGTATGTGCTGGGAGACCTAAGCATTACTGACCTCAGCATAGCCTTCCAGGAAAACGACCAGGCCAAACGTGATTATGTAGCCGCCCTCCGAGATTTTTGGGGAGCATATTACCAGCTAAGGTATTTAAGCCTTTATGATTTTGAACGGAAAGAGAAGATAAACTACAAGTAGAGGCGTAGCCTCACCCCAAACCCCTCTCCAAAGGAGAGGGGCTTAAAAGGAATATTTTTTTAGAACCCTCTCCTTTGGAGAGGGCAGGGTGAGGCTCAGACAAAGCGATTAGCAAACTATAAATTAACAATAAATCAATAATTCAAAACCAACCCATGATACAACTACAAAACATTGAAAAGGTGTACCGTACAGACACCATCCAAACCTTAGCATTAAACAGCATCAGCCTCGATATTGAAAAAGGGGAGTTCCTTTCTATAATGGGCCCGTCGGGCTGCGGTAAAAGTACCCTGCTGAATATAATGGGTCTGCTGGATGCGCCTTCTAAAGGCAGCATCAAAATAGATGAGCAAGTTACCGGCGGCTTCAACGATAAGCAGTTGGCTGCTTTCCGCAATAAAAAGCTGGGCTTCATTTTCCAGAGTTACCATCTCATAAACGATTTGCAGGTGCTGGATAACGTAGAGCTCCCCTTGCTTTATCGCAACACCACCGCCAAAGAGCGTAAACAACTGGCTACCGAAGCTTTGGAGAAAGTAGGGCTGAGCAACCGAATCAAACACTTTCCTACGCAGCTATCGGGCGGGCAACGCCAGCGCGTGGCAATTGCCAGGGCCATAGTAGGCAGGCCCGAGATTATCCTGGCCGATGAGCCTACAGGTAACCTGGACAGCGCCATGGGCAACGAGATAATGGATATCCTTTTACAGCTAAACCGCGACGAAGGCACCACCATAGTAATGGTTACGCATGATGAGAACATGGCCAAAAAAACGCACCGTTTGGTGAGGCTGTTCGATGGTTCGCAGGTACAATAATTCATCAGCGTAAAACATTAACATCATGCTAAAAAATTATTTCAAAATAGCCATAGCGGTGCTTAAACGCCGCAAGTTTTTCACCTTTCTCAGCCTGTTCGGTATCAGCTTTACGCTGACGATTTTGCTGGTGATGACCGCCTTTATAGATAAGGTAGTGAACGACGATTACCCCGATAAAAAACGCGATCGCTCGCTTTATATCAGTCGCATGGAGCTGAGCGGAAAAGAATCGATGAACTCGAGCGCATTGAGTTATTACTACATTAACCATTACGTGGCCAAAATGAAAACGCCCGTTAAGATCGCTATTTCATCAGGCTTTGGTTCTACCAATACTTATGTAAACAATCGTAAGATCGTTATCAACTACAAGTACACCAATGCCGATTTCTGGGATGTGCTCGATTTTGAATTTGTGGAGGGTAAACCCATCAGCAAGCAGCAAACTGATAATGCCGAACGCGTTACCGTGATATCTGAGGATATGAAAAAGGAGTACTTTGGCGACGACAACAGCCCCGCCGTTGGTAAATACATAGAAGCCGATAACATTAAATACCGGGTATGCGGTGTAGTGAAAAGCCTGCCGATAACCTCGTACGTGCTGTACTCAGACATCTACCTGCCTATTACTACCTCAAAAACAAAACTGGATGCCGATAAAAGCTATTTGGGTAATTATGGCGCTATTGTTTTGGCAAATAACAGCGGCGACGTAGCAAAAATGAAAAAGGAGTATGCCGATATCGTGGCCAAACTACCTATACCGGGCAAGGAGTGGGACCATATTTATAGTCACGCCGACTCGTACCTGGAAGGCTATGTGCGCACCGGGAACGAAAAAAGCTCGGGCATGGTGTATGCTTTAACAGCCATCAGTCTTTTCGCCTTGTTTGTGATGCTGTTGCCTACATTGAACCTGGTGAACGTAAACATCACCCGTATTATGGAGCGCTCATCAGAAATTGGGGTGCGCAAAGCTTTCGGGGCATCATCAAAAACACTGGTGTACCAGTTCATTGTAGAGAACCTTATCCTTACTTTTTTGGGCGGGATGATAGGCGTAGTACTATCGGTAGTGGTGATGTACTTTATCAACCAGGCGCAGTTTATAGCCAACCTTACGCTCCGTTTAAACTTCACCGTGCTGGGTTACGCCTTGCTTACCTGTATCTTTTTTGGACTGCTATCCGGCGTTTACCCGGCCTGGCGTATGTCTAAACTCAACATCGTAACGGCTCTAAAGGCTCAATAAAATGGAGGAGAGCGCTTTTAATTCCCCTCTTGAGAGGGGGCGGGTAGGGTTGAGCGAGTGGAGGGGTGTGTTAGCCATCAACAGTTTCGCGTTTAACACACCCCTGCATCCCTCTCAAGAGGGGAACCGCACTGGCCTTTGCGCGCTTTATTATCAAATATATTTATCAACCTTAAAATCAACATATTATGTTCAAGCATTTATTTAAGATGATCTGGAATAAAAAGAAGCAAAACTCGCTGCTCATTGTGGAGATCCTGCTTTCGTTCCTGGTTATATTTGGGGTGTTCAGCTTCGCGCTCAACTCCTATAACAATTACGCCAAGCCCATGGGTTTCAATTACGACAAGGTTTGGGCAATTAGCTACAACCATACGCTGGAAACCAAAAACCCCGATTCGGTAACCTTAGTTTACCAGATGTTGCTCCGTAACATCAAATCGATGCCATTGGTAAAAGATGCGGGTTACGCCAGCAGCAATATCCCGTTTAGCAACAACCATATGAGCACAGGTATAACCCTAAATGGCGTGCATGTAGATCACGTGAACAATTTTTTTATCGATGAGAACTACATTAACACCATGGGGGTTAAAATGCTTGCCGGCCGCTGGTATAACAAAGCAGATGCAGCATCTAAAGCAAAGCTTATTGTGGTAAATAAAACACTTAAAGAAAAGTTATTCGGCAAAACCGATGCTATTGGTAAAACCCTTGGCGACAAGGCGGAAGATAAACAGAAGATCATTGGTGTGATAGACGACATTAAAACCGACGGCGATTACCAGGCGGCAGCCCCCGGGCTTTACAACCGGCACGATACCTCCGCTTATAAATGGATGGGCAAGATATTGGTGAAGGTTACGCCGGATGCCGACGCCACCTTCGAAGGAAAACTTTATAAAGTGATGTCGAACACGTTTAAAAACTCCAATATCGAGATAGAGCACCTGGACAATAAGCTTACCGCTTATAATAAGTTTACGCTGGTGCCGCTCATCATCCTGTCTATTGTGGCAGCGTTCCTCATCATCAACGTGGCGCTGGGCATATTCGGCGTGCTTTGGTACAATATCAACAAACGCCGCGGCGAAATTGGGCTTCGCCGGGCGGTGGGTGCGCCGGGTAATGCCGTATCGGCACAATTAGTTTACGAGGCTTTGATATTGGCCACCTTGTCGCTCATTATCGGGGCGTTCTTCGCGGTTCAATTCCCGTTGCTGAACGTATTCGATTTGCCGGCAAGCGTTTACCTGTTTGCCATGCTCTTTGCAGTGATATTTATTTACCTGCTGGTGCTGGTATGCTCGCTTTACCCGGGCAAACAAGCGGCGGCAATTTATCCGGCGGTTGCTTTACATGAGGAATAAAAATTTAGCTTTGGCATATGATACTGGTTATTGACGATGATATTGCGGTACGCACCTCGCTACAGCTTCTGCTAAAAAGCGAAGGCTACACGGTAACCGGTGCCGAAACGCCCGAAGATGCGCTGCATATCATCAAAAACGATAACCCCGAACTGATTATCCTCGATCTGAACTTTTCTATTAGTACCACGGGCGAGGAGGGGATGCACTTATTAGCGGATATAAAGAAGCTGAACGCAACTATCCCCGTAATACTGATAACCGGCTGGGGCAGCATTGCGCTGGCTGTGCAGGGCATGAAGATGGGAGCCAACGATTTCATCAACAAGCCCTGGGATAACGGGCATTTGTTGCAATCGGTAAAAACCCTGTTGAACCTGCGCGAAGAGGTTGCTGTAAACCGGACCCGCAAGCAATTGGATAAGGAGTACAACTTTAAGCACATCATAGGCGAAGACCCACAGATGCTGCAGATACTGGAAACCATTGGGAGGGTGGCAGGTACCGATGCCTCCATCCTGATAATGGGCGAAAGTGGCACGGGCAAGGAACTGATTGCCGAAGCTGTGCACCAGAACAGCCTGCGCCGCAACAAGCCGTTTATCAAGGTGAATTTGGGTGGGATATCTACGTCCTTGTTCGAGAGCGAGATG
Source organism: Mucilaginibacter sp. P1_D10 (assembly GCF_056406215.1). Taxonomy (NCBI): domain Bacteria; kingdom Pseudomonadati; phylum Bacteroidota; class Sphingobacteriia; order Sphingobacteriales; family Sphingobacteriaceae; genus Mucilaginibacter; species Mucilaginibacter sp. P1_D10. The sequence goes on along the minus strand of NZ_JBFUAP010000005.1, from coordinate 268,210 downwards.
TTCGGCCATATACGCGGGGCTTTTACTGATGCACGGTTCGATAGAGCAGGCCGTTTCGAGATGGCCAACAAAGGCACCATCTTTTTAGATGAGATAGGCGATCTGGATGCGGGCAGTCAGGTGAAATTGCTAAGGGTTTTGCAGGATAGGACTTACGAGGTGCTAGGCAGCAGCCGCACCAAATCTGTAGATGTACGGGTGGTTTGCGCCACCAATAAAAACCTTACGGCTATGGCTGGTAACGGCACCTTCAGGGAAGATTTGTTGTACCGTATCAACCTCATTGCCGTAACCCTGCCCGCCCTGCGTGATCGGCCAAAGGATATCCCGCTGCTGGTAGATTTTTTTATCAATAACCTCAAGCAAATATACAACCGGCCGGGGCTATCAGTAAGCAAAAGCGCCATGAAATGGCTGCAGCAACTGCCGTTGCCGGGCAACATACGGCAGCTAAAGAATTTGGTGGAGCGTTCCATACTGGTGAGTAGTAAGAACGTGCTGGAGATTGATGATTTTAAATCGCAGCTGGAGCTATCGCCCCAAAAAAACGGCAACACCAAATGGCCGGGCGTGGGTACCGTTACGCTGGAAGAGATGGAGATAGAGATGATAAAGCGCGCCATGGCCTTCCACAAAAACCGGGTAAGCAAGGCAGCAACGGCATTGGGCCTCACGCGTAGCGCGCTATATCGGCGGTTGGATAAATTCGAGATACCTTACGATGAAGCTGAGGACTAAGTACATAATCTTCGTTGTATTGCTGCATGGGCTTGTGCTCGCGCTCAGCTTTTATATTTTCGATAAAGACCGGGTTTTCTTCATCGTATCAGAGGTGGTGGTCATCATATCCATCATCATCTCCGTGAGCCTTTACCGGCAGCTGATAAGCCCGATAAAAATGCTGCTGCAAGGGATAGAAGCCATTAAAGACCAGGATTTTAACGTGAAATTCCTGCCCACGGGCAAACACGAAGTTGATGAACTGATAAACGTTTACAACCACATGATAGACGAATTACGGCAAGAACGTACCCGGCAGGAAGAACAGCACTTTTTTTTGGAGAAGCTGATACACACCTCGCCAACCGGCATAGTGATACTGGATCATGATAACCGCATACAGCAGCTTAACCCCAAGGCTGTACAGATATTGGGCCTTACCGAAAAGGAGCTGAAGGGGCAGGAGATAGGCGCAGTGCATAATCCGCTTTTAGAGCAGGCCGCCGCTTTGCGTGCAGGCGATACCCTCACTGTAAAGCCCGATGGCATCAATACCTACAAGCTACAGAAATCGCATTTTGTGGATAGGGGCTTTCAGCGCGGCTTCCTGATGATGGAAGAGCTCACCGCCGAAATTTTGGCGGCAGAAAAAAACGCCTATGGTAAGGTAATACGTATGATGGCACACGAGGTGAACAACACCATCGGCCCGGTAAATTCAATATTACAATCGGCCCTGCGTACCGACAGTCTCTGGCAAACCCAAACCGATGGGCTGCTAAACAATGCTTTGCAGGTAGCTTTCGACCGCAACCAGAACCTAAACCACTTTATGCGCAACTTTGCCGATTTGGTTAAGCTGCCCCCCGCCAACAAAAAACAAACCGATTTAAACCTGCTGCTTAGAGCTGTGATAGAACTGATGCACATAAAAGCAGAAAGTAAAGGCGTGCAACTCGTATTTACTGCTCCTCCCAAACCCTGCATCATCAGCGCGGATGTGGAGCAATTAGAGCAGGCGCTTATCAATATCGTAAAAAACGCTATTGAAGCCATCGAAGGCAGCGGTTTAGTGGAGTTTGCCATCAACCCCAAAACACGTCTGCTTACCATTACCGACAGTGGCAAGGGTATTACCGGGGAAGAGAGCGCCCAGCTGTTTTCACCCTTCTTCAGCACCAAAAAAGATGGGCAGGGCATAGGCCTTACGCTGGTGCGCGAAATTATGCTGAACCACGGCTACGAGTTTTCCTTAAAAACCCTCGCTCCGGGTACAACGGTCTTCACGATCAGCCTTAATTAGGGAAAACCTTCCTGTGCCATGCCGGAATGCTGTATGTCAGTCTTTTAGCTTTGGCTATCGCCTCAATTTATAATTAAAATGTTTGTCGCATTCGTAAGCCGCGCCGCGTAATAAATGCGTTACAATTAAGTTTTTAGTTCGTTTTTTCTCAAAGTGATTGATTGTTAATTAAAAGTACGTAAATTCATAATTCCAATTACCATATTAAAAAATGAGAAGTACTTTTTACAAATACGCAATAGGCTGCTGCACAGGCCTGCTTGTGGGTATCAGCAGCTATGGCCAGGGCAGCTATCCCGATACCGCTGCGCGCCAGGCGCAACTGGATAATATCGTTGCAAACTATTACGGCACCATTGGCGATCAGTCGCGTTTGTACAATGGCCCCGAGTACAACTTTTATCCCAAATCGATAAAAGGGAGCGCCTATTTTGCCGATGCGCTTGATTTTAACACCGGCGGCGTGCAGTACGATGGCTTTGAGTACAAAAACCTGCAGGTGATGTACGATTTGAATAAAGATGCTATAGTAATGCAGATGCCAAACAAGGAGGCCAGCATTGAATTGATAAGCGAGCGGCTGCAGGGCTTCGATTTGATGGGCCACCACTTTATACGCATAGAACCCGCCCTGCTGGCTAACGCCCAAAACCTTACAGCCGGTTTTTACGACCAGATGTATAAGGGCAAAACCGAGTTTATCATCAGGCGTGAAAAAGCCATACAGAACAATACTTCGGGCGTGCTGGATCGTTTTTTTACCGATGAGAGCCGCAAGATGTATTTGCTCATCAACGGGACATACAAAAGTTTCAGCAACCAAAACGGCTTATACGATGTTTTGGGCGATAAAAAAGAAGAATTGAAGAAATACGTGAAAGATAACCACATCAGTTTCCGCGACGAAAAGGAGCAGGCCATGGTAAAGGTAATAGCCTATTATGACCAGATAACTAACTAAATATGAGAAAACTTTACTTGTTTTGCCTAAGCCTTCTGTTTACAATCCACTTCGCATCCGCGCAGCAAACGGCTAACAAAACCATCAGCGTAAACTTTCAGCAGGCAACCATCCAAACAGTAGTTGCCGATATCGAAAGCAAAAGCGGCCTTTACTTTTATTACGATGCCGCCCAGTTCGATAGCGTTAGGGTTACCCTGCAGGCAACCGACAAAACAGTAAGCAACATATTGGATCTAACCTTTAGGGGAACAGATTTTAGTTACGCCATCAATGGCAAACAAGTATTCATAACCAAAACGCAAATCCTGCAAACCGCACTCGCGCCGGGCTACTTTGGCACTTCGCCGGCACCTGTAACAGCGCCGGTTGTTACCGTACCCGCAGGTACGCCATTGGCACTTACCACAATAGCAAAAGCCCCTGCGACAGCGGCCCCGACTCCGGGAGGTGCCCCAATTACAGCAACTGCGCCCACAACGGCCCCGGTTACCGCCCTGTCAGATAATCGCGACAAGATAATCGCTGCCGCTAACGAAAATAAGCTTTACGAGATAGGCATAAAAACCAACGATATAAAAGCGGGCAAGGCCACGCTCTCGGGTTACGTACGGGATATCAAATCTGGCGAACCGGTAACAGGCGCCAGCATTTATATAACCGAACAAAAAACCGGCGTGGCTACGGATCAGTTCGGCTATTTTACCATTACCCTGCCTCGTGGCAAGCATTTGCTTAACATACGCGGTGTAGGCATGCGCGATACCCGCAGGCAAATTATGCTGTACTCAGATGGTAAGATTATCATCGAGCTACAGGAACAGGTGACTACCTTAAAAGAAGTAAAAATATCGGCAGATAAGGTTGCCAACGTAAAAGCGGTTGAGATGGGTATTACCCGGCTTGATATCAAAAGCATCAAACAGGTGCCCACGGTATTTGGCGAGGCCGACGTGCTGCGCGTTGTATTAACGCTACCCGGCGTACAAACCGTAGGCGAGGCTTCAACAGGCTTCAACGTGCGCGGCGGCTCGGCAGATCAGAACCTGATTTTGCTTAACGATGCCACTATCTACAACCCATCGCACTTCTTCGGCTTCTTCTCAGCGTTTAACCCCGATATCGTGAAAGGGGTGGAGTTGTACAAGAGCAGTATCCCCGAGCGGTTCGGTGGCCGCCTGTCGTCGATATTAGATGTTAGCGATAGGGAGGGCAACAAAAAGAAATTTACCGGTTCGGCAGGCATTGGTGCCATTACCAGCCGCTTCAATATCGAAGGGCCGATAATTAAAGATAGAACCTCGTTCATTTTCGGCGGCCGTGCCACCTATTCAGATTGGCTGCTTAAGCTATTGCCCGATGCTTATAAAAACAGCCAGGCATCTTTTTACGATTTCAACCTCGATATCAGCCACCAGCTAAGCGATAAGGATAATATCTATATCACCACCTACATTAGTCGCGATAAATTCAAGCTCAATAGCGATACTGGTTACAGCTACAGTAACCGCAACTTCAATATCAAGTGGAAGCACAACTTCAATAATAAGATGTTCGGCGTGTTTTTAGCCGGTAACGACCGCTACCAATACGATATCTCCAGTTTCGATAACCCCATTACAGCCTATAAGCTTAAGTTCGATATCAACCAAACCAACTTCAAATCCGATTTTACTTACTACCTCAATACCCGCAATACCATCAGCTTCGGCCTAAACAGCATTTATTACAAGCTGCACCCCGGCACCTATGGGCCAAACGATGCGGCTTCTTTAATCATACCTGATGTTGTGCCCGCGCAACAGGCCCTTGAAAGTGCCCTTTACCTCGGCGATAAATTTGACCTGAACGACGACCTTTCGGTTAGCTTCGGTATCCGGTATTCGCTCTATAACTTCCTCGGCCCACAAACCGTAAATAATTACGCCCCCGGCGTGCCACGCAGCAACACTACGTTGATAGATAGCACGCAATACAGCAGCGGCAAGCTCATCAAAACTTATGGCGGCCCCGAAATAAGGCTATCGGCAAGGTACAACCTGGGCGATAACCTGTCGGTTAAGGCAGGCTACAATACCTTAAGGCAGTACATACACCTGCTATCTAATACCACTGCCATTGCGCCTACCGATGTTTGGCAGCTCAGCAACCCCAACATAAAACCACAATTTGGCGATCAGGTATCCTTGGGCCTCTACAAAAACCTGAAAGATAATACCATCGAAACATCCGTTGAGGTTTACTACAAACGCCTGCGCGATTATTTAGACTACCGCAGCGGCGCTACGCTGGTGCTTAACCACCACATAGAAACAGATGTGATCAATACCAGGGGCAAGGCTTACGGCATAGAATTTATGGTGCGCAAAAACACCGGGGCCGCCAATGGCTGGATAACTTACGCCTACTCGCGCACTTTCCTTAAACAGGACGACCCAACCCTGGGTCAGCCCGTAAACAATGGCGATTTTTACCCCGCCAATTACGATAAGCCCCATAGCTTCAATTTTGTAGGCAACTACAGGTTTACCCACAGGTTCAGCATATCGTTAAATGTTACGTACAGCACGGGCAGGCCAATTACGCTGCCAACGGGCAAATACTACTACGCAGGATCCGAGCGGGTGTATTATTCAGACAGGAACGCCTACCGCATCCCAGATTATTTCCGTAGCGATTTCTCGCTGAATATAGAAGGCAACCACCGGGTGCACCAGTTTTTCCACAGCTCGGTAACGCTGGGCGTGTACAACCTTACGGGCAGGCAAAACGCTTACTCAACCTACTTTACGCAGGAGAGCGGCGTTATTACCGGGTATAAGCTATCCATATTTGCGCACCCGATACCGTTTATCAACTATAACCTGAGGTTCTGATGATGCATAAACCGGCATTGATATTCCTGATTTTGGCTATGGCCGTGGCAATTGCCGCGTGCCGTAAACCATATTTGCCGCCGGCCGTTGCTGCGAGTACCAGCTTGCTGGTGGTTGAAGGCGTAATTGTGCCCGGGGCCGATTCTACCATCATCAGGTTGAGCCACACCGTAAAACTATCCGAAAAAACAACAAGCCAGCCCGAAACGGGCGCTACCGTTACCATAGAGGGCAACGGGGCAACCTACAGTTTGGCAGAACGAAGCAGTGGCACCTACGCCGCAACCAACCTCAGCCTGAGCGCTGCGAATAAATACCGCCTTAAAATACGCACCGCATCGGGTCAGGAGTATCAGTCGGACGAGATGGAAGTAAAAATTACTCCGCCTATCGACAGCCTCGGTTACAAGATAGAGGCAGACGGGTTGCACATCTACTCAGCCGCGCACGATGCAACCAACAACACGCGTTATTACCGTTGGGACTATCAGGAAACCTGGCGATACAATTCGCTTTTCGAATCGAAATACAAGGTGGCCCCCGATACCGTTATACCACGCGAATACCCGCAGGACGAGATTTACAAGTGCTACGGCTCGTACCAGGCCAGTACTATTCTATTGGGCTCTACCGTTAAGCTGGCTCAGGATATTGTGACGCAAAACCCCATAACGCAGATTGCGCCCGGCACCGAGCGGCTGAGCATACGTTACAGCATCAAACTTAATCAGTACGCCTTAACCAAAGAGGCTTACGCTTTTTGGGAAAACCTAAAGAAAAATACCGAGCAATTGGGCAGCATTTTCGATGCCCTGCCGTCAGAAATATCGGGCAACGTGCATAACCTAAGCAATCCGGCCACCCCCGTTATTGGCTATGTAAGCATCAGCACGGTAAGCTCTAAACGCATCTATATCGACAGGACGGAGCTGCCTTTTACGCCCGAATGGCAAGATGTTTACCCCTACGATGGCTGCAAATCAGATTACGGCCTTTACGTTGACCCGCGCTATAACAACACTAACACCGTTGAGGGGAATATTATCCAAAGCATCAATTTCCCTGTCGATGCTATAACGGTGCCCAACCCGCGCACCAAAACAGATTCTATAATAGGGTTTTCGTATGCCTCGCGGCAATGCGTAGACTGTACGCTGCGCGGCAGCCCGAAACGCCCGGCATTTTGGGCAGACAAATAAGGAAGGATATGGTAATGACAGGGAAGATAAAATATATCGCGTGCATGGGGCTTCTATTAATGGCTTTAGGTTGCCGTAAGGCCTACCTGCCGCCTGCAATAGCATCAGCAGGCGGCGTGCTGGTAGTTGAGGGGGTAATTGTGCCTGGAGCCGACTCTACCATTATCAAGCTTAGCCATACCGTAAAACTATCCGAAAAAACCACCAGCCAGCCCGAAACAGGCGCAAAGGTTACCGTAGAAGGTAACGGCGCAACTTATAATTTAGCAGAAATAGCTGGCGGCACCTATGCAGCCGCGGGTTTGAGCCTCGATGCAGCAAAAAAATACCGCCTGAAAATACACACCGCCGGTAACCAGGATTATTTATCTGACGAGATGGAGGTAAAGATTACGCCGCCTATAGATACACTGGCCTATGAAATCCAAAGCGATGGGGTGAACATCACCTCCGCTGCGCATGACCCGCTCGATACCACCAGGTACTACCGTTGGGAATACCAGGAAACCTGGCGTTTCAATTCCGAGTTCGAATCCAAGTATAAAGTGGTGGGCGATACCCTGCTGCCCCGCCAGCATACATTAGAAGATGAAATATATAGTTGTTGGGGCAATCATGGTTCAAACGTTGTCCTTTTAGCTTCCACCGTAAATTTGCAGCACGATGTAGTAATCAAAAACCCAATCGCGTTCATTAAGGCCGGCGACGAAAAAATAAGCATTAGGTACAGCATGCTGTTAAAACAGTATGCGCTTACTAAACAGGCCTATTTTTTTTGGACGGAGTTGAAAAAGAACACGGAGAGCCTGGGGAGCATTTTTGATGCGCTGCCTTCGCAACTAGCGGGTAATATACATAATACAGCAAATCCTACGGCACCGGTAATCGGTTTTGTAAGCATCAGCACCGTATCCACTAAAAGGATTTTTATAGATAGGAGCGAAATGCCTTTTACCACGGCCTGGCAAGTAGTTTATCCCGATTTTTTTTGCGAGGGAGGCACAGCGCAGGATCCCGATGCGTTTGGTAACAACACCATAAAAGCCGATATAATTTATGGTCCGCATTATGCATTGGATGCGTTTTTTGATCCTAAGGGGCACATGTATGCCGCAGAATACAACACCGGCGAATGTGTAAACTGTACATTGAGGGGCACAAACAGGAGACCATCTTTTTGGAAATGAATATAAACGGCATCATAAGATATATAGCTTTTGCCTTACTGTTATTAACGGCAACTGCTTGCCGTAAGGCATACTTGCCGCCTGCAATAGCATCGTCGGGCAGCTTATTGGTGGTAGAGGGCGTAATTGTGCCGGGTGCCGATTCTACTTTTATAAGGCTTAGCCACACCGTAAAATTATCCGAGAAAACATCCAGCCAGCCCGAAACAGGCGCAACAGTTACGGTAGAAGGTAACGGCTCGACTTATAATTTAACAGAAATATCGGGCGGTACCTATGCATCGGCAGGTTTGAGCCTCGATGCTGCAAAAACATATCGGCTGAAAATACATACCGCCGGGGGGCAGGATTACCTGTCTGACGAGATGGAGGTGAAGATTACGCCGCCTATAGATTCAATTAGCTATAAGATAAAAGGCGATACGCTCGATTTTTATTCGGCGGCGCACGATGCCACGGGAAAAACGCAATATTACCGCTGGGATTACCAGGAAAACTGGCGCTTCAACGCGGCTTTTTTATCGGAATTTAAAGTGTTTGGCGACACCATCATAGAGCGCGAATTCCCGCAGGATGATATTTATAAATGCTACAGTTCGTCTAAAAGTAGTACTATCCTTTTGAATACATCGGTGCGTACGAGCCAGGATATCATCAGCCAAAACCCTATTACCCAAATACCGGCCGGTTCCGAAAAGATAAGCATAAGGTACAGCATGTTGCTGCGGCAGTATGCACTTAGTAAGGCGGCCTATGCTTTTTGGGAAAATCTGAAGAAAAATACCGAGCAACTGGGAAGCATATTCGATGCGCTGCCCTCAGAAATTTCGGGCAACATACACAATGTGGCCAGCCCGCAAACGCCGGTTATCGGGTACATCAGCATAAGCACCATTGCATCAAAGAGGGTGTATGTGGATAGGTCCGAAATGCCCTTTACCCCGGCCTGGCGTACGGTGTACGCCTTCGAGGGTTGTTCCATCAGGATACCCGAGGGGAATGAGATACAAGAGAGCGTGATTGATGGCAACGGTGTAAATATTCCCATTAAGGCCAATAACTATACCAGCAGGCAATGCGCCGACTGCACTATACGCGGAACGCTGCTTAAACCTGCGTTTTGGACGGATAATTAAAATATACTGTAACCGATATAACAATATTTGATGAACATGAACAGTAAGAAAATATTAGAGTTGCTTAAGCACACTTTGTTTATGCCGGCGCTTGCGCTTCTGGTTGCCCAGAGCCACGCTCAGGATGTACAGCCACTGCAAAATGCTTTTAACCAATACACGCAAAAAGCCTTGCAGGAGAAAATATTCGTGCACACAGACAAAAGCACCTACCTGGCCGGGGAGATTATCTGGTTCAAAATATACTGCGTAGACAATGCTTTGAACCGCCCTTTAACCCTTAGCAAGGTGGTGTATGTAGACATTTTGGATAATACCCAGGCAAGCGTAATGCAAGCCAAGATAGCGATGAAGAATGGTACAGGCAGCGGCTCGCTGGTGGTACCTGCATCAGTTGCAAACGGCAATTATAAGCTACGGGCTTACACCAGTTGGATGAAGAATTTTGGCCCGGAGGGCTTTTTCGAGAAAGTAGTTACCATCATAAATCCATTGCGCACGCCGGAGCCGACAGCCAAAATACAATCGCCCAATCTCCACGTGCAATTTTTCCCGGAAGGGGGCAATCTGGTGGTTGGCTTACCTGCTAATGTTGCTTTTAAGGCCACGGGCAAAAACGGGGAGGATTTAACATTTAAGGGTGCCATCCTAAATGACCATAACGATACGGTGGCTCGTTTCCAGCCGCTTAAATTCGGCATGGGGCATTTTGCCTTTACGCCTGTTGCGGGCAGTACCTACCGGGCCGAAATAAAGGTCGGCAACACATCGTCGGTTGTGGCGTTCCCGGCTGTAACCGCTAAGGGTTATACCATGCGCGTTACCGATGCAGGCAACGGCACGCTGAGCGTAACCGTAAATACCAATGCCGGCGATGGCCAGGCGTACCTTTTCGCCCAAACCCGCGGAGTAGCCAAAGTGGCCCTCAGCACCGCCGGCAACGCAGGCGTGGCCGTATTCGCCATCAGTAAAGATAAACTGGGCGATGGCATTACGCAGCTTACCGTTTTCGATGCTAACCGCCAGCCCGTTTGCGAACGTTTATATTTTAAACGCCCTAAACAAAGCCTGTTTGTTGATGCCGCCGCCGATGCGCAGCAATACGCTACGCGCAAAAAGGTGAACGTAAGCGTAGCCGCTAAGGATGCCGCAGGCAAGATGCTGGCATCGGGCTTATCGATGTCGGTTTACCGTATCGATTCCCTGCAAACGGCCGACCGGCAGGATATCCTGAGCTACTTTTGGCTCGGGGCCGACCTTAAGGGCAATATCGAATCTCCGGGGTATTACTTTACCGCTACCGGCCCCGAAGTAGACGAGGCCACCGATAACCTGCTGCTTACGCAGGGCTGGCGCAGGTTCCGTTGGGAGGAGGCCCTGTCTGGCACTGCGCCCGCATTTAAATACCTGCCCGAGTATAACGGTCACTTGGTGATTGGTAAAGCAACAGATGCCGCACAAAGAGGAGCTAAAGATGTTACGGCCTACCTGGCCGTACCGGGCAAGCGCGTACAGGTTTTTGCGGCAAGGAGCAACGCCGACGGAATATTATACTTTAATACCAGCGAATTGTATGGTGCCAACGAGATTGTAGTACAAACCAATACCGAACGCGATACTGTCCACAAACTGGAGATATTGAGCCCGTTTTCTGAGCAATATAGCACTACCGCCCTACCTGGCTTTGAACTTACGCCCGGCATGCAGGGCGCATTGACGCAGCAGAGCCTGAGCATTCAGGTGCAGAATATTTATGCCGGCAATAAGCTGAGGCATTATAACCTGCCCGCGGTAGATAGCGCGGCGTTTTTCGGCAAACCGTTTAAAACCTACAAGCTGGATGATTTTACCCGCTTCGTTACCATGGAAGAAGTGGTACGCGAGTACGTGCGTGAGGCCTACAGCGTATCTAAAACAAAGGGGCGGTCGCATATCACCCTGATGGACAACAAAACCCCGCTGAACGGCGACCCGCTGGTAATGGTTGATGGCGTGCCGGTGTTCAACCTGAATAAACTGATGGACGTAGATCCGCTTAAGGTGCAACGGCTGCAGGTTATGCCCAACCGCTACTTTTGGGGGCCCGCAATATTCGAAGGCATCATGAACTACACCACCTATAAAGGCGACCTGGGCAGCTCCGAATTGGACCCCCACGCCCTGGTAATGGACTACGAAGGCATGCAAATACAGCGCGAGTTTTATTCACCCGCGTACGATACCGAAGAGCAGATACGGAGCCGTATGCCCGATTTTCGCAACCTGCTGTTCTGGTCGCCCGATATAAAAACCGGTACGCAAACGGCCAACAAAGTTGCTTTCTATACATCAGACCAGACCGGCAAATACTTCGGCATAGTACAGGGGATGGATGCCAAGGGCGATGCTGCCGCGCAAACCTTTACTTTTGAGGTGAAGGCGGATAGCAGGCCTTAAGGGGTAAGTCAACAAACCGTAAATTTCGGTAGGGGAGACGCCAAAACCGGTGTAGTTGCGCCATCTTTATCGCAAAAAAAAGATGGAGCAGCAATTATTCGTAACCATGGCACTGCAGGGATGGAACACCCAGGTRGCACGTGCCGAAAAATATTTTAATGCCCTTAGCGATTCCGATTTCCAGAAGACGATAGCACCCGGCAAAAACCGTATCATATACCTTTACGGCCACCTTACCAGCTACCACGGCCTGCTTAGCGAAACCCTGGGCATTGGTGAGGCCCTATACCCCGAATTGGCCCCCGCATTCCTCCGCACGCCAGATGGCCCCAGCGTAGATGCTTATACCGTTGGGCAGCTAAAACAATATTGGGCAGATGTACACAGCCGTCTAAATGAGCTATTTGCCGCTTTGCCAGCCGAAGATTGGTTTAAACGCCATAACGCCATGACGGATGAGGACTTCGCCAAGGACCCCACCCGCAACCGCCTAAGCGTGTTGCTCAGCCGCACTAATCATATAGCTTATCATTTTGGGCAATTGGTGTTGGCGTAGGGATTTAGATTAACATCATGCATGCTTGTTTCAGTACCCCACACGGCGGGTTTACGGTATGCAAAGTGGGTTAGCATAGTGGCCACTATTATGATGGGGTGCTGAAAAGATCAGCATGACGTTATAGTGTTTAACTACCCTTTACTATCCTTACCACATCCATATAATCCTTCCCCCTATAAGTTACGGTAGCATCGGTGTGGCGGTCGCCCGGGTCAAATAGGAAAGTATCTATGCCCAATTCTACGGCTGCTTTTATTTCAGATTTGGGGTCGTCGCCTATTACCAGAACATCCTCGGTGGCGTAGCCATTTTCGGCCATGATGTTGGCAAAAACATCCTTTTTGGTTTGGGATGACTTCTCGGGGTCCACGATATAAATACCTTTGAAATCTGCTTCAATACCCAGCATTTTTACCTTGCTCATCTGCAGCTTAGTAAAGCCGGTTGTTACCAGGTATTTATCTATAGCAATACTTTGTATCTGTGCGTATTGCTCAAACGCCCGCATGGGTATATCCAGCTCAATGTTATTAAGCATTTCCATGCCTGCGGCTTTCAGTTCGGCACTGAAGCCGAATTCGTCGGCCACGTGTTGGTATGGGCGGCGGGTAAGCTCGTCTTTGGCTTTGTTTACCATATCGCTGTCGGCAGGTTCTAACCGCTCGTCTATCAGTTTAAACAGGTGACCGAATAGGTGGTTGGCTATAGAGTTTACCGGGTAGATGGTATTATCAAGATCGAGGATGAGGACGCGTTTCATGGGGGTAAAGATAGGGAGGAGGGTTGAAACTAAGGGTTTCGAAAATTTAAATTAACGTGTTGAAAATTACTTTAGTTAATTGGTGAAACCTTTTGCCCAACCCTGCGTTGCCTCCATAACATATTCACAATTAAATCCTTACAATACCAGCATGACAAACCCATCCTCCCCCAAAAGAATCACCTGGATTATTGGCTTAGCCTGCGGCATTGCCGGCATCATAGGCCATTTAATAGCCGTGCCCTATTTAACCCTTTACAGTTTTACGCTGGTGATGATAGGGTTTATTGTTTTGGCCGTGGGCACAACTTTCCGCGGCTTTTAAAGGCCTCATTCCTGCATCTCCGCTTCGGCGGCTTTGATGTCGGCCACTACTTTGCTTTCGGCGTTGAATTTATACATCAGCAATACGCCCACGGCTACTACAGCGCAAATGCCGCCAAGCAAGCTCCACAGTACCTTAAAGCCGCCGTGCTGTATCACCTGTGCACCTAATGCCGGCGCTATAACCTGCGCTGCCGACCAGGACATGGTGTACAAAGCCGCGTACTGCCCACGGTTATGATCAGACGAGCGCGTAACCCAAAATGAGGTACCGAACGGCATGCTCAGCATCTCGCCGAAGGTGATGATGATAACCACCAGCAAGCCTGCGACAGCAGTGGGCGGCAGGTAGTTGAGCAGCAGGAAGCCGCTGCCTGTAACCACTACGCCACTTGCAATGTATATCAAAGGGTGCTTTTTGCCCTCCAGGTAATTGATCATCACCATCTCTACCACCACGATGATAATGCCGTTAAGTGCCAGCAGGAAGCCGATAAATCGCTCGCCGAAGTGCCACTCCAGCTTGTAGAAAACCGGCTCCATTACAAAAAACTGGAAAAAGCAGATATTGAAAAGCGTGGTCAGTCCGATAAACAGCAGGTACGTTTTATCTTTATAAGCCGAGGAGGCAGCAGCAACCGCGCCCACAACTTTAACCGGCTTTTGATAGCCCGAGCGAGGCATCAGCCATAACAGCATCAGCGCTGCCAATATATTGGTGCAGCCATCTACCCAAAACAATAAATGATAATTAAAAGATGCCAGAAAACCGCCGGTTGCCGCGCCGACCGTCCAACCCAGGTTTACCGCCAGGCGATGCAGCGAGTAAGAGCGTGTTTTGTTTTCGGGACTGCTGTAATGGGCAATAGCCATAGAGTTTGCCGGGCGGAAAGATTCGTTGCAGAAACTGAGTACGAAGGTACCCGCCCCCAGCATAACGAAGGTATGTGCAAAGCCCAGCAGTATAAACATCAGCCCGCCTGTAACCAACGCACCCACTTGCATATCGTAAAAGCCAATCTTATCAGACAGCAGCCCGCCGCAATACGCGCCGATGATAGAACCAATGCCAAACAAGGCCATTACGGTCCCCGCCTCGGCCACCGTAAAATGAAGTTGGTTGATGCAATAAATGGTGAGGAACGGCACAACCATGGTACCGCTGCGGTTTATAAGCATCACTATGCTTAGGTACCAATTGTTGCGGGCTAACCCGCTGTAAGCGTTTTTGTAAAGTTGTAACACGGCTTTAGTATTAAGGCGAATTTAACAGGATTTAACTGCCTGGTTATCCGCCGGTGGCTTTATTTTTTATATGGATCTCTTTTTTGCCTCAAGGCAATTTGCAAAGGCCCTAAAAACAGAACACCCTCGCCGGTCAAGCCGGGAGGGTGTCGTTATACGTTCCGTCCTGCTGGCTTGCTATTTATTCCAGGTAATTTTTTCTTCAATAGGCGTTTTGCGGACGCCTGCTGGCTGTGTTTCGGTGTAGCCCAGGTAAATGACGCCTAACACGCTATCCTCTGCACCCAGGCCGAAATGCTCGGCAAAGGCAGGCTTAAGGGCCATACCGCCGGTGCTCCAAAATGCGCCTATGTTAAGAGCCGTTGCACCCAAAAGCATGTTCTGCACGGCGCATGATGTCGCTATCACTTCTTCAAACTGCGGTATCTTTGGTAAATCGCCGCGTTTTTGGTAGGCGATAACCACATGCGAGGTATTATTGCCCTGGCTGCTTAAATTGGCAAAAGTGGTTGGGTTAAAAGTTTCTTCGGTAGTGCCGGCCTTATATATTTCGGCGTGCTGGGCGCAATATTTCAAAGGTTCTTCAAAAACAATGAAACGCCATGGTTCGGTTAACCCGTGGGTAGGCGCCCAGTCGGCGAGCTCTAAAATAGAGGCTATGTGGCCGTTGGGTATCTTATTGCCGTTCATGGTAGAGGGCTTAATGGTACGGCGGCCTTTGATGATATGAGCGATAGTTGCGAAAGTAGTCTCCATTTGTGATGCTTTTTTAGCTGAAAGGCAAAAGTAGCAAAATAGGCTTTGATGCTGTGCAGATTTATCAACTTTCTGAAAAGTCTTGGTCACAGTCGGTCCCACCGCAATATAGTCCGATAAATTTTTTACTTTCACCGATGCCGTTTTGTGGAGGCTTAATTTACTTATGAATAACAACTGGTTTAAAAACTACAGTAGTATTATCTGGCTGCTTACGGGCATTATTGCGGGTACTATAGCAGGTATCGTGCTGAAGAAAGATGCCGAGGTGTTGAAGCCTATCGGCGATCTGTTCCTCAACCTGCTGTTCGTGGCCGTGATACCGCTGGTGTTCTTCGCTATTTCATCGGCAATAGCCAACCTGCAGGGCACGCAGAAGCTCAGCCGCATCATGGCTATCATGACCGGCGTTTTTCTGGGTACTGTGATTGTAGCGGCACTATTAACTATTGCCGCATTATGGGTGTTTCCGCTGGATAACAGTATGGCCAAGGCTGCAGCCGATGTTTCACAGGATGCCGGTAAAAAATTCTCGGGCGATTCTATCGTGCAACTGTTCACCACCAGCGAATTCTTCAATTTACTTTCCCGCAAAAACATGCTGGCCATGATCATTTTTGCCATTTTAGTGGGTTTTGGCGCACTACGAGCGGGTGAAAAAGGGAGGGCTTTCAGCGATTTTTTAAACGCCGGCAACGAGGCTTTCAAACAAGTTTTCATTATCATCATGAAAGCCGGGCCGATTGGGCTTGGTGCCTATTTTGCCTACCAGGTGGCAGAGTTTGGCCCGGCATTATTTGGCACCTACGCACATACACTAGGCATTGGCTACGGGGTGAGCCTGTTTTATTACGCCGTATTTTACAGTCTATATGCATTTATCGCCGGTGGTGTAAAAGGCATCCGCAGGTTTTGGAAAAACAATATCATCCCCTCTGCCACAGCGGTTGCCACATGCAGCAGTATTGCTACTATACCCGCAAACATCGACGCTGCCAAAAAAATGGGCGTAAGCGATGTTATCGCCGGCATAACCATTCCATTGG
This sequence comes from Mucilaginibacter sp. P1_D10, assembly GCF_056406215.1. Taxonomy (NCBI): domain Bacteria; kingdom Pseudomonadati; phylum Bacteroidota; class Sphingobacteriia; order Sphingobacteriales; family Sphingobacteriaceae; genus Mucilaginibacter; species Mucilaginibacter sp. P1_D10. The sequence goes on along the minus strand of NZ_JBFUAP010000005.1, from coordinate 251,702 downwards.
GTGGGCCATTACATAAAGACGGTTCCAGTGTGTCCTCAATCCTGAAAATGGCTGTGGTGTTTGCCATGTTCGGCAAAGGGTTCGATAGTGCCGGCGTAATTGCCGTAGCGCTGGGTATGACGGTGCTGGTGAGTATTGTAGAAGGTGGCATCCCCAACGGTGGGTACATTGGCGAATTGCTGTTCATCTCGGCCTACGGCTTCCCGCCCGAGGCGCTTCCTCCCGCCATCATTATCGGCACATTGATAGACCCCGTAGCAACCCTTTTGAATGCCACGGGAGATAACGTAGCGGCCATGGTGATTAATAAGTTTGCGGAGGGGAAACTGGTGCCTGAAGAAGGATAAGATGCCCTCGCTAGTTTCTCCTGCCTGGCATATGTCGATATACCCGAAAGCCCCGTTCAATCTGCTTTAAAAACAGATTAAACGGGGCTTTTGTTTGAAATATACTCGGAGTGATTTAATGTAAAGGCTGGCTGCTGTCTTACAGTTTCGAATTGCGGTTCCTTAACCAGTGGTCTGCCAGTACCAATGCGGCCATAGCTTCTACAATGGGCACGGCGCGCGGTACTACGCAAGGATCGTGGCGGCCCTTGCCGGATATTTCGGCGGCGTTGCCTTCGCTATCTACCGTTTGCTGGTTGTGCATAATAGTAGCTACGGGTTTAAAGGCCACCTTAAAATCGATAGGCATACCATTGCTTATACCACCCTGGATACCGCCGCTGAAGTTGGTGATGGTGCTGACCTTACCCGCATCGTTGGTGATAAAAATATCGTTATGCTCCGAGCCGCGCATTTCGCTGCCGCCAAAGCCCGAGCCGAATTCAAAACCGTGTACGGCGTTGATGCTCAGCATAGCTTTACCCAGGTCGGCGTGGAGTTTATCAAATACCGGATCGCCAAGACCGACGGGACAGTTCTGGATATGGCAGCTTACTTTACCGCCAACGGTATCGCCTTGTTTGCGGATACCGTCGATAAATTCTATCATCTCCACGGCAGTGGCCGGGTCGGCACAGCGGACGATGTTCTTCTCGCGTTCGGCTAAGAAATCTTCCGCGCTGGTAATGGTAACATTAGGCGCATCAATCTTACCGACGCTGCTTACATGCGCCAGTACTTCTATGCCTTGTGTTTTTAGTAGCAATTTTGCTAAGGCACCTGCAGCTACGCGCGCTGCAGTTTCGCGGGCAGAGGAGCGGCCCCCGCCGCGATGGTCGCGGATGCCATATTTAGTATGGTAGGTATAATCGGCATGCGAGGGGCGGAAAACATCCACATTGTGCCCGTAATCCTTAGAGCGCTGATCCTCGTTGGGGATGATCATGGCGATGGGTGTGCCGGTAGTTTTGCCTTCGAACGTACCCGAAAGTATCTTCACGGTATCGGCCTCTTTACGCTGTGTGGTTATTTTGCTTTGGCCGGGCTTGCGTTTATCCAGTTCGCCCTGTATGTAATCCAGGTCTACCGTTAAGCCCGCCGGGCAACCGTCTACTATTACGCCGATAGCTTCGCCATGCGATTCGCCAAAAGTCGTTATCCTGAATAATTGCCCGAATGAGTTACCTGCCATGATGTTAGATGTGCAAATGTGCAGATATGCAAATGTGCAGATTGTTTAATGTTATATTAATGATCGACCATATTATCCACTACGTCATTGCGAGGCACGAAGCAATCTCTAAGCTTTGCATCTCCGCCTTGCTTATCGGGAGATTGCTTCGTGCCTCGCAATGACGCGTTGGTTTTATTTAAACTTCGCGATACGCGAACCCTACTTTCTCCAGGTCTTTCCAAAATGCCGGGTATGATTTTTCTACTACGTCGGCATCTTCTATTTCCAGTTCTGGTATCAATATCGCCAACGGCGCAAAGGCCATGGCCATGCGGTGGTCGTGGTATGTGCTTACGAACATGCGCTGCGGCAATTGCTTTTCGCTGCAGTCCAGTTTGTAAACCTGGCCCTTTTCAATCAGCTTCACGCCAATTTTGGCCAGTTCGGTTTGCAGGGCCAAAATACGGTCGGTTTCTTTGATTTTTAAGGTTTCCAGCCCGGTGAAGGTTGCTTCGTGCCCTAACGTCGCGCATACTACGATTACGGTTTGCGCCAGGTCCGGGCATTCTTTCATGTCGAATATCTTGCGGAAGATGGGCTTTACCTCTTTGGTTAAATACACGCCGCCATCCTTAAACTGCGAGGTGATGCCGAAGTTGGCCATAATCTCGGTAATCACGCTATCTCCCTGCAGGCTGTATGATGTCAGCCCCGGCAGGAATAGTTCGGCTTCGTCGCTCAAAGCGGCTATGGCGTACCAGTAAGATGCTGCGCTCCAGTCCGGTTCGATGTGTAACGATGTAGTTGCAAAACCTTGATTTGGTATAGAGATGACATTCGCCTCCCAGGTGTGCAGTATATTCGCTTCCTTAAGCATAGCTAAAGTCATTTCCACATATGGGCGCGAAGTTAATTCGCCTTCGATATGTAATTCCAAACCAAAAGGCAGCTTGACAGCGATGAGTAATAGCGCAGTGATATACTGGCTGCTGATATTACCTTTTATACTGATCTTACGAGTACGCTGCTCAAAGCTGCCTTTTAGTTTGATAGGGGGGTACCCCTCTTGCTCTTCATAATCAATTTCGGCACCCAACTCCCTCAGCGCATCAACCAATATCCCTATCGGCCTTTGCTTCATCCTCTCACTGCCTGTTAATATTATTTCTTCATTACCAATAGCATAAAACGCCGTTAAAAAACGCATTGCTGTACCGGCGGGACCGATGTTTACAAGTTTTAAGTCTTGAGTCTGAAGTCCTGAGCCTGAAGATAGGAGTTTATCTTCGATAACTTCTACTTCATGTACCTCATCATCACCCACGACTACTTCCGGACTTTCGACTTTAGACTTCCTCAAAATTCCCGCCAACAACACGGCATCTGCCGCATCAGAAATATTCTCAACTTTTACCTTACCGTCGCTAAGCGCCTCTATGATCAAAGCGCGGTTGCACTCGCTTTTCGATCCGGTGAGCTGTATAGTGCCCTTTGCCGATTTGCCTGTTTTGGTAAGTATGATGTTATGCTTCATTTACTTAATAGTTCTCGGATAGTTTAATTTGCCGCTATCCATGTTTTTGCAAATTCAATAAATGCTTCGTTTACAAAGCTAAATACAGTTACGTTGGGGATATGGTTCACTTCCAGCAAGTAATTTTGTCCATCGGCACCTACCATATAATCTACCCCAACAATTTCGAGAGCGAAATGAGCAGCGATGTTTATGCTGTCTGCCAGTAAGCCCTCATTTATCTTCATTTGTCCCGCACCATCATTATGGATGGATTTTAGCCAGTCATCGCCTGTAAGTTTTATCTGCCAGGCTTTGTCGCCTATCAGCATAATTCTTACTGCATCGCCGGTTATAAACGTTTCAATAACAGAGGTCTCGTTACTTTGCCAATTGCCTACGAATCGTTCCTTGTCTTCTCCACAATGCCATATACCCCATTTTGCAACGCTTTCCGTTTCAGCAAAATACTCGTCCCGGCCAATAACCATTCCACGCTTGATACCCGGAAACCCGGATGCCTTCAGCGCCCTTTACCAAACCGGGTATGCGCTGCCGGAGGTCCATCATGGCCATAGCGTTGGGTAAACAAGGCCCGTTCCACAATGCGAGTAAGGTTATAAAGTCAAAGTCGTCCTCAAATATCCCGTGAAAGATAACAGCATTTATCTTGAGGTATTTGCCCGGCACTGTCGTGCTTTCGGCAAATAACTCCCCTTCAATAAGCTGCACTTTCGGCAAAACATCGGTGTGTAAAATAAGGTAGTTAAACCCGATACCTTGTTTTATTGCCTGTAGGTCTTGAGGTTCTAATCCTACTATCAGTAACCTTTTCTTTTCCATTGCCTTCAATTTTATAGGGGCAAAGGTGTAGTTTTTGCGCCCTGTGATACACGGCGCAAAAACTTATTTAAAGTTCCTTACGCGTGCGTTAATTTCTCTGCTGGTGCTGCTGCCTGGTCGCCGTTCATGATCTCGGTTTGCTTACGGATAGACTCGCTGTGCATCAGCTCAAGCAATTTCTCGGTAAACTCGCCGCTCAACTTAAGCGCTTTGGCGTAGCCAATACGTTTGTTTAATATCTCGTCCCAACGGTTTACTTGTAAAATGGTAATGTCGTTGTCTTTTTTGTAGTTGCCAATTTTCTCTACTATTTGCATACGCTCTGCCATTTTCTGGATAAGCAGGTCGTCAATTTTGTCGATCTGGTTACGCAGCTCGGCCAGTTTGTCGTTCACCTCAGCATTGCGGACTTCCGGTTTACGCAGGTGCAGGTTGTTAATGATATCTGCAAGGGCAGCAGGGGTAACCTGTTGTTTGGCATCTGTCCAGGCTACGCTTGGGTCGATGTGCGACTCGATCATCAGACCCTGCATATCCAGGTCTAACGCTTTTTGCGATATGTAGCCAATCAGATCGCGGTTGCCGGTGATGTGGCTTGGATCGTTGATGATAGGCAAGTGCGGCGCAAGGGTTTTAAGGCCAATAGCCAGATCCCACATTGGTTCGTTACGGAAAGCTGATTTCTCGTATGAAGAGAACCCACGGTGAATAGCTGCCAGTTTGGTGATGCCTGCATTGTTAATACGCTCTAAAGCGCCAACCCATAAGGAAAGATCGGGGTTAACCGGGTTTTTAACCATCACCGGTATATCAACGCCGCGCAATGCATCGGCAATTTCCTGTACGGTGAAAGGGTTAACGGTCGACCGTGCGCCAACCCAAAGGATATCAACACCTGCTTTCAAAGCTTCTTCTACGTGTTTGCCGGTAGCAACTTCTACTGCGGTTGGCAAGCCTGTTTCAGCCTTAGCGCGTTTTAACCACTCTAAGCCAATGCTGCCAATGCCTTCAAATTCGCCCGGGCGGGTACGTGGTTTCCATATGCCAGCACGCAACGCGCTAACCTTGCCGGTTTTTGCTAACAGGTGTGCGGTGGCTACCAATTGGTCTTCTGTTTCGGCGCTACATGGGCCGGCAATTAACAGGGGTTCTATACCGGCTTTATTGATCCAGGTATTAAGCGGTTGTATGTTTAAATTCAGTTTCATATTATTTTTTGTTTTGTGATTTCACCGATTAGGATGATTTCACCGATTTTTTTGGTTTGTCGTTAAATTGATTAGGGTATCGTTTATTCTATCTTTTTTATGGTGATATACTTTTTTGGTTTTTGCGCTTTTGGCAACAGCGGTGCAACTTCGTCTTCAAAGCGTTCGTACTCGCCCAAAATATTGAAGTTGTGGGTGTATTTGAGTATCTGGCGGATGCAGGCATCGTAGTGCTTGGTTTCCGTCCATTCAATGTCTACATAAAAATTGTACTCGTTGCGTTTACCCAAAACCGGCATGCTCTGTATCTTGCTCATGTTTACGTTTTCCTGTGCAAAAATATTGAGCACCTTGGCCAGCGAGCCCACCTCGTTGCTCACCTGGAAACAAAGCGAAGCCTTGTTACCTGGTTTCTTTTTGGCATTCTCGTGCGTGGTGAGGATAAGGAACCGCGTAAAATTCTTCTTGTTCGATTCTATCCGGCGCTCCAATACGTCGAGTTCGTAAAGCTGCGCGGCCAGGGCGTTGGCAATGGCAACAGTATCGGTAAGCTGCTCATCGCGGATGCGTTTGGCGCAGGCAGCGGTATCATTGCTCTCTACCATTTGAAGGTGCGGGTACTCGTCAAAAAAATCGATGCACTGGCGGATGGCAATGGGGTGGGAGGTTACATATTTAATATCCTCGAACTTTACGCCAGGCAGCGCCATAAGGTGCAGCTGTATGGGCACGTAAACCTCGCCTACCACCGGGAAACTGTAGCTCATCAGCAGCGAATAGTTGGGCAATATGCTGCCGGCAATGCTGTTTTCTATGGCCATTACCAGATAATCGGCCTGGTCGTTCTTCAGCGCCTCGAAGGTTTGCTTAAAAGAGTTGCACTCTACGGTGGTTATGTTTTCGCCAAAAAATTTAAATGCGGCTTCCTCGTGGAAGGAAGCGCGTATCCCCTGTATGGCAACTCTTGGTTTCTCGATTTTCATCATTCGTGTTAAAGCAAAAAGTCCCGCCTTTTTGGGCCGGGACTTTTCAGTTTTGTATGTTTTGTTAGTACATATCAGTCCCGGCTTTTACTGCTAAAGTAAAAGTAGAAACCATAAAAATATGCACGTGAGTTGTTCATTGTTGTTCTTATGCCGTAAATGTACAAGTAAAAAACAATTTGTCAAGAGATAATTTCATTTTTTGTGAATATTTGTAGGTGAACAGAATTTAATTGGGCGAAAAAGGCTAATTTCAGTTTAAATCATTATTATATATTGTTGACGATATATGGCCACACGTAAGCTTTGGATATTAGGAGTAGCAGCAGTAGTTATAGACCTGGTTGTTTATGCTTCGTTCGGGTTAATGCTGATGGGCTATGATGATGCTCATGACGGCGTCGAACCGGATTATTACAAATGGTCAGGTTATACAACTTTAGATAAAGCTGCAGTAATTGGCCTTTGGTTTTGGAACATTGTAAACATTTTGTTTTGGGGATATGTGGTTTATAGGGTTGTTAAGGAGAGACTGGTTCCACTTACAACTCGACCAAAATCCACTTTTTAACTATAACCCATTCCGGTTTAAAATACATGGGGAACTTTTGCGCGAGATTTACTGACAATAAGTTAGGGAATCTTATGCTTGACGAATCTTTAAAAACAACTTCCGTAAATGTTATTGCAAAAGGTTGTTTACGATTTATTGATGTAGTTGTAATAATTTTAACAACATCGGCTTTGTTGTAAGTTTTTGTTTCATCTAAAGTGTTGCCAAACGTAAATTCATTACTACCTCTTGCTATATGTAAATGTTGCCCTTTATAATTTTGCATTTTAACAAAGCAATAAATTGGCCCAACCCAAAACAATGTTGCTGTTAAAGCGAGATAGACTCCCGTGGTAATTGATGTTGGATTGTTAAATAATCCCAAAATAAAAATTATGGTAAATGCTAAAGCGGTTAATGTTATCCAAAACGTGCAAAAGAATACTTGCCAAGGCTTAACGGCATAGTTGAAATTTTTAGTTAAAAAATATTGCCGCTGGAGGTACGTCCATGGTTGTTTTTCCAATTGCTGCAAATTCAAGCCTCTTTCGAAAAAATCAATTACCATTTCCTCCACATCGTCTATATGGATGGGGTAGCGTTCGTAAAAACGGTTCTCCTTATTCAGGTAATAAATGTGAAAAGTTCCGCCATAATGGATGCCTATCTTTAAAAAATTACAGTCATTATCAACTATGGTTACAGATGGGCCGGTTAGGTCAATTTCAGCATAGCGTTCCCGTTCCCAGGGAAAGTTATTTATCAAGGCCAGCGTTTCCTCGAGCGTACGTGCCTGTTCCTCGTAATACTCGCCATCCTCGCAGGTTTTATATTGAAGTTTGGATATAAAGGCAGGCATTTGTTTTAAGATTGACGATGCCAAATTACCAATTTATCTTATTCGAATTGCCGTATCTTTAAACATCAATTCAAACCTATGTCCCCAACAGAATACATCAGCCAGCAAGCACCAGAACGGCAAGCTATCATGACTACCCTGCACGAGTCTGTTTTAGCAAATGATAAAACAGTAACACCCGTTGTAGAACCCATGATGGGTAAAGAAATGATCATCTACAAAGAGGGCAGTACCACGATGAAATACGCACTATCCGGTGTGAAAAAATACATGTCGGTACACTGCCTGCCCATGTATATGAACCCTGCTATACATGGAAAATACTCAGCTTTATTGCCGAACGTAGAATTTCAGAAGGGGTGTTTCAATTTTACAAAGGCAGACGAGGTACCATTGGATATTGCCGGCCAGTTATTTGCCGAGTGCGCCGCAATAAGCATTGTGGCGTTGTTGGCAAACAGGAAGAAGAAATAGAAAGATTAGGCGCTGTCTTTACAAAAAAGCTGTATAGACGACCTTTTGATTTTCCTCTCGGCGTGCCACACCTCGTAATTGTTTTGCAGGTTTATCCAAAATTGGGTAGAGTTGCCGAATGCTTCTGATAGCTTGACAGCGAGTTCGGGGCTTATGCCTAAATGCCCGTTAATAACGGAGGATAGGTTTGCCCGTGCCATGTTCAATCCTTTGGCTACTTCAGTAATAGTTAAGCCGCGCTCAACAATAAACATCTCCTTTAATATTTCTCCCGGGTGGGATGGCGGTAAATCTCTTTTTTGCATAGCCTCAATTTTGTAATCCTTAAAACTAAAGAGTAAATTTATCATATGAAAAACTTAAAGCGGGCTTTTCTTTCCATTTTCATGATATTACCATTTTCTGCTTTCGCCAGCGGAGGAGAGGCTTTGTTGGGCATAGAACTTCAGGTGACAGCGTTTCTTATTTTAATCGTCATGGTGCTGTTTAGCCGCCTGCCTTATTTGGCTAAAATTGGTTTATTAGCCGTTTATTTGTGGGTGTCCTTTTTAAACTTTTATCTTTTAAAGGATTTAAAATACGGGTATTATTTGAATAATGAAGTTGTAGCTAATATTCGATTTTTTCTGCCTCAAATTTTCGCTACAATATTGGTGTATTACCTGATACTAAAGAAATTAAAGAAGAAAGATATAGGTAATTTCTCTTTACAAGAATCTGTAAGCCGTCAAGACTCAATCCCTGAGGTTTTCAGTGATTTCATCCCAGAGAAATCCGCTGAAGAATTAATAACCGAACTTAAAAACGCAAGAATTTCAACACGCAAAATCGACGAAATTTAGAGATTATGCCGTATCCTTTTTATACTCCCTCTGCATCAACCTCGCCGTTTGCGTACTGCCATCGTGGCATCGGTTGAGACTTTTATCTACTGCAACACAATGTGAACATCGCCGGTAATTTTACTTTTCGCATTTTCCTTGTCAAAAAAGCGAACACTTACATGATATGTTTCGCCAACAAGGAAGGGGGGGCGCAGTGTCATATTGGCCGACAAGGCTGTAGCACTTGCAGGCTCAACGCCGTTTTTTGAATATGCTGCCATGGCATCGTCAATATGGCCCAATATCTTACCGCTTTTATCCTTAACCGTAATCTCACAGCCCGGATACGCCTTGCCATCTCTTAAGGTATAATTACTCACATTATTTGCAACCATAAAGATTGTGGAGCTAATAGGGATTTTGTTTGAAGATAAACGTTCGCCCGCTTTGTTGGTCAGAAAAACATCATCGACCTTGAAACCATTGTAGGATACTGAAAGGCCTGTGTTTAAGTCCTTTTTTGTTCCTACGCTAAATTGGCATCCCATTAGCATAAACCCTGCCAGGGCAAAAGCAAAAACGTTTAAAAAAGATGTTTTTTTCATTTTGATTGTGATAGTAGGTGCTGGATTCAAATAAACAAAAAAAGTTCGACTTAAAACTATTAAAAAGGGGCGTTTACGCCACATCTTTCTTATACTCCCTCTGCATCACCCTTGCCGTCTGCGTACTGCCATCATGGCTCCAACCCGGAGGGTTAAGCAAGTACAACAACTTATTCCTTAAGCCCGGCGCGCGTTTTACATCGCGCAGCAGATCCTTCCATTCGTGAAAAAGCACATTTACAGGCCCCATGTCTTGGGGTTGATGGGTGAGGCCGTATTTAACAGGTTCGGCAGGGTCTTCATCATGGAAGGTGCCGAAGAGCCTGTCCCACACGATAAACATCATACCCATGTTTTTATCGAGGTAGGGGATATTGCTGGCGTGGTGCACCCTGTGGTGCGCGGGTGTTACAAATATAAAAGCATACCATTTGGGCAGCGGAATCTGGTACTGTGTATGCACCAGGTTGCCGTAAAGCTGCGTGAGCAGGTAGGCGTATAAAATATCCACCGCGTTAAAGCCGAACAAGGCCAGGGGCATATAAAAGAAAGTGCGGTATAAAGGCTCGAAAACCGTAGAACGGAAGCCCGTGCTGAAATTGAAATGTTCGGATGAATGGTGCGTTACATGCATGGCCCAAAACAAGCGGCAATAATGCCCGCTGTAATGCAGCACCCAATACAAAAAATCCTGCGCTACTACCAGCACCAACCAATATGCAAATGGATTGCTTATTTGCACGAACCTGAATTGATAAGCAAAGCTGAGCAGGAAAAAGCCCGTGCCATTCACCAGCAGGTTCATCAAAAAGGCCAGCGTAGTGAGGTAGATATTGGTAAGTGTATCCCGTTTTTCGTAATAATGGCGGTTTTCGCGGTAGCTGAACCACATTTCGGTAATGGTTAAGCCTACCAGCAAAGCAACCAGCAGCACTACTGCTTCGTGGCGTGCATCTAAAGGGGGCATTTTTTTACAGGGTAGTGTAATATCTTAAACTATCACAAAGTTCTTGCTCTGTGCAGATATTATCAATACTGTAGTGTCCAATGCGTGTCAATAAAGTGCAATTTATTTGGCCGTTTTGATTTTTCTTGTCCTTCTGCATCAGTTCGAATAATGCAGGATAACAATCATCGGCTATTGAATGTTTTGGGTAAAGTTTGGTCAATACTTCGGCTATCTCCGTCAGTTCGGCATCAGGCAGGCCGGTTTTTAGGTTAGCCAGCCAGGCTTCGCAAACCATCCCTACGGCAATAGCCTCGCCATGCGTTAAAGGGTTGCTGTCGTTAAGCATAGAATAGGTTTCCACCGCATGACCCACGGTATGGCCAAAGTTAAGGGCCTTTCGGATGCCTTTTTCGTGCGGATCCTCAATTACCACTTCGTTTTTTATCTCTACGGAACGGTGTACCAGTTCTAAAGAAGGAATGCTAAGGTCGCTGGTTTTCAGCTTACCCCAGTAGGCTGCGTCGCAGATGAGGCCGTGTTTCAGCATTTCTGCAAGGCCGGATAAGATTTGGCGTTCGGGCAGGGTTTTAAAGAAATCGGCCACCATAAATACCGCTTTTGGCTGCGTAAAGGTGCCGATGATGTTTTTGATGCTATCTAAATCTACACCGGTTTTGCCGCCTACAGAGGCATCTACCTGCGAAAGCAGGGTAGTGGGCACTTGTACAAAATCGATACCGCGCTTGTAGGTAGAGGCCACGAAGCCCCCCAGATCTGTAACCACGCCACCGCCCAGGTTTATCATCAGGGCTTTGCGGTCGGCACCGAAGTCGATCAGCATCTTCCAAACGCCGATGCAAAAATCAAGGTTCTTGCTTTCTTCGCCGGCGTTTATTTCGATAATGTCGTAATTATCGGCATCGCCAAGATATTGCTGCAACAAGGGCAGGCAATGCACCGCGGTGTTCTCATCGGTTAAAACAAAACTGCGGGAGTATTTGCCTTCCTTTATAAAATTAACCAGTTGGGTTAGGCTATCATCGAAAAATATTTGGTAGCCGTCGCTTTGTATCGTATCCATATTTAAATAACCTTGATGGTCGTCCCCCGGAATTCCACCAGGTCGCCTGCTTTTACCTTGAGGCGTTTGCGGTAATCGACGGTGCCATTATAGCTTACCTCGCCATATTGCACCGCTATTTGCGCTTCGCCGCCGGTTTGTACCAGCCCCGCGGCCTTAAGCAGTTGTATCATGGGGATAAAATCGCCGATTACTTTAAATTCGATCATGGGTGGCAAAAATAAACTATTCGTACAATAATGGGTTATCATTTTATAATTTTGCACATTGGTTCATAGTTAATAGATTATAGTTGACGGGAACACCTGCAGCTACCATGAACTATCAACCATGAACTACGAACATTTTAGCATGAACGAAAAACTCTCCTTCGAAAATACCCAAGTCGCTTTTAAACATTCCAGCAATACCGACCTTAACCGCGCCTATTGGCTGTTCAGGGTTATCAACGTGAACTTTTTGGTAAAGATTGGCCCGCCCATCACCAACTTTTTTATGAAGATAGGCTTGCCCATCAAAAGCCTGATAAAGACCACCATATTCAAGCATTTCTGCGGCGGTGAAACCATTGCCGAGTGCGACAAAACCATTAAAAACCTGGCAGATGGCGGCGTAGGCACCATCCTTGATTATTCGATAGAAGGGGAAGACGACGAAACCGTTTTCGATAACACGCGCGACGAGATTATCCGCACCGTAGTGCGCGCCTCAAAAGATAAGGCTATCCCGCTTACCGTTTTCAAGGTGACGGGCGTTGGCCGTTTTTCGCTATTGGAGAAACTGGACGAGGGCTTGAAGCTAAATATGGACGAGCAGATAGAATGGCAAAAGGTGCAGGACCGCGTGCTGGAGATTTGCGAAATGGCGCATAGCGAGGGCGTACCAGTGATGATAGATGCCGAAGAAAGCTGGATCCAAAAAACTATCGACAACCTCGCTATCAACATGATGCGCTTTTTTAATAAAGAGGAAGCCATTGTTTACAACACCTACCAAATGTACCGCCACGATAAATTGGCATCGCTGATAACCGATTTTACCGTTGCCGAGGATGAAGGTTTTATCCTGGGAGCAAAAATTGTTCGTGGCGCTTATATGGAAAAAGAACGCAAACGTGCCGAAGAACGCAGCTACCCATCGCCCATACAGCCGGATAAGGCGGCTACCGACCGCGACTACAACGATGCCCTGGTTTTTTGCGCCGACCATGTAGAAAAGATAGCCATTGTTGCCGGCACCCACAATGAAGATAGCTGCCGCCTGCTGGCCGACTTGCTTGACGAGAAGAAAATCGCCCACAACAACCCACATGTGTATTTTTCGCAGCTGCTGGGCATGAGCGATAACCTGAGCTTTAACCTGGCCGATTCGAAATATAACGTAGCCAAGTACGTACCCTATGGCCCTATAAAGGCCGTGCTGCCATACCTTTTTCGCCGTGCGCAGGAGAACACAGCCATTGCCGGCCAAATGAGCCGGGAGCTGAGTTTGATTGTGAAGGAGAAGAAGAGGAGGGGATAGAGGTTTTTCCACCACCGCGTCATTGCGAGGCACGAAGCAATCTCTACACAGGCAGAGCCACTGAGCATGTCCGATTGTCTTGTCTGGAGATTGCTTCGTGCCTCGCAATGACGCTGGAGTAATTATTCCCTCACCACATCCGTATCCACAGGCGTATAATCGAGTTGCCTGCTCATACTTACCACCTGCCCTTTGTGGTGGAATTCGTGGGTGATGACGTGCGTGAATATCTCGAATGGCGAGCGGGTGAGCTGCGACCCGTCCGGCCGGGTAATGAGCCGCTGCTGCTCCAACGAGTCCGCAAAATAATGGAGGAACTCGTTCATCAGTAAATCTATCTGGCCAAATACCTGTATTACCGAAGCGATATCCTTATGTTCCTCGTTGTTGAAGAACGGTCGCGGCTGCTGCATCGCCGATTTAGATAGCCAGAACAGGTAGCAATTGGCTACGTGCATCAGCTGGCTCAGTATGCTTGCGTTATTGAACGATGGCAGCGGCCTGAGCAAATCTTCCGGCTTAATGATTTGGCAATAATCGAAAAGCGCGCTGCGCGCCGAAAGTACTAAACGGTATTGCTGAAGCAGGATTTGTTGCATGGCATTTTAGATTAAATGTTCGCGTTGGGCGAAAGCCTGCAGGGTATCCGGCGCGGTCATTAAAAACGTTTGTATGCCTAGCGTTTTAGCGGCTTCCAGGTGCTGCGGGCTATCGTCTATAAATAAAGTTTCTGCTGCAATAAGGTTGTTCTCTTTTAGCACTTGTTCAAAAATATGCGGTTCGGGCTTGCGCTTGCCCACCAGATGCGAATAATACGTTTTCTCGAAGAGATGCTCGTTATCCTCAAAGCCGAACTCATCCTTCAGGTACTTCATGATATAGGTGTAGTGGATATCGTTGATGTTGCTGAGCAAAAAGGTGCGGTATTTATCTTTCAATTGCAGCAGCAGATCATGGTTGCCGGGGGCGATGCCTAATAACAGGCTGTTCCAGGCATCTGTAATTTGCTGGTCGGTAACGGCGGGATTACCAATCTTCTCTTTTACGTATGCGCGGAACTCATCGGCACTGACCTCGCCACGGTCGAACTTATCGAATATCTGGTCCTGCTGGCGGTGGCCGAAGAAGCCCTCTGCATCGGCAATGCCAAGCTTCTTAAATTCCTGCTGCGCTATGCGGAAATCGATACTGAAGATAACGTTGCCGTAATCGAATATGATGTTTTTGATGTTTTGCATAAACATTTCGTAATTTGATGGCAAATATGTGCAAATGGCTTTAAAAACCTTTGCGCAAGGCCTAAAATTTAAAAATTGATACCATGCCCGGCACCCGCGCAAACTGGCAAATTTTATTGATACCCGCTTTATGCCTGGTAGCATTCCTAATCCTCACGCTAATGGGCAAACCGGTTGCCGGTTGGATGCTTACCCTGGCTTTCCTGTCGCTTGGCATTAGTTTCAGAGCCTACCCAAAGCTAAAGGGCTTCGCATTTACCATGACCATATTCGCGGCATTTGTAGTTGCTATGTATTACCCGCAGTATTTTAAGCAAGTCGGCGGGTTTAAGCTTTCTGCTTTGATTATTCCCCTGCTGCAGGTAATTATGTTTGGCATGGGGGCCGAACTCAGCTTTAAAGAACTGGCCGGCATCATCAAAATGCCTAAAGGTATTTTGGTGGGCGTGGTGTGCCATTACACCATTATGCCGTTGATTGGCTTCGGTTTGGCTAACCTGTTCCATTTCCCTAATGAAATTGCGGCGGGAATTATCTTAGTGGGTTGCTGCCCCAGCGGACTGGCATCAAACGTAATGGCTTACCTGGCGCGGGCAAACCTGGCGCTTTCTGTAGCGGTAACCACGGTATCAACCCTGCTGGCCCCTTTGTTTACGCCATTGCTGATGCGTTTGCTGGCCGGCAAGTTTATCGAAGTGCATTTTTGGGATATGGCCTGGGATACTACCCGCGTGGTGCTTATCCCAATATTTGCAGGGCTGTTGTTTGATAAGCTGGTACGCGGACGTCTGAAATGGCTGGATAAGCTGATGCCGGTTATATCCATGGCGGGCATCGGCCTCATCATCGTAGTGATAACCGCCGCCGGGCGCGATAGCCTTATCAAAGTAGGTTTCCTGCTGTTTGTGGCGGTGTTTATCCACAATGTGTTAGGCTATACTTTAGGCTATTGGTTTAGCAGGCTATTGCGCTTTAAGGAGAAAGACTGCCGCACCATATCCTTAGAAGTAGGTATGCAAAACAGCGGACTTGCTGCCGGCCTGGCCCTGTTAATGGGCGGGATGGGTACAGTAGGCCTGGCGGCGGTGATATTTGGGCCGGTGATGAATATATCGGGTTCCACGCTATCAAACTGGTGGCATGGCCGCCCGCCCGCGGACGACAAGGAAGCCTTGAACAATAGCCCGGTAAATAAAATTGCTAAAAAAGAGGTAGTTACAAACTTGTAATAAAAAAGGGAAATGAATTTTGCAATTTTCGCATCATTTCCCCATATTTGCAGCCTCGAAAATAACCGCGCCTATAGCTCAGTCGGTTAGAGTAGAAGACTCATAATCTTTTGGTCCCTGGTTCGAGCCCAGGTGGGCGCACAGAGATAAAAACCGCGATTCCAACCAGGATCGCGGTTTTTTTATGCTTTCCGCAGTATTTTCTCCATCTTTTTGCCTTTGGCCAATTCGTCTACCAGCTTATCTAAATAGCGAACTTGTTGTGTTAATGGGTTTTCAATTGTTTCTACACGGTAGCCGCAAATGAGCCCGGTAATGAGTGTAGCATTGGGGTGCAGCGAGGCCTGGCTAAACAAGGCCTCGAAGGTTGCTCTTTGCGCTATAAGGTCCTCGAGTTGCGCTGCGGTGAAGCCGGTGAGCCAGGTGATAACCTCGTCGAGTTCTGCTTTGGTGCGGCCTTTCTTTTCTACTTTGCTGAGGTACAGCGGATAAACGGAAGCGAATATCATTTTGGCGATGCGTTCATCGTGGGTGCTGGTGTTAGTCATTTTTTGATAATGAAAGGGGTAGTGGAGCTAAATTTAGGAATAAATCCGAATATTATTTAGTGTTCGGAGATGCCCGCGTAATGAGGGTTTTTGTCCAACTTTTATTTTATAGAAATTCAAAAAAAACAGGTGGAATTGTACTAATCCCGGGTGGACATATGACACCTTTATTTGGCTTAAAAGTCATAAAAAAACCTTAAAAATCTTTGTTTTTCTGTGTTTTTCGTAGTTTTTTAGCGTTTTTTTGACGAGATGCAAAACGGCCTTTTTGCATGGAAACGGCTTTTTCATGCAAAAAGGCGCAAATTTTTTCCAGCTTTTTCCAATAATCCGGGATGTTTTAGCTGTGATTTTCCAGGAAATTCCAGGGGTGTTGCAGGTATGCAGAAACTCATAGCGGGCATCAGCACGACCTGCTCTTGCAGGCCACTAGCTTGTTGAAAGGCTCAGCTTAGCCGCATGCGTTGTTGGTATGGGTAACCTTTCGCCGGACCTTCAGGGTATGCTTGAACAAGCGATCAAAATCTAATCTACAGCAACACCATTTCGTTAAGCAGCTGTTTGTTGATTAACAAAAAGGGGTGGATTATGAAAGCAATTGTTGTAACAGATGAGAATGCAGGAATAGCCGGGATGAAACTTGTAAACCTATCCGAGCCGCAGGCAGCGATAAACGATGTCATCGTTCAGGTTCATGCGGCCAGTATCACCGGCGATGAGCTATCGTGGCCATCAACCTGGACCGACCGCGCCAGCCATGACCGGACGCCGTCGATCCCCGGCCACGAACTGGCCGGCGTGGTAACTGCACTCGGTTATGGCACCACCGGGCTAACGGTAGGGCAACGGGTGTTCGGTCTGCAAGATTGGTACCGCAACGGTTCGTTGGCGGAGTACGTGGCCATAGAAGCAAGAAACCTTGCGCCGCTGCCAAACGATGTTGATTTCAATGAGGGCACTGCGCTCGTGATGCCGGGCCTCACTGCCTGGCAAGGACTTTTCGACCACGGCCGCCTTCAGGCGAAACAAAGGGTACTGGTACATGGGTCCGCAGGTATCGTCGGTTCAATGGCTGTCCAGCTTGCACGTGAGGCTGGCGCCTATGTGATCGGCACCGGGCGAACTGCCCACCGTGAAGCGGCGCTCGGTTTCGGCGCAAATGAGTTCATCGACCTGGATAATGAAGCTTTAGAACCTATCGGCCAGGTCGATCTGGTTTTTGATACCTTCGGCGGCGAAATCGCGAAGCGATCTTTAAACCTGATCCGTGCCGGGGGAACGTTCGTGACCATCGCCGGGCCCATCGAAGAGCGGGCCAACGGAGTTCTAAATATTGATTTTGTTGTTGAAGCCGATCGCTCTCAATTGATTGAGATCGCGAAGAGGTTCCGGGAGGGGCGTTTGCAGACGAATACTGGTAACATCGTTACACTAGACAATGCCATTGCCACCTACAACTCGACCGATCGGCTCAAGGGAAAGACTATTGTCCGCGTTCGCCCGTAAGTTATGTCAAAGGCTTTACTTATTATGGTAACGTGTGCGGCTACAAATTTTCTCCAGCTTTTTCCAATAATTCGGGATTTTTTAGCTGTGATTTTCCAGGAAATTCCAGGTTTGTTGCGGGTATTTAGCGACTAATAATGGGCATCAGCATGGCCCGCTCTTGCAGGCCGCTACCTTGTTGAGCATATCAGGTTAGCCGCATGAGTTGTTGGTATAGGTAAGGACATCGTAGCGATGCCTTCGGGTTTGCCTACCCATGGGCCTGTTGTAGGATCTTACGCAACGAAGCCTGCTTAGGCACGAGTAGCCCACGCTTAGTTCAGCCCGGATACGCGCGTTAAGTGATACGATGGGTACTTAGCTGTCTGACCTTTTAAATGAATGGACAATGATCCTGAAGACCAATTTCTGTGATGTTTCAAACAAGTCAAATTATTGTGTAATAGGCCGTGTAAAATAGCTCAATAATCTAAAATGTGTCCTGCTATTGTTCTGTAGTATCGTTAAAACACGGTTTGAATTTGGGTTAAAAGACGGCTTTCTGAAGGCGCTAGTGTCGCTAAATTTGTTTCAAATGGTACGCGATTTAAAACAAACTAACGGTATAGTGTAGCCATCAACCAATTAAATATTTAATTATGGCAGACACAATTATTTCCTCTTCGGGATCAGTACAGATTGAAAGTACTGACGGAACCACCCCAGACACCATTCAATTCAGTGGTGACACCATCAAACGACTATCTGACAATAAAGAGGTATTATTTACCGGCGATGCCGAACCGCCTTTGGGGTTTACGGCTGAGAATGTGTCTAACAAAAAGAATACGATCAATAATAGTGCTACTGAATATCCGAGCGGAGCAGCGGTATTGAATGCATTAAATTTGAAGCTTGACGCAGATAAACAATCTATCAATACAACGGTAGATGGATTACGAGCAATAATGGCTCCACAATTGGACGTCCTATATCAGACGACAGACTATGGGGGCGGTAATTGGTATTGGAACCCTGACGATTCAACTCCATCTAATACCGGTACTGTTATAAAAGCAACATCGATAGAGACAGGGCGCTTCAATCGTATCTATGCTAATAAAATAGTATACGTTACCTGGTTTGGAGCTAAAGGTGATGGATTAACTGACGATTTTGACGCAATTCAAAAAGCAATAGACTTCGTTGCTGGTAACGGAATTGTAGTTATTCCAGGCGGAGTATATCTACTTAGTAAATCTTTAGGTGGAGGTATTCGTTTACCATTTGATGCCCAAGGTATAACAATACTTGGTGCTGGTAAGGGTATAACTACGATTAAGTTAAGCAGAAATGTGCCAAGAGCTTTTGATATGAAATATCAAGGTGTTAATACTGCTGCAACGTTGTATCAAAATATTACACTCAAAAATTTCACAGTTGATAATGATAAACTAACCGGAACAATTATAGCGTGTTGTAAAACTATATCTAATTCAGTTACTGGCAATGGTACTTATTTGGATCTTATTGTGGGGGATAATACTGGATTCTTAAATGGGGGTGGAGTTTATTTCCCATTGACAAACAGTGGATCAGCCAAAGGATTATATAGGGCTTCAAGATTAAAACCTGGAAGTCCTACTACTATTCAAGTCTTATTAAATACTGGAGAAAATATAAGCGTAAATGATGTAGTTAAAGGTGGCGATCATAATCATAAGATTTTAGGTTGCTTCTTATATGGTAGTACTTCTATTGATAATAATTCAGTGTCTTATCGTAATCTGAATTTTGACAATATTACCGTTGAAAATATAGATCTAATTAATGGAATTGTTGAACCTGTGGCTACAGATATTGGCCTAACTTTACGTGGTTCAACATTTAGTATTGGTATATTTTTATCTAGTAATCCAACTCCGGAATATACCGAAACCTTATATGCAACCAATATCACAATAAAAAATGTAGGTATTTATGGCTGTGCAGCGGGGGTTTTTGTTGGACCTTCTGCAGGTAACTCAGCAGGATATGCTCAGACTTTTCTTGATAATATTTATATACAAGATTGTATTACTGACACTGGAATTACTCCTACCAACCAATTTAACTGTTTAGGTTATTTAATAGGTTCTAAGGGATTTGGTAATAGAGTTCTGATAGAAAATTGTGTAGCAATCGGTAGTGCGGATGTTGGGTTTGAAGTTAACGCTTTTAGTGATGCTAAATTAATTAATTGTAATTCTTTTAATTGCTATGGTTCAGGTTATTTTACAACTAATTACAACTATCCTGCGGCAACTATGGCAGGTACTCCTACTACTACTATTTCACATACAGGCGGCATTACCAATACCGCCACTGATTTGATAGTAGCTTCAATCCCAACTAATATTGCAGTTAAAGGTTATTTGACTATCGACGATACTGAACTACTATCCTACGTGTACAATGGAACTACTACACTAACTGTTGAAAGAGGTTTAAATCATGCGGCTGGCATTTCACATCTTAATGGAGCAGTAGTAAGGTTTTTTGAACATAAAAAACAAAGCTTGTACTTTGAAAACTGTTCTTATACCAATGATGCTCTTAATGCAGGTGCTTTACAAGGTTGGAGATCAAGTAGGGGATTTATCTTACCTAACTCTCCATTAAAGTTAAAAAATTGTATTTATAATAGAACAACTCCATATTTAGGAGCACAAGGAGAAGCTTTATATGTATTAGGTGAAAATACATTAACGAATATTGATGGCTTAACATTAAATATCGTAAATTTTAATGCCACCACAGTTGATGGACAAACTTCATCACCTATTCATTTTGCAAATAATGATTATGGTGCAAATGGAGTAGCGAGTCTATCCCCACAACAACAATTAAGAATTAATAACATAAATTTTAATCTTAATGGCATTTTAAACGATGGCATAACAGCTAACAATAATTATTTATTTGCGATTAATGTAGCTTATGGAAATTATATATTAGACTGGTCTAATATTGTTCTTGATATAAATTTGTCAACTACTGCCGCATCTAGATTATTTGGTATCGGTTTTTATACTTTCACTGACGACAACAACTTGTATGCGTCTGGTACAATCGATGGGTTTAGATGTTCAATGACCGGTGACTCTGCACCTACAGGGATATTTACTATTGATAAGACTTTTGTGAGAAACTTGATTATAGATCATGTTGATTATACCAATTTAATTTTTGCCTCAGGTGCAGGTAATGCAAACTATCGTGGGTATGTTTTGAATGCAGCTAATTCTGCGAATATATATATCAAAAACACCCAATATCCATTAAGCTATACGGGAACTCCTCCTATCTTAGATGTCTATTTAAAAACACCAAATACTTTTACAAGTGCACAAATTATTAGTTTAACTGGTATTGGTGCAACCACCAGTAGCGGCAATCAGTTAGTAAACACTACTGCTGCTACCAACTCGATACAGCAATATAGTCCTGCACAAAAGTTTACTGGTTATGGTTGGGATAACGCTAGCTCGCTAAGCAAGCCAGTTGATTGGTGGTTATATGCTCAAAATACAGCTGGTGCAGGGAATCCAACCAGTAGTTTTAACTTTGCTTGCGCTATAAATAGTGGAAGTATAAATACTTTATATCAGTTTTTATCTAGCGGTACTTTTGTAGCAACTACTGGTGCAATATTTACTAATAAAGCAGGTATAGGTGCAACTTCAGGCGATGGAGTTGTAATGCAAAATACATTTGCTGCAACCTCTGGCGTTCCGGTGCAATATTCCACAAGAGTAAGGCAAACTGGGACTGCCTGGAATACTACAACTACGACTTCAAATACAATGGATGTGATTCAAGAGTTACGCCCTGTTACAGGAGCTGTACCTTCTTCAAAACTGGTTTGGGCATTTCAAAATATAGCTGTTGGAGGTTATTTTGATAAGTTAAGCTTAAGCAATACAGGTGTACTTGGCTTATATGGTAATACCAGCGGCATTGTTAGCATTCAAACTCAAGCTGCCGCCGGGACCTATAATTTTAACCTTCCTACTACAGCAGGGACAGCGGGTCAAGTTTTAACCTCGCAAGGAGGGGGTTCAAATGCGATGACATGGGCAACGCCTGCTGTAGACGCCGTTAATACCGCAACTGATGCAAACTATACCGTTACCTCAGCATTGCAGTTTGTTAAGCTACCATTTGTAACCGCGAACAGGACGGTAACCATCCCTTCGGCCTCCAGCTATACCGGGCAAACCATAAAAATATGGAATCAGAATACTGCTGCCGGAGGGTTTAACTGGTCTTTTGCAGGAGCAACTGTCAAAGATGCAACCAACACTACTATCACAACATTGGCTAATACAACGGTTTATATCATTGAGTCAGACGGGACTAACTGGATTAAAATGAATTAAACGTCATGCTACTAATCTGTGGCGCGGGTGTATTGATTATACAGCCTAAAGCCAAAAGAGCATACCTGTTCTTCCCCCCAGGATTTACTGATATGCTCTTTTTTATTTTTGTCGGACCCTGATTTCGATTCTTAAAACCTAATTTCAAATCCAATCCATGAAAAATGAAAATTTCCCTTTTATAGGGGGAAGAATAATCTTTGGATTAATTTACTTTTTCTTCAACTTGTAAATCGAAGCTTAGGACTCGGACCAGGGGACCATAATTCAAAAAGTTCGAAAAACGCTCAATAACCGTATTTTTGCAGGGGTCAGAGAGGTGATACCTAAAGCAGCTACAAAGCCTTTTGCGTACCTAGTAAGTGATTGAAATTAATTGATAATAGAGTTACGTATATTTCCCAGATGGGTGTACTTCAAACATCAAACACCGCCTCCACAATATCGTGGCTGCGGTGTTTTGTCTCGCATTATTTGCATCGAGTTCTCCGGTGCTTAGCAACGGCCATTTCGGCTATGCCGCTTTACAAATTCATGTCATTTTTTACCCTCAGGCGGCGTTATATTCACACCACGAAGACGACTTGCCTGGCGGACAATCCGGATTGCCCCCAATCATTATTACCCACCCATGACCTCCCCCGCAAGCCACTATGCTTACCTTTGCCGGTAAATATTGTTTTTGATGAAGAAGATAGGATTTTTATCGTTCGGGCATTGGTCTAACCACCCCGCTTACCAAACCCGTACCGCGGGCGATACCTTGCTGCAGTCGATAGATCTGGCGGTTGCGGCGGAGGAGATAGGGGTAGACGGTGCTTACTTCCGGGTGCATCATTTTGCGCGGCAGCTGGCTTCGCCCTTTCCCTTGCTTTCGGCTATCGGTGCCAAAACCAGTAAGATAGAAATCGGTACCGGCGTTATTGATATGCGTTATGAAAACCCGATGTACATGGTAGAAGATGCCGGCGCTGCCGACCTGATTTCGGGCGGGCGCTTGCAATTGGGCATCAGCCGTGGTTCGCCGGAGCAGGTAATTGAAGGCTGGCGTTATTTTGGCTATGCGCCTGAGGAGGGTGAAAACGATGCCGATATGGGGCGGAAAAAGGCTCTGGAGTTTTTGGATAAGCTGAAAGGCGAAGGGTTTGCGGAGCCAAACCCGTACCCGATGTTCCCGAACCCGCCGGGCTTATTACGCCTGGAACCACATGCGGACGGCTTGCGCGAACGTATCTGGTGGGGAGCTGCATCCAATGCAACTGCAGTTTGGGCAGCAGAGAACGGCATGAACCTGCAGAGTTCGACCTTGAAATTTGACGAAAGCGGCAAACCTTTCCATATACAGCAGGCAGAACAGATAAGATTATACAAAGAAGCCTGGAAAAAAGCAGGGCACGAGCGCGAAGCAAGGGTTTCGGTAAGCCGATCTATTTTTGCGCTGGTAACCGAGCAGGACAGGCAATACTTTGGGCAAGCAAAAGGAGCCGATAGCTTTGGTTACATAGAAGCTGATAAACGGGCGGTTTTCGGTAAGAGTTATGCCGCCGAACCGGATCAGCTGATCAAAGAACTGGCGCAGGACGAAGCAATACAGGAAGCAGATACCCTGCTACTCACCATACCGAACACATTGGGCGTTGACTACAACGTGCATGTGCTATCGGCTATTTTAGAGCATGTTGCCCCGGCATTAGGCTGGCGGTAATAAAGCTTCGCCATATATTTAAGCATTCGCCGGATGCAGCAATTGGCTTGCTGTTTTACCGAAAGTCTTTTTAAAGGCGAATGAAAAATGCGAAAGATCTTCAAAGCCCAGGTCGAGGTAAAAGGCCGAGGGCTTTTGTTGTTTTTTGGTAATGAGGAAATAGGCTTCCTTTAACCTTTTGCGCACCAGCCAGCGGTTGGGCGTATCGTTGAACATTTCTTTAAAATCGCGCTTAAAGGCCGAACGGCTGCGGCCGGTGAGGTAGGCAAAGCGCTCGATACTGGCGTTGAACTTATAATTGCGGTTCATGAAGGCTTCGAGGTCTATCTTTTCGGGTTTGCCAAAATCGAAGAAGATATTAGCAAGTTCGGGCCTTGAGGTTAATAAAAGGCGGAGCAATTCTTCGCGCTTTTGGTCGGCCACCTGCTGGGCTATTTTGCCGGCACCATCATAATGCGGCATAAGCGAATCCAGGAAATCTACGATTGCAGCGTCGTGCTTCAGCGGTATAAAAGCCGGTTCGGGTTTAGGGGAGAGGGTGAGCGGCTGATAATTTGCCTGCATTTTTTTCAGGAATGCTTCATCAAAAATAATTACCACTTTTTCGAACGCATCGTTCACCCTTTCCTTGTTATAACGGGCCAGGTGGTTCTTGCGGACGAGGCAATACTCGCCCGCCTCAAGCGTAGAACTCCGGTGCCCGTCGTAGCCGTGTATCCTTCCTTTAGCAATATACAAGAAGAAATGTTCGGCCACGAACTGCTCCGGGGAAATCACCGGCCCTATATAGCATGATTTTATTTCGCTTACCCTCATTTGATATGGCCGAATTTAAGCATACTCTCTACACTAAGCAATACGGCTTTTTCATTGTTGGCTGCCGGTTGCCAGCCCAGCACCCTGCGGGCTTTTTCGTTACTTACGTTGCGGCTGGCGTTTAACATAGAAGCGATAGCTTTTGCCTTTGGGTTGAACAATGCGGCAATCCGCACCAACCAGTTGGGCAAGGTTCGGCCTGATATATTTTGAGCTATAGCAGGCATTTTGCTTTTCAATAAAGCTGCTATCTGCGGCAGCGAGATCATACCGCCTGCCAGCGCCAGGAAACGCTCGCCTTTGGCTTCGGGATTAAGCATGGCCCGGATATGCAGGTCGGCCACATCGCGTACGTCGATAATATTGAGGTTTAGTTTGGGGATGGCTTTCATGCTGCCATCGATTATACCTTTCACCAGTTCGAAACCGCTGGAAAGGTCGGCCCCTAAAGCCGGCCCGAAAATCCCGACCGGGTTTATTACGCTGAGTTCGAGCGCACCACCTTCCCGCGCCATGAAATCCCATGCGGCACGTTCGGCCATTACTTTTGATTTGTTGTAAGAAGATAGGTCTTTTTCGTTCGGGTTGGTCCATTCTTTTTCGGTGATGGGCGTAAGCGGGTCTTTATGGCTGTAACCTACCGCGCCGAAATTGGAGGTCATCACCACGCGTTTCACCCCCGCATCGCGGGCAGCTTTCAGTACCCTTAAGGTGCCATCCACGGCCGGCCTTATCATTTCCTCTTCGTTTTTGGGCAGGGCCAGGAAGATGGGGGAGGCGATGTGCAAAACATAGGTGCAATTTTTGACGGCTTCGTCCCAGTGCTCATCTTTGGTCAGATCGGCTTCAAAAAAGTGTAGGCGGTCGGTGTCGGTTACGCCGCCATTTTTAAGCATATCGATGATTTCGTCTTTTCGTTTCAAGGAGCGGAGGGTGGTATTTACCTCGTAACCTTGCTGTAATAATTGCAGGATGGTATGGATACCGACAAAGCCCGTACCGCCGGTTACTAATACTTTGATATTTTTCATAACACAAAGATCGCATGGATGCGGCTATTGCGTTTTGTTCAAAGGTCCAAAATGCAATCGGGCTATTAATTTCCTTTTTTGCGACGTAAAGCGAGTGCATACGCCTAAAGCTATGCACCATCAATCCGGTTAAACCCCTCCGGGTTTTATTTGGCTGCAAGCAGCTTGTCCAGCTTCTTTTTCGTGTCCGGATTTTTGCCCAGTTGGTAGGCCTTGGTAAACATTTCTATGGCTTTCGTTTTGTTTTTTTGGTCGGCGTAGTAATCGCCCATGCTATCGTAGGCGTTGGCACTTTGAGGGTAGTTGGCTATATTGATCGCAAAGAATTGATAGGCCTTCTGTAGTTTATGCACCTTCAAATAGTAATGGCCGTTCTGGTTTATATCGCCTTCGTTTGGCAGTACCTTATAGCCCATATGTTTTGATATATCGGCATAAAAATTATTGTAAAACGCGGCAATATCGAAGGTGTCGTCCGTCTCAATTTTGCTCTCGGCACCCGGCGGCATCTTGTAGAAAGGGAACAAAAAGCGCATCCCATCGTATGCGGTTATCAGCGGTGCCGAGCTATGGGTATCATTGGGGTAATATTGATAACCAAAGGTGAGCCCATTGGCGGCGTTGCTTTGCAGCATATCCTTCAACGCTAATATCGACCGGATATGCAGAGATGCGTTGGCTGTGTCCTTCCTTACTTTCAGGGTGTCCATTCCTTCTTCCATGGTATTGGCAATGCCCATATACAACGATTTCCCGGCGAATTTTTTTTGAGCCAGGATCTGCTGCACCTGCGTAAGTAGCTTTTTGCCATCCCACCACATGCTGGGATCTATAGCGATATAGGCGTTGAACATATCGCTGTGGTTGATAAGCGTGTTGATAACCATCAGCCCACCTAAAGAGTGGCCGATAAACATTTTATAAGGCGCGGTGCGGTACGCCGAATCGATATGCGGCATCAGTTCCTGTTGTATGAAGGCGGTGAATTTTTCGCCCCCGCCGGATACCACTAACCCGGGGTCCTTTTTCCCTTCATAAGACGTTTTTGCCTGGGTGGGGGTAAGGTCGCGCATGCGGTTGGTGTTGGGTATGGCCACTATGATCATCTGTGGTACCACCGCATTGCCATTTACCTCGCTCAACTGCTGAATTATCCCCGCAATAGAGCTGAAGTGACCGTCGCCATCGAGCAGGTAAACCACCGGGTAAATTTTACGGGCGTTGCTATTGTCATTATAACCGCCGGGCAGGTAAATCCAAACTTGTCTTTTTTCGCCTATAATCTTCGAGTAAACACTATCTGTTTTGCCAAGGATAACCTGGTTGTTTTTAACAGTAACCTGCGCACCGGCAGTAAGGGCGGCAAATAAAAAGGACAGGACAAGTAAAGATTTCATCATTGGGCTGTTTGGAGCTAAATTTAGGATTTCTCCCAAATGCTCAAAGCCCTTTTCATATTTAAATTTTCGGTTAATTCCCCCGGAAATTTAAACGGCAATGAAAGTTGTTCCTGTACCCGGTGATATTACAGGCCAGCAAATGCTTACTACAGGCATATCTGCGCTACTTCGGTGGTTGCCGGCTTAACTTATTATAGTTCTTTAATTTTAATATTCTTGAATGAAACGCCTTTGGTCCAGTCTTGCAGGGCGATGCGGCCGCTGGTGTACCTGCCAAATTCGGGGTAGGCTTTGAAGTTGGTGTGTTTTATTTTCTCTTTCCAGGCCTCGGTAGTAAGGTCTTGCTCGGTGGTGAGCGTGCCGTTGAGGTAGAAGCTTATCTTTCCGTTTTTCTGCACGATTTCCGAGTGGTTCCATTGGCCGGTGGGGTTTAATTTCGCGGGATGCAACTGCGGACCGAAGCTGAACAGGCAGCCCGATATTTTACTGGGGATATGCGCATCGGGATGGTGCTCATCCAATAATTGGTACTCAGGCCCCGAAGCCCAAGCAGTTAGGATATCCTTGCGCTCCAGCACGTTGATAAATACGCCGCTATTGCCCTCGGCTGGTATCTTCCAATCGAAAACGAGGTCGTAATTGCTGTAGGGGTCGTCGGTAACCAGGTCGCCATGGTCGAGGTTGACATCGGGGTTGCAATACAAAACGCCATCTTTTACCAACCAATTATTCCCTATGGGCCCAACGTTATACAGGTGCCAGCCGTTGGTGGTGCTGCCGTCGAACAGCAATTTCCACCCGTCGGTGTTTTCTTTTTCGGTTAATTGATTGTCGGTAGCAGCTTTTGGGCTGCACGAACCTAACAGGGCGGCCACAAGGCAGCCTGCGGCTATCGTCTTGATAATATGCATATCGATATAATTGGTTTTAAATGGTTGTCCGCAGGCCAATACCGGGGTTATAGGCAATGGTGCGGATGGCCCGTAAAGATATAGATGAGGCGCGGATTACCAACCTCTTATAAAAAATAATACAGCCAAAAGGTAGTACCCCGCTGCTTACTGCGTTGTCACGTATGATTTCAGCCCGATGATGCCCCCCATGATCATCAGCATAAAGAATACTTCGGGCCCGGATACGGATTGTTTGAGGAAGAGCACTTCGGTTAGTTTGATGAAGATAAGTGTTACGGCCGTCCACACCGCGAAGGCGATGGCCATCGGCATCTGTTTAACTGCCAGCGAAAAGAAGTAAATATTCACCAGGCCGAATACGATATAACCCACGAATGGCAATATTACCGGCAGCGATACCGCAGGATCGAGCAGTGTTTGGAAGTTGAGTTTCTTCAGCTCGCTGAATTTCATCAGCTTGAGGGAGAAGGTCCAGGCGGTTTCGCAAGCCGCAGCGATGATAAGGAATATCCAGGCCATGGGCTATTGGTTTACGGTTAACATGGGCGGTTGTGACGCAGTATCTTGCGCTTTGGCCCGTTTAGGTGCCCTGCGGGTAAAAAGCTTGATGAGGTTGGGGCGCAAATCGTAATACCATTTAAACCAGGGGTATTTCAAAAGCTTCTGCTCGTCGAATCGTTTTACCGAGAACGCATGCTGCAAAAAGTAGTCGCGCGGGTAATCGTAGTACAAACCCCAGTGTTCGGGCTTGTCGCCGGGAGCGTGGCCGGGATCGTAAACCGTGCCGAAGAGGTAGTCCCACACTGAGAGTTTGGTAGAGAAATTGGCATGGAATACTTCCTGGTAATTGGCATGGTGCCACAAATGCAAGCCGGGGGTATTGAAGAAGTATTTGAACCTGCCCAGGTTAACTTTGATATTGGCGTGTATGAATAATCCGAACATGGAATCGAGCAGGGCCTTGATGGGTATTACCACAGGGTCGGCACCTAACAGGATGATGGGCGCAAATTCGATGGTTTGGTTGATGATGATTTCCATCACGTGCGAGCGAGAGCCCGCCAAAAAATCGACCTGTTTTACCGAATGGTGTGCCTCGTGTATCCGCCAGAAAAATTTATTGCTATGCTGAAAACGGTGGAAAAGGTAGATATACAGATCGTGCATCACCAAAAAAAACAGTACCTGCACCCAAACCGGCCAATGCTGCACGAATTGGAAGTGCGACCAATCGAAATGCTTTTGCATGGGCGCAATCAGGTAATCGAAGATTACTATCTTAAGCACATAGCTCTGTATCAGCGTGTACCATACCAGATCAACCCAAAAACCATCGCGCAAAAAGGGCAGGCCTTTGCGGTAAGGCGATATACGTTCCCAGGTAATAATTACCGCTATCCAGCAGAACAGGATAGCGGTAGTTAGGGTAATAACATTCAGTTGCGGCATTTACACCAATGGCTTTGTTTTATACTCGCCGCCAATGTTTACGCGCAGGCGTTTCATGGGAGCCAGTTCAGATTCGTAAACTTGTTTGATGCCGTCGCCTGCGGCGGTTTCGATATCGCGGATATCGCGCACCAGGCGCTGGAAACCTTGCGGCTCTACAGAAGCAGCATGATCAGATCCCCACATGGCGCGATCCAGGGTAAAGTGGCGCTCCACGAAGGTTGCTCCCAAAGCTACGGCGGCAACGGTTGTAGCCAGGCCGGTCTCGTGGCCCGAGTAACCGATGGGGATGCCGGGGAACTTATTGGCCAAAGTATTGATCATTCTTAGGTTCAACTCTTCGGGTTTGCAAGGGTAGGCAGATGTTGAATGTGCCAGGAATACCGGGTAGTTAGGGTCGAAATCGTTCACGAAACGCAGGGCGTTCTCAATTTCTTTCATGGTAGACATGCCGCTGGAAAGCATCAGCGGGCGACCGGTTTCCAATATCCTTTCGATCAGTTCGAAATCGGTAAGCGATGCCGATGCCAGTTTGTAAAGAAGGGTATCGAATTGCTCCATAAAATCCACCGATGGCGCATCCCAGGCAGATACGAACCAGTCGATGCCCACTTTTTTGCAGTACTGGTCAATCGTAGCATACTCCGCTATGCCGAATTCGGTTTTGCGCTTGTAATCTATGTAGCTCATGCGGCCCCATGGGGTATCGCGCATAATTTCCCACTGGTCGCGCGGTACGCAAATCTCCGGCGTGCGTTTCTGGAATTTTACGGCATCGGCCTTGGCGGTAACAGCTTCATCAATCAGTTGCTTGGTAATCTCCAGCGAACCGTTGTGGTTGATGCCAATTTCGGCAATAATATAAGTCGGCTGGCCGGGTCCTATTTTGCGGCCGTTGCTTAAAGTAATCACGCCCGATTTTACAGGCAGTGCGGCAACGGTATCATTTTTCGCATCGATGATCAGCTCGGCAAATTCGCGGTAGCAGCCCTCGCCACCTTTGGCCTGGCAAACGTAGTCTACTGCGTTTTTTATGGCAGGCAAGGCATCGGCAGGGGAGGCGGTAAGGCCAACCAGTTGCATCACTTCCATATCGTTATAATCATCGCCTATGTAGGCTATCTCTTCGGCAGCCAGTTGCAGGCGGGCAATGATTTCTTTAAGCACCTGCGGCTTGTCTTTTACGAAGAGGTGCAGCTCAGTAATCTGCAGTTTTTGGGCGCGCGTAATTACCGAGGGTGATTTTTCGCCGGTGATGATGGCGGTATCTACGCCCGCCAGTTTGCGCAAACGCTCTACACCCATGCCATCGCGGATGTTGAATTTTTTCAGGTACTCACCGTCCTGACCGTAATAAACGCCTGCATCGGTTAACACGCCGTCGCAATCGGTAATCAGTAACTTAATTCTTGTCGCTTTTTGTTTTATGATTTCTTTCATGGTTCTTTAGTTAATGTTGTTTATTTAAGAGTCGGTGCGCTTCGTGGCCTCACCCCAACCCCTCTCCAAAGGAGAGGGGCTTAAAGTCCTCTCCTTTGGAGAGGATTATTTCATGAGGGCTTCGCCGTTTAGGTGAGGCTTCTGAGCCACTTAAGTAAACGGCATTGGGTCTTAGGTTTAAATTGCGGTCCACCCGCCGTCTACAATTAGGTTTGCGCCGGTCATGTATGCCGATGCTTCGCTGGCCAGGAAAATGAGGGCACCCTGGTAATCTGTTGCTTTGGCCATGCGGCCCAGCAATGTTTTTGCTGAATAACTTTGTATGAAAAATTCGTCCTGGCTATTCTCTACGCCACCCGGCGAAAGTGTATTTACCCTAACGCCCTTACTGCCCCAGTAGGCGGCCAAAAAGCGGGTAAAATTGATTACGGCGCCTTTGGTAACGGGGTATGCCGGCGATTTAAAAAAGGTTTGTTCGCCACATTGGTTGCGGTAGATGCTTTGATCGGGACCAACTACGCCATAGGTTGATGCGATGTTGATGATGCTGCCGCTGCCTTGTTCGGCCATTTTTGTGCCGAACACCTGCGAGCACAGGAACACACCGGTAACGTTTACGTCCAAGGATTTTTGGAAGGCATCCAGCGGATAGTTCTCGAATGCCGAAAGGTCCTTGGCCAGTGCCGGGTTCTCGAACATATCGTTGATAGCGGCATTGTTCACCAAAATATCAACGCTGGCGTATCGCTTGTAGATTAGCTCCGCGCCATCCAGAAGCGATTGCTTGTTAGCCACATTCATGCCTACGCCCATGTGCCCCTTGCCGAGCTGCTGTGCAAAGTGCTGCGCCATCTTACCGTCCATATCGGCAACCACCACGTTTGCACCAGCCGTAGCCAATGCTTCGCAATGCTTTTTGCCGATGAGGCCGAGCGCGCCCGTTACGATGGCTGTTTTGCCTTTTAAGCTGAATAGTTCCATCAGGCCAGTGCGCTTGCTTTTGGTTTGATATTGTAATTGCTCACCTTACGGAAAACAGCTTCCAGCACTTCGCCTTTCAGGTAGCTTTTGAGGTTGCCGCTTTCTATGGCCTCTTTTACTATGGGCAATACCTCGCGGTACGCGGATAGGGTATAGGCGATATCCTCGTCGGTATGGCTGTAGCACATATTGTGGAAGCCGGCCCACAGCACACCGCGTTTGATCATTTCCTGCTGCATCAGGGTTTTTACTTCCAGGCCGTTGCCGGCTTCGGGCGTAAAGGTTACCATGCTGCGGCAATTGTAGCCCACGCAACGGGTGTATTTATCCATGCCCAGTTCAAGGGCCAGTTGGTTGTAGCCATCTTTAAGCAGGGCTCCTTTGGTATCGAGGTATTGCGGTACGTTTTTATCAATCAGCTCGTTAATGGTAGCTATGCAAGCCGCCAGCGAAAGCGCCTCGCCGCCGAAAGTGGTATAGCTGAAAACCTGCGAATTGAACAAATCCATCACATCGGCACGGCCGGTGAGCAGGGCTATGGGCATACCATTGGCGCAGGCTTTGGAGTAAACGGCCAAATCGGCTTTTACGCCGAAGTATTCCTGTGCGCCGCCTACGGCTATGCGGAAGCCGGTCCACATCTCGTCGAAGATGAGCAGTGTGCCGTTTTCTTTGCAAACGGCGGCCAGTTCCTGCAAAAAGCCCGGCTTTGGTGCCTCGAAGATGAAGGGCTCCAATATCAGCGCGGCTACGGTTTCGTCTAAGGCGGCTTTTATCGATTCGATGTCGTTGTATTCAAAGGTGTAAGTAAGGTCCTGTATAGCCTCGGGGATGCCTGCATTGCGGCTGGTGATGCCGATATACCAATCGTGCCAGCCATGGTAGCCACAGCAAAAAACCTTATCGCGACCTGTAAAAGCACGGGCCACACGGATGGCCGCCGAGCATACGTCGGCACCGGTTTTGGCTATCTTCACTGCCTCGGCATTTGGGATAACCTGCTGCACCAGTTCGCACAGTTCCACCTCCAGTGGGTGCATCAACGAAAAGGTAATACCATCTTCCAGTTGCTGCCTGATGGCATTATCCACAGCAGGGTAGGCGTAACCCAGCGATAATGGCCCTATCGCCGCGTTGAAATCAATGTACTCGTTGCCATCCACATCCCACACATGCGAACCTTTGCCCTTTACCAAATATTTGGGCGCAACGCCTTTGGTAAACTGGCCGGGGCCCTTGGCCAAAGTTTGTGTTACGGGCATCTGCACTTTCAGCGCACGGGCGTATAGTTCGTCGGATTGGGTGATCTGCGGATAATCCTGGTTCAATGCTATTTTATTGGCCATATCTTTTTATTCTGAAAATTCGGTGAGTAATATTTCGGGCTGCTCGCTTGCGGTGCGGTATCCCAGTATTTTTTCGGCTATTTGTTTGCCGGTAAAGCCTTCGTGTTGCAATACATCGGGCAGTAATGCGGGTTTAAACCAGCGTTCTTCCAGCGCAAAAGGCAGTACGTTGGCGGTTTGGCGGTGTTTAAGCAGTACTTCGGCTACTATGCTGTACAGGCCACCGGTCAGGAAATGGTCTTCCAGGGTAACAACCAGATCCGATTTTGCAGCTTCAAGTATAGCTTGCTCGTCTACCGGTTTCAGGCTGCGCATGTTTACCAGGCCGACAGAGAGACCTTCGCTCTTCAATATATCTACAGCTATCAGGGCCTGCTCGAACAGCAGTCCGTAGGTAAGTATGGTAACATCGCCGCCTTCGGCTATTACCTCGGCCTTGCCGGGTATGTAATCTGCATGCTGATAGCTGGTTTTGCGCGTATTAATGCGGGTGTAAGCGGGCTGTGCCGATTGCCAGATGGCGGGCAGCATCTTTACCAAATCGTCCTCGTCTGCCGGGGCAAACACTGTCATGTGCGGTATGCCGCGCATCAATGCAATATCTTCTATAGCCTGGTGGGTAGGGCCGTTGCCGTCTGATAAAAAACCGGGGATAAAACCACTAAGCTTTACCGGCAGGTTGGCTATACCCACATCCGTGCGCACGAATTCAAAAGCGCGCATGGTTAAGAACGCCGTTAGTGCGTGTACTACGGGGGTACGACCACGCAGCGCAAGGCCCGCAGCGGCGCCAACCATGGTTTGCTCGGTTATGCCGGTATCTATAAACCTTTTGCCCAATATGCCCGGCAGGTTTCGTACCAGCGCACGGTTTTCGGCAGTCATCACTACCACCCGTTCATTGGCAAGGGCGGTTTCGGTCAGTAATTCTTCGTAGGTCATCTTAGCGGACGATTAAGGTTTCGGATGTTAAGGTGGTGGCGGCTTCGCCGTGGAGTTCGAGCAGTAATTGGTCTATCTCCTGGCCGGAGAAATTGCAGAACCACCTGTCGGCACGCTCTTCTATGCTGGGTAGGCCTTTACCGCGCACGGTATCGGCTATGATCACGTTCAGTTTGCCCGGTTGGAAAGGGTAAGCGCTGAAGGCTTCTTCCAACTGACCGAAATTGTGCCCATCTACCCGTTTTACCGCCGCGCCAAAGGCCTCGAACTTATCTTTCAGCGGTTCCAGCGGAATGAGCTCTTCGGTGCGCATATTGGCCTGGAACTGGTTGCGGTCTATCACGAAAATCAGGTTATCCAGTTTATAGGCGTTGGCCACCAGCACGGCTTCCCAGCAGCTGCCTTCGTTCAGTTCGCCATCGCCCAGTATGCACACTACTTTGTTATTGCCGCCGCTTATTTTGATATCCATAGCTACGCCTACAGCCACCGAGGGCAAATGCCCCAAAGAACCCGAATGGAATTCTATGCCGGGTATATGTGTATTGGGGTGCCAGTAGATATGATCGTTAAGCGAAAGATGGTTAGCGAGGCGACTTTTTTCGATGATGCCCAGCTCAGCAAGCGTGCCGTAAAGCGCAGGCACATCGTGGCCCTTGGACAGGAAGAGGTAATCGCGGTCGGGGTCGTTCAGGTTATCCTTGTTTACGTTGAGGAAACTGGTGTACAGGTAAACCATCAGGTCGGCGGCAGAAAGCGATGCGCCTATGAAGCAGCCGCCATCGGTAGCCATTTTGATGATGTGTTCGCGTACGTTTAAAGCTATTTTTTCCATTTATTAGTTAATGGGTTGAGGATTTGTTGGTGTAATGGTTTTGGTTTGCCCGGCATCTATGGTTTTCAATTCATCCAGGTGATGGCGGTACCAGTTTACCCCGGCATAGGCGCTGTTGATAGCCATGATATCGGGCCGCTCATCAAGCAGGTTCAGGATATCCGCACAACTAAAACCAGGATTTTGTGGATACAAGGCCTCGAAAACCGCCTTGATGAACTCATAATCCTCCCGGTAATCTATCGTGAAGCGGTGCGACATAGAATAATCCAGCCCGGTTTGCCAGGGAATATTGCCTATATTGAAGAGCCCGGGGTTCTCCCATATATAAGGCGTGGTGTGTTCCAACTCCAGTTGGCGACTGGCCTGCTGATGTGCGCGTGCAAGGCATTGCATGGTCATTATTTCTACATCGTTACCATCTGGCCAGGTGGCAGGGTGCAGGTTGCTGATATAATCGAAACGGCTGCCTGCTGCAAAGAAATACTCCAGCGCGGCATCTATGGCGGCGGGGTCTATCAGCGGGCAATCAGATGGTATCTTCAACACTACGGTCGCTTGCAGCTCTTGCGCTGCCTGGTAGTGCCTGTCGAGCAGATTGTTTTCGCTGCCGCGATAGCAGGCTACGCCCAATGCATCCGCTTCCTGCGCAAGTACATCATCTGCTTCGTTCACAGAAGTTGCGATTACCAGCGTTACATCGTACTTTACCATACGCAGCCGCTCTATCATCCTGGCCAGCAGGCTTTGGCCCAGTATGGGTAGCATTACCTTACCCTGCAAACGGCTGGAACCCATGCGGGCCTGTATCACGATGACGATTTTATCCGGCATATACTTCGTTTAATACCGAATGATGGGCCAGAGCCTCTGCCATGGCTGCGGTCGGGTCGAAATGTTTTTTATCGCCTTGATAGTCCAGGTAACTTTGGCATACTGCGGCTATATTTTGTGCCGATGTGCCTCCATTTTGCCATGGCGAAAGCTTGTGCAGCGTAGGTACATCGAACCAGGAATGTACTTTTTTGCCCAAGGCAATGCCCGTGAAAACCACGGTAGAATATTGGGTGATGAGTTCGGCGCAATTGGCAATCATATGGTTGGTATTGCCCGTGCGGAACACCAGCGTGCCTTGAGGTGCATGCTCGCGTATCTCGGCTTCGGCGCGTTCAAAATCTTCGTTGGGATGGAATTTGAATAGCAAACGCCTACCGGCGGCAATCTTAACGGCTTCTTTGATAAACGCGGGCCTGTTCTCGAAACGATACGTCTCGCGCATATCGGTGGTGGCCACCATCACGTAATCGCGGTAGGGGAAATCGTTATCCCTGAATTGCACCGCATTATCGTAATTGGGGATGCCGGTAACCACCAGCTTGCGACTCTCGGTGCCCAGGCTGCTGAAATATTGCTTATAACCCTCGGAGGCTGCGCAATAAACATCGCAGATGTTTGAGGAGCCGTTCAACGAGGTATTGGCAGATAATGCTGCGGGCAGCTTCAATGCTTTTACTACCTTGCTAAATGGCGTCATCCTATCTACCATGCCTTCCTGCACCCAAATGGTCTTGAATTTGCGCAGGCGGTGGGGGATAAGCATATCCGAGCAATACACCACCAGGTCGTACTGATGAAGGTGAGCACCATAATCTACCTGCAGGCTGTGCTCGCGCATATATTTTTCGGCATTGGCCCTAAACTGCCCACCGAGCACAGTACCATTCAGTAAGGTGGTCTTGTTCGTAAGGAAATTGATCAGGGGGCTATCGGCAAATACCTGGCTAAACCAGCAATCAACGCCAAAGAGCTCAGAAGCAATCTGATGCATTTGCGATGTTTGATGTACAGAGCCGGTAATGAATAATACTTTCTTCATATCCTATTCCAAATAAGCAGATTGTAAACAAATCTTAAGCTTCATGTGAATGAGGATAAATTTAGATGTGCCAGTTTTCGGTAATGAACATTTTACATTATCAAATTGTTAAGCGTCAAATAATGACATTAAACCGCAATGAAGCTTAGTTAACGCAAATGCGCTAATTTGTTAGCAATAAGGTAGTTTGAGAGGATATGAGGCGGATTAGGTGTGGGGATTTATTTTTTGGTTTTGCACGCTCTTTTACATTAAAAAACCGCAAAGTACCCCTAACGGGTACCTGCGGCGAATTTAACAGGGAACAGTTTGCTTAGTCGATTAGCGGTAATAGCTCGATGAGGTTATCTATTACGGCGTTGGGGTTGGCGGTTTGCAGTTGCGCCGCTGTGTGCGCGCCGGTGGTGATGCCTATGCTTAAGCCGCAACCTGCGTTTTGGCCTTCGTGTATGTCGATGATGGAGTCGCCTACTTTTACTACACCGGCAGCATCCGTTATGCCGAATTTTTCCATGGCGAACACGATCATGGCCGGGTCGGGCCTGTTTTTGCCAACATCGGTAGCGGTAACCATGGCATCATAATCAACGCCTTCCTGCCAGCCCAGTTTGGTGATGATGGATTGCGCGGTAGTCCGGTCGTACCCGGTATTCAATACAGCGTATATGCCGCGTTTTTTCAGTTCGGCAAAAAGCTCCAGGGCATTAGGCTGGGGAATGATATCCGCAGTAACGTAGGCCTCAGTAAGCTGCGGCAAAAAGCTATCGTATATCTTATTGGTAAACTCTTCGTCTTCTATGCCCGCGAAGGCGGCCAATACCGAACGTATGGCTTGTTTCTTCTCTTTTCCTGCGCCCTCGGCCAGTACCTGGTCTAAAGTAAAGTCGAAACCGGCTTCGTTGATGGCTTTTCTCAGGGTTTTGTAAACCAGGTTATTCTCGTCTATGGTGGTTCCTGCCATATCAAAAACCACCATTTTAATTTTCTGCTCCATAATTATCGTATTTATTTAGTTTTCATTATCTATACTGATGCCTACGCGCACCGGCTTTTGCTCGCTGGCGTATTTAAAAGCTTCGGCAATTTCATCAAGCGTGTATTCTTTTTCTACCAGTTCCTCAAAAGGGTATTTCTCGTAGTTCTGCTCTATAAAAATGGTGGCGTTCACAAAATCGGCATAATTGTAGTTGTGCAGGCCCTTTATTTCTAAAAGGTTGCGCACCACGCGCTGCGCATCCACAGGCACAGGTGCTGCCGGGAAAACCGCGCCTATCCAAACAACGCAGCCGCCCAGACCCAGCGACTCTACACCGACTTTCATCGCTTCAGGGTGGCCGGTCATATCGAACACTACATCCGCCTGTGGCCATGGGAAACTGCCATCTACGGGGCTTTTTGGGAAGATGAATTGTTCATCGGCCCCAAACTTTTCGCCCCAGCTTAAGCGCGAGGCATCGTTATCTATCAGGCCCACCCAACTTGCGCCGGCTTCGCGGCACATGGCTACGCAGGAAATACCCAAAAGCCCGGCACCGAAAACCAACACTTTTTTGCCGCTGATATTACCCGCTACACGCAGAGCACCCGTTACTGTAGAATGCGCGCAGCTGATGGTAGCGGCAACCTTCATCGGTATCTGTGGCGATATTTTTAGGAAAGCGGTGTTTGGCCTCAGTACGCAGTAATCGGCGAGGCCGCCGTTGAACAGGTCGGTATCGGTGGCTTGCGCGTGGCCGTATTTGAATAAGCCCGTGCTTTTCTGCGGCATATCTGCCCTTGGGGCCTCAATACCTGCCGGCACAGCAAAAATAGACCAGGTGATCCGGTCGCCGATTTGTACGGACTCGCCCCGGTAATCTTTAACATCTTCACCTGGTGGTAACCAAAGGATATCGCCGATGATTTCGTGGCCCAAAACCACCTCATCGGGCTCTTTGCGATGACCGCAGTAGGTGTGTATATCGCTGCCGCAAAGGGTAGTATAGCGGTTTTTGACCAGTATCTCGCCTTCGGCAAGGGCTGGTGCTTCGCGGTTTATCGCCTTAAAGGGCTTGCCTACGCCCTCAAACAGCGCTGCCCGCCCCTGTGGGAATGTTGGCATTTGTTGGTTCATCAACTTTCAGTTTTGTTTTAAAATATAAATGACAGAAAACCATCAGCAGCATGCCGGCAATAGCCAGGCCGATGCAAATCTTCAGGAATAAGGACAGCATG
Organism: Mucilaginibacter sp. P1_D10; assembly: GCF_056406215.1. Classification (NCBI taxonomy): domain Bacteria; kingdom Pseudomonadati; phylum Bacteroidota; class Sphingobacteriia; order Sphingobacteriales; family Sphingobacteriaceae; genus Mucilaginibacter; species Mucilaginibacter sp. P1_D10. Next base: position 212,859 of record NZ_JBFUAP010000005.1, on the reverse strand, counting down.
GTATCTGATGCGGGCAGGAAATACCGCATCAGCATCAGGCCTATATAGCCGGTATAACCTACAGAATCTACGATATACATCAGGAAACCCACAGTAGCCTTTTCACGAGTGATGGCGATAAGCCGCTCGAAGATTACGGCGTGTACAGCCACATAGGGCAAGTAAACGCCCAAACCAACCAACACCATAAAGCTGAATTTGCCCAGCCCGTAGTTGAGGCCTAAAGCAGCAAGCAAAACGATCAGGAAGCCCACGAAACTAGTGAGCAGCGAAACCTTGAAAGCCCGGTAATGGCTTTGCACGAAAACCGCAAGGCCGGTTATCACGATAACGCCGAGCGATACCAATATTTCTGAAGTGGTAAATATATCCGGCGTGTGGGTATAACCCAGGCCTGCCCATAGCTCTACTGCAAAATCGGCACGTACGCTGCGCAACAGGGTTACGAATAAATAAATGAGGATGATGGCGATGAGCCCCGGCATGTATTTTTTGAAGAAACGGAGGCGGTCGGCCCCCGTCATGGGGATGCGTGCCGAGCGCGATTTGATATCGCTTGCGGTGGGCTTGGGCACAAAGGCCAGCATGGTGGTGAACAGCGCGGTGGGCAGCATAAACACCAGCCCGGCCATAAAAGGCATCCAGTTTTCGGTTACGTGGACGGATAGCAGAAACGCGCCTACCGATTTAGACACCCCATCCGACAGGATAAAGCTGGCGCAAAGCCCCGCTATCAGGAACTCGGTTTGCCTGCGCCCCTCTACAAAACTCAACACCAGTCCGAAAATGACGCCCAACGGCAGGCCGTTCAAAAGCATAAAGGCAAGGCTCCAGGGGCGGGGCGTTATTGCGAACAACAACAGCATCGCCTCGGCAAAGGCCAATAGTATGATGATGGCAGTGATGCGTTGATGGGCTTTTATTTCGGAGACGAATTTAATGCCGAACCATTTGGCCAGTACGTAGCCGATAGTTTGTACGATGATGAGGCTGAATTTGTAGCTGAGCCCCCAATAACCGGCATCGGCAAAGGACGCAGCGGTGTAGGGCTTGCGGTAACCGTACATGCAAAAGTACGTGCCGAAGGCGGCCACCAGCGCCCAGGCGGGGTTTGCAAATATTTTTGCCGGGAAGATGTTTGGCGAAGGAGCTTCGGTTTTGGCCACAATCATAGTAAACAATGTTTAGCAAAACTAAATATTGTTTACTATTCTGTAGGGTATGGCGTATTAAGTTTTTGTTATGCTTTGTTTACCCCATTGCAATTGAATGCTAATTCTTCACCCGGTTTTGCTCGCTTTCTGCACCGTTAGCATCGTGCTTGCGCTGCCCGGCAATAGACTTGCCGAAACGGTAGGATAGGGACAATACCGCTGTACGGGAGTCTGACCGGTTTATCCAGTTGGCCGTGGTGTTGGCCAGGTTGTTTATTGCGCCGTGGGTTTGGAAAGTATAGAATATATCGTTCACTACCAATTTGAGCGAGGTGGCGGGGGAAAGTTTTTTAGATATCGCGCCGTTTACCCGCCCCCGGCCCTGGATAACGAATTGCGCGCTGGTTACCTTAGTTTGATAGCCACCATCGAGTTGCAAGGTCCAGTCCTTGCCGGTTTTAAAGCTGAATACCGGCCTTACGAAGTACAGGGTTCCCTTGGTGTCGAGCGTCCCGGTATAAAAATCACTTACCGAATGGATTTGCGTGGCATGCGTATGCAACTGGATACTGAGCCACTTCGCAGGGTCGAAAGAGGCATCGAATGATAAAGTCATCACCGTGCTTTTACCGATGTTTCCGGGGCGGCTGTAGTAGATGCCGTTCACTATTTCGATGGTTTCGTTCACGTCGTCCTTTGTGTTGCTGTAGCTAAAAGTAGTGGTAAACCGATCGTGGTAGGTGTGCGATATTTCGATGTTATTGGCAAACGATGGCTTCAGGAAAGGGTTGCCTGTATAATAGGTAAACTTATCCAGCGGATTAAGGAAGGGGTTCAAATCCTGGTAATATGGCCTGTCTATACGGCGGCCATAATCGATGCTGAACACGTTGAGCCCTGCGGTATCGGCCTTGTATTGCATGTAAAACGTAGGGAAGAGGCTGGTATAATTGCGTCGGAAACTGGAATCGGCTTTCTGCGCGTTGCCCAACTGGTGCCCATTGGACACGGTGTTCTCCAAACGTAGGCCCGCCTGGAACGAGAAGCGCTTAAACTCGCGCGAAGCGTTTAGGTAAGCTGCATTTATATTTTCTTTGTAGAGGAAGTGGTTGGTTTTACCATAATCAGGCGAGGTGATGCCGCTTGTGGTGTAAAAATAATCGGCAACGTTATCGGTTTTGGTATAGCTGGATTTAAGGCCCGCCGACAGCTTGATTCCGCTGGATAGGGGGTGCTCGTAATCGGCCTTGGCCGAATAGATATCGATATGCGCCGGCAGGCTGCCGGTAAGCAGGTCGCTGCCTTTTGGGGTGCCGTCGGCAAAGAAGCTCCGGTTATCGAACGATTGCCGGTCGTTGGTATAATAGTTCAGGTAATCCAGGTCGGCGCTTAACTGCGGCCCGTCTTTTTTAAACTGGTGCCGGTAATTGATGTTGGCGCTACCGTTGCGCAGCAGCGTGCGTTCGCTGTTGGCGGCTAATACGGTAGAATCCAGCATCCCTGCAGCGTTCGTAAAAAGACTGGTAACCGGCGTGTTTCGGTTTGCAGGGTTGTATAAGCCAGTGAAATTTACGCCCAGCGTGCTTTTATCCGAGAGGTAATAATCGGCGCCTATCTTGGCCAAATAGTTATTGCTGTGGTTGCGGATGTATGAGGCCTGCATAAAGTTGCTGAACAGGTTGCCCTGGGCATCAAAAAAATGGCGGTTGATGGTAAGGTCGGTAAAGGAATTGCCGTAATTATAGCTGAAATTGCCGAATAGGTTGAGCTTGCCGCTGCGGTAGTTTAAATTTAGGCTGTTATTGGTTTTGGCAAGTTTACCCTGTATGTAAGCGAGGTTTAGCCCGCCGTTAAAACCTTTTGCCTTATTGCGTTTGGTGCGTATGTTAATTACCCCGCCGTTACCCGCCGCATCGTATTTGGCGGGAGGGTTGGTCATCAGTTCCAGTTGATCTATACCCGCCGAGTTGAGCGAACGCAGGTAATTCTGCAGGTCGGCACCGGATAAATAGGTAGGCTTATCGTCTATAAAAATGACAACGCCTTTGCCCTTAAGGGTAATCCCGCCATTTTGGTCTACTATAACGCCGGGTGCTTTCTCCAATACATCCAACGCCGTGCTGCCCGCATTGCTGATGAGCGCTTCGGGGTTTACTACGGTGCGGTCTATCTTCTGCTCTACGAAGGGCCGCGCTGCAGTTACCGTCACTTCCTGCAACTGTTTGTTTGTGGCGGTAAGTACGATGTCGGCCAGTTTCAAATCCGCAGACAAGCTGAAGGGGCCGATTTTGGCTGTGATATGCCCCATCATGGTAACCGATAAGCGATAATCGCCAGCCGCTTGCCTGGCGAACGCGAAATTGCCCGACGCATCGGTAAGGGCACTTTTTATCAGTGTAGAATCTTGTGCTTTTAGCAGGTAAACGGTTGCGCCATCTAATGCTTTCTGTTCAGTGCTGAGTACCTTACCGCTAAGCAGGTACGTGGTTTGGGCCCTTGCCAAAATTGGGGCAATACTTATCCATACGGCAATGAGGGCCGCTATCCTTAATTTCATGATGGGTGGGTTTTAAAGGTTAAATGTTGTTTTTCTTAGTTTAGGGCCATAGTTATCCTGCGGGACTAAAAGCCCTATGTTGTTATTCTTTGTAGTTTCCGTTACTTTTCGTCGAAATTATACTTCCAGGTCCAGCTACCCTGCTTGCCGTTCTCGGGTGCTTTTACGTAGGCTTTTCGGTATTTGAGGTAGGTTTCGTCGGGTATTTTTTTGCCGTTTACAATGAATTCGGTGTCGCTCAACTTAAAGGATGTCAGTTCGTCGGCGTTTTTGATGATGCCATCGGCAATCAGGTCGGCGGTGAGTTTTTCTCTCGCCGTGCCATCGTGATAAGCTAGTGTGCCGGCCTTATAAGCATTGTAATTTGCATTGTAATTGGCGTTATTATTGGCATTGTACTGCGTATTGGTATTGTAGTCGGGCTGCTGCTTTAAGTTGGTTAGGCCGGTACTGATGGGCGATAGGGGAGACGCGGTAACCTTTAGCGGCCTGGTGATGCCTCGCAATTTCGTTTGCATAAGATTATCGATGATGCTGAGGTAACGAGGATAATCTTCCGTAGGTATAGTTTTGCCGTTTACCTGCATGGACATCAGCCTATCGGCATGGCTGTTCAGCTGGTATAAAACGCCATCCACTTTTACCAGGCGGGTTTGTATGTCGCCATTGCCTATGAGTATATCGGTAGGGTCGCCAATTTTTTCGGGGCGGTAAATCGTCAGCAGCGGCGTATCCAAATGGACAATCGGTTCTGCCAAGCTTAATGCAGCCACATTTTTTGGCTTGCTTGCCGGCGGCAGTTTCTTTAGGGTATCGGGTTTTTGAGCTTTCTGTTCGTCAACCTTGGTAATGGTACTTGTGGCATGCTTTGCTTTGGCAACCAGCTCGCTTACTTTATCCGGGTTGGTAAACGCAGCGGTGAACAATACGGCCGTAAGTAAACCGACCGCTAAAACAGCGCGTTCGACTATGCTTAATGATGCGTTGCTGTTTGATAGCATGCGTTTTACACGGCCGAGCAGGTGGTTTTTTTGCCCGCCAAAAGCCATGGCATAAGCCGGTACAGCGGCCTGGTATTCGTGGCATGCCACCAGGGCCTTGATGTAATTGGTTTTACTCCCGGTTTGGGCAAGCGCCATATCGTCGCAGCAGTTCTCGCGTTCCGCGCGGATAAGCGCGGCCAGCCAAAGTACTGCGGGGTTGAAGAAGAACACCACCTCCAGGCTGCTGATGAGCAGGTTCACCAGGTAATCGCGGCGATGGATGTGCGCCAGTTCGTGAACCAATATGGCTTCAATGCCCGCCGGAGGCAAGGCAGTAATTAAGCCCGCCGGGATAAGGATGAGTGGCTTCAAATGCCCAATTACCATAGGCACCTTAGCCATGCCCGATTCTGCAATGCCCACCAAACGTTTTATACCCATCTGGCCCGCGAGTTGCTGTACCCGCTCTGCCCATTCATGTCCAACCTCGCTAATCTGCCTGCGCCGCAAAAAATAGAGGCTCTGCAAGCCGGTAAGCAGCTGCAATGCCCTGGCCAACACAATAAGCATCCACACCAGTACGATACTGTTTGCATGCGTACGAAGCAAGCCGGCAATATGATTGTATTTGTTCGTGTCGATGTGTTGTTGCGATATAATTATGGTCGGCAGTGCGGTAGGCTGCGCGGCAACAGTACCTGATACCGTTTGGTGCGCCAGCATCTGTTTCACGAATATGAACAGCACCGCTGCCGTAAAAACTCCCAGGCCACCAACCAGCAGATTGTATCGTAATTGCGCACTTTGCTTACGGGTGCAGAGCACGGCCAGCCCGGCAGCAGCCGCCAATAAAAGCCCCAGCCAAAGGGAGCTCAGCAGCGTATCGCAAATGGCATTTATCAGGTGGTTGGGTATCGTTTCCATTGGGTGGTTTTTTTGGTGCTACGGTATTACTCTTCGTATTTATCAAGCAGGTCTTTTATCTGCTGCAGTTCCTGTTTCGATGGTTTTTTATCGCCCAGCAGCTGCATTACCAATTTGCCGGCCGAGCCTTTATACATCGAATCCACGAATTTATCCAGCAGATGCGCCCTCGTTTTCTCTTCGGCCTCGGCTACGCTGTAAATGTGCTTCATCTGGCTGTCGTCGCGTTTCAGTAAACCTTTTTCGGTCATAATCTGCATAAACTTAAGGGTGGTGCTATAGTTCACCTCCTTTTGCTTCAGCAATTCATCATTCACCGTGCGTACGGTAGCCGGACCGGTTTCCCACAAAACCTGCAGTATCTCCAGTTCCGATTTGGTTGGCTCCACTATTTGCCGCTCGTATTTGGTATCCATAATCCAAAGGTAGGAATTATTTTCTACCATCCAAATTTATTTAGGAATTTTTTCCTACCTTTTGATTGGAGGTAATCGGAAGGGTTTTTTTAGACACATCTTCAATAAAACAAAAAAAATGAATGACATCCGGCGTCCCGCGCCTATATAGTATTAGTAACACAAAAAACTATAAAGTACTTATGATGACTATCCTGAAAAATATAACGGCTCGTACCCAAAAAGCGTCGGCCACGCTCCTGAAATTGCTGTTTTACGCAATATCCGCAAGTTCTTTTACCTACTATACGGTATTGCGCAACTACATTAAACTCATTAATATAGGCCCGGATAGGTGCATGGATATTACAGGCTACGCACGCCCGGCTTTTAGTTTAGCTATGGCGCATCCTAAAAACCATAACGATACTATTATTTAGTAACTAAATAAATTAATAATTAGCGTTTCATTGCTGTTTTAAATATTTGATTTATTTTTTTGATACCTTTCACAATCAATTATGAACCTTAAAGATCGTTACAAATATCACTCTGGCAGAGATTTGCCGGGTAAGGGGGATTTCGCCCGGATATTATCTTGCCGACTAAGCTAAATGCTATTTTCATAATACTAAAAAAACCAGACTATAAACTAACACACAATAAACAACACACTAAATAAACTAATACGATGGAATTTAAAGACCGTTACCAATACCACCCAAGGACAGATTTGCTGGGTAAAGGGGGGTTCGCCCGGGTGTTCAAGGCGTACGATACGCTGCTGGATAGGGAGGTTGCCCTCAAAGTGTTCAACACCGAGGCATCTACCAAGTACGATCTGGTTGCCGAGATAAAGAAAGTGATCAAGCTGGATCATCCTAATCTTTGCCGCTACTACGATGTAGCCTTTGTAGAATCGGTAAGCGCGTTCAACGAAGAAGAGAAGCACCAGGTGGGTATTATGGAATATATCAATGGCGGCGAACTTAAAGCTTACATCAAGGCGCATCCCGAAAGTCTGGATGGCCTGCTGAAAGGCATACTGCATGGCTTGTCGTTTTTGCACAAACGCCACATCGTACACCGCGACCTAAAGCCGCAGAATATCCTCGTAAATAACACCGAGGATGGACCTGTGGCCAAGATAACTGATTTCGGCATCAGTAAAGATACGGGCGCAGCCGGCAATACGGCATCCTCGCAACTGATGGGTACCATAGAGTTTATGGCTCCGGAGCAATTCAACCCGGCTAAATACGGTATTGATGGCCGCATAAGCACTAACCTGGATCTGTGGAGCTTTGGCGTAATGCTTTACGAACTGGCCATGCCGGGCTCAAAGCTGTTCCCTACTGCCAGTACTGAGCAGATGATGAACAACATACTCGATCTGGAACAGGTGCTACCTAAGCTTATCACGCTTAAACAGCCTTACCGGGCCATGGCGCAGCGCTGCCTGGTGAAAGATGCCGCGCAAAGGGTGCAAAACGCCGACGAATTGCTGGCGATAATGGAAGGCAAAGCGCCGGCTGCAGCACCGGTACCCGCAGATGGAGGCGAAACCCGCGACCTATCGGGGACCATGCAGCACGCTAAACCATTCGACTCTGGTGCTACCACGGTAATGCCAAAGCCTTTGGATCCGGGTGCAACCACGGTGCACCCAAGGCCGCAAACCCAGCCCGTGCCGCAACCTGCACCAAGGCCAAAGCCGGTACCTGTGCCGGTCCCAGCCAAAAAAAGCAATTGGCAGGTGCCTGCTATCATAGTGGCGGTATTGCTGCTGATAGGGGTGATAGCCTTTGTTAACAAAGATAAATTCGGCGATAGCAAACGCACGGCCGATACCAACGACACCACAAAAAAAGATACCAACAAGGTAGATTCGCCTAAAAAAGTTGTGCCAAAGGTAGATACCGTTGCAAAAGCACCGGTGGGCGGAGTGAAACCATTGCCAGGTGTTAAACCAAAACCGGTAACGCTGGCAGATAAGCCGCAAACGGTGGATAAGCCAACCGTAAGGCAACAAACACCGGATAAGCCCGTAGTTACTGCCCCATCGGGCGGTGGCAGTGGCACAGGCGGCGTAGGTGGCTTGGGCTCGGGTAGTTCAGGTTCCGGCGGCGGCTCAGGCTCCGGCGGTAGTGGTGCTGGTGTGGGCGCGGCCGGTGGCTTAGGTTCCGGCTCGGGCGGTTCAGGTTCCGGCGGTAAAGGCGGTGTAGGTGGCCTGGGCTCGGCCGGTGGCCTTGGTTCCGGCGGCGGCGGCAGTACAACTACGCAATACGATGAAACGGCCAGCTTCCGCGAGGGTATGGCCCGGGTTAAGCTAAACGGCAAGTTTGGCTTCATTAACACCGACAGGAAATTGGTTATCCCCATCAAGTACGAATCGGCAAACGGTTTCTTCAATGGCGTAGTACCCGTTGAGCTGAACAACAAATGGGGTTTGATAGATAAGAACGGGGATGTAGTTATCCCTATTAAATACGAACTGGCCTTCAGGCTGGCAGCCGAAGGGCTCATTGCCGTAGAGCTGAACGATAAATGGGGCTTTATTGATAAATACGATAATGTGAAGATCCCCATCAAATACGAAGATGCCTGGAGCTTTAACGAGGGCGTAGCCGCTGTTAAGATGGGTGGCAAATGGGGTTTCATCAACAAATACGGCCAAACGGTAGTAGCGTTCTTGTACGATGATGTTGACAACGGCTACCTCATCAGCAAACCTACCATGAAAGTGAAGCTTAACGGCACCTGGTTCGAGATTGATAAACAAGGCAACAAAGTAGATTAATTACCGATAATATCAACAGGCAATGGATTTCCACGCCCGTTACAAATACAACCCCAAAACCGACCTCTTAGGCAGAGGCGGTTTTGCGCGGGTGTTTAAGGTACAAGATACGGTGCTGAAACGGGAGGTGGCCCTTAAGAAAGTGCCATAGCTTGCAGCCCAAAAAAGCCGCATAGTACCTGCAAAATCAGCATAAAAAGAATAGATATTTAGTCAACAAACCTTATAAACCAAATGATGAACAATACAGCCTTACAGCCGCATGCCTTCCCGCCTTAGCGTGGTTAAAGCAACCTTTTAAGGCCGTCGCCCCCGGCATCGTTTTATCTCTTTAATATTAAAATGACATTTTTACAACCCATCCTATATCATATAAAAACACAATGAAAAAATACATCATAGTATCGCTGGTTATTGTATCTACAACAATCAACGCTTTCTCACAAGACACCAAATTCAGTAAAGAGAGAATGGACCGGATCATGGCGACCTATAAAAAGGGGCTGTCGGCCTTTGCAAGCTACGATCGTTGCGGCAGCGCTTTCGATCGCCCGGCCGACGTTGTAAAACGTGCCGAGAACCGGCAGTTAGATAAGTTGGGGAATATTACGCCAGACCAGGAAGCCGAGCTGGGGCTGCAGATGTTCAAGAACTCGCAGGAGCCCAACCTGGCCAACGACCCCCGCAGCCTGGCAATGGTGCGCGGCCTGGTTACTAAAATGGCTGCCTACTCGTCAGATCCATCCCGCACGTACCATGTGTATATCCTTAACTCCGATCAGGTAAACGCCTACTCAACTATTGGCGATTATATCTATATCACCACCGAATTGTTGAAATTCGTTAAATCTAAAGACGAACTGGCATTTGTTGTTGGGCACGAGATGGGCCACATCCTCAACCACCATTGTTTACGCAAAATGAAAAAAATAGCCCTTATTGCCAGCATGGGCGAAAAACTCAACTACCAGCGGCTTTCAAACGTAGCCATCAATGCAACCATGGCCATATCTGCACCCTTCGATCAAATGGATGAGTACGATGCCGATGCCACAGGTTTTGATTTGGTAAAAAAATCAGGCATGGACCCAAGCGCGTTCAACTCCTTTTTTGGCGAACTCGAAAAAATGGAGCATAAGAAACTGCTTGCCCGTTTCACCTCTACGCACCCTTCATCGGCCAATCGCCGCAAATGCTTAAATGTGTTGCTGAACCAATAATAAAGCTATAGCCAACAGATAATGATACTTAAAATAGATGAGTTAGGCGTTAACCGTACCCTTATCGAGGGCAAAACGGTATCGATAGGGCGTAAAGGGTCGGGGAGCGATGTGCAGATAGATAACGTCAGCGTATCCCGGCACCATGCCGATGTGATGCTGCAGGATGGCAAGGCCATGATAAGCGATGCGGGCAGCACCAACGGCGTGCTGGTAAACGGCGTAAGGCTGGAAGCAGGCAAGTGGTACCTGGTTGGCAGCAACGATAAAGTTACGCTACAGAATTACGTGCTGAAGTTTGCCGACGCGAAGCCGAACGCAACTTCATCGCCGGAACCATCAAACACCGGCGACCTGAATAAGCGTTTCAAAGATTTGCTTGCCCTTAAGCTGCCCATAAAAATAGGCCGCCTTACCACTAACGATATCCCCCTGCCGGATGCCTTGCCCGATGATAAGATAGTAGGCCGCCTGCATGCCGAGATAACTTACCGCGACGGCAACTATTATATAGAGGACCTCGACTCGAAGAACGGCACCTATGTAAACGAGATACGCATCCCCCCAAGGCAGCCCAGGATGATAGATAAGGCGGATACCATACTTATCCACCTGCATTATTTTAGTTTGGAAGATGGGTATCGCGATTTGCGCAACGAGGTGGCCATCCGCGCCGAAGGTATTGGCAAGAAGTACCCAAGCGGTTTTGTTGGCCTGCAGCCTTTAAGCATAGAAGTAGAATTTAAGCAGATAGTAGCTTTGATGGGCCCTTCCGGTTGCGGTAAATCAACCCTGCTGAAAACGCTTAACGGCGATAGCCCCGCAACTTCGGGCGATGTTTTCATACACGGCCTCTCGTTACGCAAAAACTATCACCTGCTTAAAAAGAAGATAGGTTACGTACCTCAGGATGATATCATACACAAAGAACTTACCGTTGCGCGTACGCTTTACCTGGCGGCCAAGCTAAGGCTGCCTGATGGTACTTCGGAAGCGGCTATCCAGCAGAAAATAAGCGAAGTATTAAAGGATCTGAATTTTGATGAGGATGATGGCGACATCATCAATAAAGTAGTAGGCGGCCTATCGGGCGGGCAGCGCAAACGTATCTGTATAGCAGTAGAGTTGCTTAGCCAGCCTACCATCCTGTTTTTAGATGAGCCCACCTCGCCGCTGGATCCCGAAACGATCGAGAAATTCCTGATATCGCTGGCCAACCTGGCCCGTAAGGGCACTACCATCGTAATGGTTACCCACAAGCCCGAAGACTTGAACTATGCCGATAAGGTGATTTTTTTGGCGGCCAAAGGTTATTTGGTGCACGATGGCAGCAAGGCCAAACTGCTGGAGAAATTTAAGGTGGATAACATTATTAAAGTGTACACCCAGTGCGGCGACACCAAGGGCCAACCTTTCGATGTGCGGTATTATGTACCGCCTAAAGGGGCGTCTACACAACGGAACCCGCCTAAAGAAATGGCTGCCGACAAACAGAACTCGCTTTGGCTGCAGTTTTATTGGCTAACGGTGCGCTACCTCAATATTAAATTCAACGATAAAGACAACCTGTACCTGCTGCTGGCCCAGCCCCTCATCATTGGCGGCCTGGTAGCTATTATCTTCCCGAAGATAATGCCGCAGGTTTTGTTCATGATGTCTGTTTCGGCTATATGGTTCGGGGTGAGTAACTCTTCCAAAGAAATAGTGGCCGAATTCCCGATTTATAAGCGCGAGCGCATGTACAACCTCAATATACACATGTACGTATTGTCTAAATGGGCGGTGTTGTCGCTGATAGCCCTGGTGCAGGTGCTCATCTTCGTAACCATAGTACAGCTGCGTTTCCACAGCGATGAAAACTTAGGGGAATATATACCCAATGCGGGTTATATGTTTATGATATCTTCGGCTGCTACATTGTTTGGGCTGTTCCTATCGGCCTTTTTCGATAATACCGAGAAAGTGCTCACCGTAGTGCCCATTGCGCTGATGCCGCAGATTATGCTGGCCGGTATCGTAACACCATTTCAGAAACTGGCGGTGGTAATCATCAGCTACTTTACATTCGGCCGCTGGGGTACCGAGGGCCTGATGCGTTTGCAAAAGAACGTGATTAAAGAAGAATTGCCACCAGGCTCCAAGCATTTTGTACTCCCTCCAAGGAACGAGATTCACTTTTATTATAACAAAGAACTTAAAGAGAAAGGCGAGACTATAGTTACCCTGTTCAACGGCATGGACAAGAATGTGCTGGCTGTATTTATACTGGCTGCCATTATGTACACGGCTACTTACATCTCCTTAAAACGGAAAGACACGATATGATGACGCTGCAGATCAACAGATTTTTACCGGCCAAAAGCAGACTAATGCTTTTTTGCGCCATGCTATTGTATAGCCTGTTGATGGCATCATGTGCAAAAAAGCCCGTTTTCATCAACGTGGAATCGGTGAAGATCGGCTCGCTTAAAGATTCTATACTGCAAACTTATATCAATTTCAAGGTATATAATCCTAACAGCATCGGTTCTACGCTCACGGCATCAGACGTAAAAACGTATTATAAGGGCAAGTTGGTAGGCAGCAGCAGCATCGAAAAGGAAGTCAAATTGCCTGCCAATGATACCATCATCATCCCAATAGTATCGCAGCTGAATATATGGAGCCTGGCCGATGTGTTCCCCGAACTTTTGGCTACAGATACCGCTGTTTTCAGGATAGAGGGTAGCAATAGGGTAAGGGCGCTGGGCATGAATATTACGGTACCGGTAAAGCAGGATATAAAGCTGAACGTAAAACATGCCGTAAGCGATCAGCTTAGCCGTACCTTCCAGAACGACTCTAACTTCCGGATAAAACAGATCAGGCTAAGCCGGATGCCGGGACTCAGTAAAAGTGGCTTCAATATGGTGGTGCAGGTGAAAAATAGTTTCCCATTCGATTACCAGCTGCAGAGCCTTGATTTGGATATCTATCGAAAAGGGGGTACCAACGCCGTTGCCAACTGGAAAATGACCGACACCATCGACCAGAAAGCCGGCGGCGTAGCCAATATCCCCATCAAGATAGAGGTAGATAACCTAAATTTGCTGGGCGAGGCCAGGCTATCAGATTTGTTTAACCCTAAAATCGAAGTCGTAGTTAAAGGCCAGGCCGTAATTGCCATACAGGGGCGCACGTTCACTATCCCCGTAGAAGAAAACAGGACAGTATCTTTTAACCCTTTAACCGGTGTGTCTTATTGAGATATGGATGATTTGGAATTGATAGCAGGATTGATAGACGGCGACGACGCGTGCTGCAGGTACTTTTATAAAAAGAACCTGCCCGCAGCTAAAAGGTACATCTTAAATAACAGCGGCGACGAAGACGATGCCAAAGATACCTTTCAGGATGCGGTAGCAGATTTGATTGATAACCTGCGGAAAGGTAAATATGTACATAAAAGTAAGCTCGAAGGCTATTTTTTCATCATGGTAAAAAACAAATGGCACGATAAGCTCGACAAGATGAAGACCTGGAAAAAGCACCTGCCCGGCCTGGCGGTTGACGAGGACACGCAGGACGATGGCGTGACCTTTAAGCCAACCATGAGCCTGGCCGATTTTATGAACCGCGAACTGAACAAACTAGGCGAACGCTGCCGTGCGGTTATTACGGCCACTATTTATATAGGCATGAGCATGGAAAAAGCTGCTGAGGAATTGGGTTTCCCTACGGCGCATGCGGTAAGGCAAAAAAAGCTTACCTGCCTTAAAGAGATGCGTGGCTTTGTGCGCTACGAAGACGTGATTAATTTAACTTAAAAGGTTGTGGAGAAGGATTTAAACGATATAGACCTTATTGATAAATACCTCAGCGGCAATCTTAACGAGGTTGAGCAGCGGGAATTTAAAGAGCGCTTTTTAACCGACGAGGAGTTTAAGAAGGAAGTAGAGGTATATCAAAAAATTTATGAGGGCATAGAACAGGCGGGCCGCGAAAACCTAAAGAAACAGCTTAATTTTTATTACGACGAATACGCAGCAGAGGACGAGGAAAGCGATAACGTACGAAGCATAAACTGGCGGCGGAATATCTACGTAATAAGTGCCATTGCCGCTGCTTCTGCCGCTTTCTTTGTAGTATTTAAGTTGACGAGCCCTGTTACCAATAACGGTACCACAGGTACCGGCAGCTCGCCCGTGGCAGTTAGGCCCGTAAAGCCGACACCACCAAAAGTAGGGCCACAAGATACCGATGTTAAGGTTCCGCAGCCGCAGGTGGCACAACACCCTAAGCCGCACCCATCGCGGCCGCTGCCGAAAGATACTTCAGGCAGGCAAATGTTGCCCAATATAACCCCGCCCGGTGGAGGCTACGCCCTTAACGACCAAACGCGTTTGCCTGCAACAGCCATACGCCGCGCCGGCTATCCGCAAGCGCTAAGCTATACCTTTAGCCAGGGGCAGCTTACGGTATTCGGCAATCCCTTGCTTAGGATGCTGGACATAAGCGTGTATAAAAAAGGCGGGCATTATTATCTGGATTGTGATGATTCTGTTTATGAAATAGTGAATACAGCTACCGAAAAACCGCTGGTAAAGCTGGATAAGCAAATAACCGGCGACGGGATAAAATCTGCCGAAAAAATTAAGGTAGTGCTGGCTCCGCTTAAGGCTGCCGTTTATGCTAATGCCCCATTTGCCGTAGTTGTTGAAAAAGCAGCCGGTGCACCCAGGTATTATTTTACAAAAAGCGCGGGGGTGAATACACTGGTCCTACTGGGCAATTTCGTGCCCGGTAACACAACAGTAGTAAGCCTTAAAAACGATAGCGGCACCAATTGGTACGTGCGCAGCGGCACCCATATCTATAGTGTGGATGGCCAGCCCGCTAGCCCGTTGGCATTTAAAGAATTACAGACGTTAACTAACGACAACGCCCGGATGTTGATTGGCCGCGAGGGCATAGAAAGAACAGTGTTGACGTTTTAAAGAAAGAAGAAAAAAAATTAGAATAATTCGTGACGTTTTGAATTAAACCCTATATACTATAAACCAAGGACCGTTTAACAAGCATAACCAAATGATTACCCTAAAGAAAATAAATTACTTAAACCAAATAGGCCAACGGCCCCAGCTGGAAGATTCTATTTATCCGAAAGCGGGCAGCGCCACCACCGCCGACAAGCTATTTTTGGTTTGCGACGGCGTGGGCGGCGAAAGCATGGGCGAGGAAGCCAGCCGTATTGTAAGCGAAGAGCTCCCGGTTTACTTTAAAAAGAATCCGCCACCAGTAACCGGGCTGACCAAAACCTACATCAACGATGCCCAGCAGCATGCATTGAACACTATGCGTGTTTTTGCGGCTATACACCCCGAGGCAATAAAAATGAGCACCACCCTCACGATGGCTCATCTGGAAAAAGACCATGTTACCATTGCCTGGTGCGGCGACAGCCGTATTTATCACCTGCGTAACGGCGAAGTAGTTTGGAAATCTATCGACCACTCCCTTGTGGCCAACCTGGTAAAACAAGGCGAAATAACCGAAGAGCAGGCCGCCACCCATCCGAACCGCAACGTAATCACCCGCAGCCTAAGCGCATCGGGCGGGGCATCTGAAATAGAGTTGCATCGCATAGATGATATTCGCGATAACGATTACCTGCTGCTTTGCACCGATGGCGTGCTGGAGCAGATAAACGAAGACCGGCTGAAGGGCATCCTGCTGAACGATAACGACGATAAAGAAGGTCTGTTTATGACCTATTGCAAGGATAAAACCCGCGATAACTTTTCGCTGTACCTGCTGAAACTGGGCAGCGACAAAAAGGCGGTACCTGTGGGCGCCATGGGCAAAAGTAAGGGCATCAGTCCGCTTATTTTTGTGTTGATAGCCGTGTTGGCCCTGTTAATTTTAGGCGGCATATTCAACAAGCAGGTACTGGGGTTGCTGGATGGGACTAAAAAGGATACTACGGAAACACATACAGTTAAGGATAAACCGAAATTAGTGGAGCCGGATCCCGTTCCCGCAGGCGGAGCGGTGGAGCCAACTCATACCGACAAACCAACTTCCACAAAACCAAAAACCGGCGGGAATCAAAAACCGGCTGTTACAACTGGTGGTACTACTGCAACGCCGCAGGGGGGTAAACCGGCTAAACCGGTAGGCACAACAGGTGCGGCGGGTACCGGAAAGCCTCCTGTAGATATAAAACCCGGCGCTGGCTCCGACGGAAACCCCGGCCGTACCACAAATGGGAGCGGAGGTAGTGGAACCGGTGGTAATGGCGACAATGGCAGTAGTGGCAATCAGCAGAAAACGGAACAGGACCCGGTTGTTTCCCCCTCTGATAAACCGCTCGACAGAATTAAGGACAGAGTGAAAAGCACGCAACACAAACTGGATAGCATCAAAAAAGCAAAACTCGACAGTATTAAGGTGCGAAGAGTATCCCACGATATTTAAGCGCCTTTAAGAAACACGTATCTTATCGCACTTCAGGCCATCATACACCAAAGCCGCGGCAGCAATGCCCGGCTTTTTGCTTTTAGTCGGGCATTGCTGCATGACCGGCCATAAAAAGCCCCACCTCGTTACTGAAGCAGGGCCCATAGTATTAATTGTGATGTATAGGTTAAAACTTGTGTTTCGTTGTTCGTAACGTTGTTTTCAACGTCGTTAACATCTTTATATAGGGCACATGTAAGCTATGTCACATGCAAACACTGATTTATTTGTAATTTTTTGAGGAAGGCGGCGCATACTCACCGCCGGGGCGGTTATGCGCTCCGGCAATAGCTTCCCCGGCTATTTCATTTCTTTAAAAACCCGTGGGGCTATAATCTGTTAACCCACAAGCCATTCCCTATAGGATGGCACTTATACAGAAATGAAATTATTTAAATGCACCAATTGCGGCCAGTTGTTATACTTTGAAAACAGCCTTTGCGAATGCTGCAAACACCCCTTAGGTTTTATCCCCGAAAACTTGAGCCTTGCCACGCTGGTGCAGGGCGAGAACCTTACTTATACCCTGCACAGTGCCGAAAAGACACCCTTGTTTGCTAAGCTTTTCGGGAAAAACACTAAGCCGACTTTTAAGTATTGCAACAACTTCCAGTTTGGCGTTTGTAACTGGCTGATTCCTGCCGAAAGCGACAAAACCTTTTGCCGTGCCTGCGAACTCAACCACATCGTGCCCGATCTGACCGACCCTGAGCATATACGCCAATGGGGATTGATAGAAGGCGCAAAGCACCGCCTTATATACAGTTTGCTTCAAATGAAGCTGCCGCTGCTAAGCAAACTGGATGATTTGGAAAAAGGCCTCAGCTTCGATTTTCTGACAGACGTGAATGCCGTGCAAAAGGTGCTCACCGGGCACGAGAACGGCCTCATTACCCTGAATATAAACGAAGCCGACGACGATAAGCGCGAGCTATCCCGCAAGGAAATGAACGAGCCATACCGCACGCTGCTGGGGCATTTCAGGCATGAGGTTGGCCATTATTATTGGGACCGCCTGATAGATAACAGTGCTTTTATCGACGAATACCGGCAGGTATTCGGCGATGAGCGCGAGGATTATGGCCAGGCTTTGCAGCGGCATTACAGCCAGGGCGCTCCTGCCGGTTGGAACCAGAATTTCATCAGCGAGTATGCCACATCACACTCCTGGGAAGACTGGGCCGAAACCTGGGCACACTACCTGCACATTATGGATACGCTGGAAACGGCGGATACCTTTGGGATAAGTGTAGCGCCGCGCATCGCCACAAAAAGCGACCACTCTAACGCCGTGATAAAGGTAAACCCGTACGAACAGCAAAACTTTCAGCAATTATTGGATATGTGGCTCCCACTAACCTTCGCCATGAACAGCATGAACCGCAGCATGGGCAACCACGACCTGTATCCCTTCGTTATCCCGCCAAAGGTGGTTGAGAAGCTAAGCTTTATACACAAGGTATGCTATGCTTCGAGGGTAAATTAGCAAGGAATTAACCGGAATGCTGATCAAATTAACGTCATTCTGAACTTGTTTCAGAACCCCATCATAAAAGTAGCCGATATGCTGACGACATTGCATTGCCACGAACTAATCAGATGGGGTACCGAAATAAATTCGGCATGACGTTGTTATGTAGGGGGGCTAATTACTCCACCCGCCGTACGTCCACATTTACATACATGCGCTGGCCTGCGCCGCTGTACACAACGCCTTTGAGTGGAACAACGTCGGCAAAATCGCGGCCTATGGCGGTACGAATGTGCCTGTCGTTTACCAGCAGGTTGTTGGTCGCGTCGAACTCGGTCCACCCTACGGAAGGGATATAAAGGGCTATCCACGCGTGCGAGGCATCCGAGCCGAATAGTTTGGGTTTGCCGGGCGGGGGCAGAGTTTCTATATAGCCGCTCACGTAACGTGCGGCAAGGCCTATGGCCCGCAGGCAGGCCAACGAGAAGTGGGCAAAATCCTGGCAAACACCTTTGCGGTGCAGGAAAACATCTTCCAGCTTGGTGGTTACATCGGTAAAGCCGGGGGTGAAATCGAAATCGTTGAAGATGCGGGCGTTCAGATGCAGCATGGCCTCCATAATGGGCCTGCCCGGCGTAAAGGATTCCAGTGCGTATTCCCGTATGCCGGGGATAAATGTAACATGGTCCGATTCGAGGTAGAACTGCCTGATGTCGTTATCGGCGCTGGTACTGCGCAGCCAACTGGCCACGTTTTCCCAGGGCGTAGTATCCTTGGCTATGGTGTTTGTCCAGATGGGCTGCGCCACCTTAACCTCGCTTTTTATCTCTACGGTAAGCTTCTGATGGAACTCCTCAATGGAAAAATAAATGAACTTATTATTGAAGAAATCCTCCCGCGTGGCCAAAAAATGGGGTACGGGGTGTATCTGGTAATGTACCTTTTCCACCTCCTGGAAACTATGGTTCACGGGAACCTGGTACACCAGGTTGTGGCAAAGCGAGGCCGGGAGCTGGTACTCGTACCGGGTGATGTGGGTAACCTGGTATTTCATAGTTCGGGTAAGGCGTTATTGCTTTTTACGAAGCTGTACTGGCTTTGGGTAGGGCTAAAATAGCTCTCGAATATGAGGCTTGCCGCCTGCCCCAGCACATCGATCAAATGATGCAGGAACCTGTTGAGGTCCCTTTTACTGAAATCGTTAAGCGGGCCTGTAGGCACCATTTTGTTAATATCGCAAAGCCTTATCATAGTCAAGGCTTCCAATAGTTTTTTATGTGCGGGACTAAGGCCGCCTTCATCGTAATTATCGGGCAGGTGGGCCAGGTGCTCATCTATCTTGGCGACTAAAAACGCTACCGACTTGGGGTTATCCTCGTTCACCAGCAATAAATTGAGCACGCCGGGCAGTTGCAGCGTAGAGCGGTACAGGTAACGGTAGGTAACCAGGCTTTCGTTGCACATCAGCACCAGTTCCATCAGTTGCTTCTCTACATCGGGCTTTACGTTATTGCCCAGCGCGGCCTGCAATACGGCGCAGGTATTAATTGCCGACTCTAAAAAACGACCTATATTGAGCAAGCGCCAGCTGGAGGCGCGCGTCATGTTATCATTATTGAGGCCGATGAAGGCCATCAGCTTAATGATGAACTGATCCAGGTTATGGTATATCTTGCGCAAATCGTTGCCGTTTTGCTTCATCAGCTCAAACTCTTCTGATATGCTGTCTAAAATACGCCAGGTATCCAGGCTCAGTCGGTCGCGCACGGCGTAACCGTTGGTCAGGAATGACTGCAGCGATTGCGCCAGCGTGCCCGCACGACCTGTTTCTACAGCAAGGGAAAGCAATTCCTTTTCGGGCTGCCGTAGTTTGGTTTGGTCGGGCGCGGTAAAGCCGGGCAGGGTGCTGGTGAGAGTGGTGAGGCTCTTGAGCAAGATTACCAGCGTTTCGTTGGTTTCGGGGTGTATCTCGTCGTCGCGCTCGTTGTATATTTTTAGTACGATGCGCATCATCCGCACACCGTTCACGGCCCTATCCAGGTAGCGGCCAAGCCAAAAAAGGCTCTCGCCGGTGCGGCTGGGTAATATATTTTTTACTTGCCTTAGTATCGGCTGGTTTACAATGCGTTTGGGCTGGTCCTCCGGCGAGGGGCCCAGCACCCAGGTGTCTTTGCTGATGCCGCCCGTTTGGTTAGAAATGATGAACTCGCCTTTGGTAGGGAAGCTGCGCGATAGGCCGCCCGGCATTACGTTATAGGCTTCCTTCTCGGTATCGGCCACGATGTAGCTGCGGAAGATGGCGTTACAGGCCTGGAGGCTGTTATCTATCAATGATGGCGTGGTGCTGAAGCTCACCACCTCCTGCGCCACGTATAAATAGGGGCGGGTGATGATTTCTTTGCGCAAATCCTCTATCTGTTTCTTGCTCATCTCGCTGCCGATGTAGGGCCGGTTTTCGTTGCTGCGGTATATGGAGCGGATGATGAGGAAGGGCAGGTTATCCAGCACGTATTTCTTTTCCTTTTCGTGCCCGCACCACCAGGTAGCTACAGATGGCAATATCAGTTCCTGGTTCAGCAGGTGCCTGCAGAGGCGTGGCAAAAAGGCCATCAGGCCGGGGTTCTCTAATATACGGGCGCCTAATGGGTTGATGACCGTGACCTTTTTTTGCCTTACGGCTTCCATAAGCCCCACTACGCCCAGGTGCGAATCGCCCAGGAACTCCAGCGGATCACAGAATATGTCGTCTACACGGCGCACAATAACGTCTACCTTTTCCAGCCCTTTGAGGGTTTTGAGCCAAACGTAGCCGTCGCTCACGGTAAGGTCCTGCCCAAAAACGAGGGTAAAACCTAAGGATGATGCGAGATAGGCATGTTCGAAATAAGTTTCGTTGGCCGTACCCGGCGATAGCAATACCACCCGCGGGTTCTCCTTATTTTGGATGGATAGCTTTGTGAGGGTATTCTTAAGCGTTTGATAATAAGAAGATATCTTGCGTACCTGGTTCTCACGTATCAGATCCGGGAATACGCGTGTCATGGCTGCACGGTTTTCAAGCGTGTAGCCTGCGCCTGAAGGGGCATCGGTACGATCATGCAGTACCCACATTTTGCCGTTTGGCCCGCGCACCAAATCTGCTGAGTATTGTATCAGTTGGAATTTGCCCGGCATGATCACTTTATCGGCCTGCCGCAAAAAGCCCTTGTGTGTAAATATCAGATCGAAAGGGATAAAGCCTTCTTTGATCAGCCTGCGCTCGCCGTAAATATCCGTGAGGATAAGGTTCAGCAGTTCCGCGCGTTGCGCAAGGCCACGTTCTATGCTTTCCCATTCCAACTGGCTGAAAACCATGGGTACTGGGTCGAGCTTCCATGGGCGGTTGATGCCGTCGGGGTCGCTGTAAACGTTGTAGGTTACGCCGTTATCACGTAGCTCCTGGCTAATTTCGCGGCTGCGCAGCTCCATCTTATCAAGGCCCAGCTCTTCGTAAGCATGCGCAAGCTTTTTCCAATGCTCGCGCACCACACCTTCGGGCGCAGCGAGCTCATCAAAGAAAGGTTTGGCAGTGGTGCCGCTCCGGCGCAGGTACGTTTCAATCATTTCCCAAATCTATATTTTTCCGCTATAAATTTTTGGCATTTTTATATCTGCGTAAATCCATGGTATAAGGGTATTCGGGGCTTACCACCTCGTTGGTAATGGTGTACTGCGGTAATATGTTCATTTTGGTTACGAAACGGCCGCCGGTAGTTTGCTGCGCGGCGGCAGGTTCTACCAGGTTTACCGAATGCCCAAAATCGAAGAAGCGGGAAATGATACGCGATTCGGCCTCGTAGCTGTTCACCGGGAAGGTATCATAACTGCGGCCGCCCGGGTGCGATACATGGTATTGGCAGGCTGCTACGGATTTCTGCGTCCAGGTGTCGAACAAATCGAAAACCAGCGGGGTATCCGTGCCAATGGTGGGATGTAGCGCCGATGGCGGCTGCCAGGCACGGTAACGCACGCCTGCAATATATTCGCCTTGTACGCCCGTGCTTTTCAGCGGGATTTTGAGGCCGTTGCACAGGAAGGTGTAGCGCGAATCGGTAAGGCCGGATATTTTTACCTGTACGCGCTCCAACGACGAATCGACGAAGCGGGAAGTGCCGGTGCTCGACATCTCTTCGCCCAGTACGTGCCATGGCTCTATGGCCATTTTTATCTCAATGTTGATATCATCTACCTGCAGCTCGCCCAGGAATGGGAAACGGAAGCTGAAGAAGGGCTCGAACCAGGAGATATCGAAGCCGTAACCGGCATCGCGCAGGCTGTTTACTACCTCCGTCATGTCCTTTAAGCAATAATGCGGTAGCAGGAAACGGTCATGCAGCTCGGTACCCCAGCGCACCAGTTTGTGGTTATAAGGGGTTTTCCAGAACCAGGCCAGCAGCGTGCGGATGAGCAGGAACTGTACCATGCTCATGCGGTAATGCGGTGGCATATCAAAACCGCGGAATTCGAGTATCCCCAGCCTCCCGCTCGATGAATCGGGCGAGTAGAGCTTATCGATGCAGAACTCCGAACGGTGCGTGTTGCCGGTGATATCCGTTAAAAAGTGGCGGAAGATACGGTCGACCAGCCAGAACGGCACTTCGTTCTCGGCTCTTTCGGGCACCTGCTGGAAGGCGATTTCCAGTTCGTACAGGTTTTCCATGCGGCCCTCATCTACCCGTGGCGCCTGGCTGGTTGGCCCGATGAACTGGGTAGAGAACAGGTACGACAGCGATGGATGGTGCTGCCAGAAAGTGATGAAGCTGCGCAATATATCCGGCCGGCGCAACAGCGGACTATCCGCAGGGGTTTCGCCGCCAAGGGTTACGTGGTTGCCGCCCCCCGTGCCGGTATGCCTGCCATCGATATTGAATTTTTCTGTAGCCAGGCGCGATTCCGCTGCCTTTTTATAAAGGATATCGTAATTGGTGGCCAGTTCGCGCCAGCTGGCTGCGGGGTGGATGTTCACCTCGATAACCCCCGGATCAGGCGTTATCATCATTTTGGTAACGCGGTTATCGGTAGGCGGGTCGTAGCCCTCTATCAGCACCGGCATTTTTAATTGCTGCGCCGTGCGTTCAACGGCGTTAACCAGGTATAAATAATGCTCGAAATAACTGGTAGGCGGGAAGAAGATGAACAACTTACCCTGCCGCACCTCTACCACCAATGCGGTCTTGAATATGATTTTGCTGTTGTTGAATTTTGCGCCTACAGACGGGATAAGATGGTCGCCATCCGGCAGTGCTTCTACATCGGCAAACAGGCTCCTTTCGGGCAGTTGTTCCTGCTCGGCCGGGTCGTAATATTGTATCGAATCCAGCGGAAGGCGCAGCCCTACGGGCGAATTGCCCGGCACAACAAACAGGTTGTTGCGGCGGAAACTCCATTTACAGCTTTGCCAATTGCTTTGCTCCAGATCCCACTTGATAGGTATCACATAGCCAACAGGCTCGTTGAGGCCGGTGTTGAGCAGCTCGGCCAGTTTTTGCCTTTCCAAAGGCGATTTCAAGTCAACATTTAGCGGGTCTACATTTATCGGGGTTTTGCTTTCTTCCCACAAAAAGTAAAAAGGATCCTCGTAGGTTGGGGCGATGTTTTTGGTATCCAGATGCAGCTCTTTGGCCAGCATCCGCATAAAGTTTTTAGCATCCTTTGGGCCAAGGCCGTAATCTTTGGAGATATCGGCCATCAGCTTATCGTTGTTCCACATCGGCACATGGTCCTTGCGCCAGTAGCAGGCCAGTTTCCAGCGGGGGAGGGGTTCGCCGGGGTACCATTTGCCCTGCCCGTATTGCATCAGCGCGCCATCGCCGTATTCGTTCTTTAGCTTATGGAACAGGATATTGGAGAGGCGGCGTTTATGCTCCCCATCGGCGGCGGAGTTCCATTCCGGGGCCTCGTTATTGTCTACAGATACGAAGGTAGGCTCGCCACCCATGGTAAGGCGCACGTTGTTGGCGGCAAATTCTTCGTCAACCTTATCGCCCAGGGCCATAATATCCTCCCATTGCTCATCAGAGAAGGGTTTGGTTACCCTTGGTTTTTCTTCAATACGGGTGATGGTGTTCTCAAAGTGGAATTCGGTTTCGGCAGGCTCGGCCATGCCGCTGATGGGTGCCGCGCTCTGCGGGTCCGGCGTACAGGCCAGCGGGATGTGGCCCTCACCGGCAAACAGGCCGGAGGTAGGGTCGAGGCCCACCCAGCCGGCACCGGGGAGGTAAACTTCCGTCCAGGCATGCAGGTCGGTAAAGTCTTCTTCGGGGCCGGATGCGCCGTCTAATGATTTGATATCCGGCCTTAGCTGCACCAGGTAACCAGATGCGAAACGGGCGGCCAGCCCGAAATGGCGAAGCAATTGCACGAACAGCCAGGCAGTGTCGCGGCAGGAGCCTGATTTAAGCCCTAAGGTTTCCTCGCAGCTTTGTATGCCCGGCTCCATCCGGATGTTGTAGGAGATGGTGAGGTACAGCAAGCGGTTAAGGCTCACCAGGAAATCCTGTGTAACGGTATTTTTTTTGAGCAATTCGGCGGCTTTTTCGGTAAGCTCCATCAGCAGGGGGCCGCGCTCGGTTATCTCCAGGTAGGGCACCAGGTTTTTCTGCAGCGAATCCTCGTACTCGAAAGGGTAGTGGTTGGCGTATTCCTCCACGAAGAAATCGAAGGGGTTTATCACCACCATATCGGCAATCACCTCAACATCTATCACAAATTCGTTCACCTTCTCGGGGAACACGATGCGGGCCAGGTAATTGCCAAAGGGGTCCTGCTGCCAGTTGATGAAGTGCTTCTCGGGCAGTATCTTAAGCGAATAGCCTTTGATCATGGTACGCGAATGCGCGGCGGGGCGCAAACGGATAACCTGCGGCGACAGCGTGATATGCTTGTCGTATTTATAACTTGTAAAATGACGGATTGCTACTTTTATCGACATCGGCTACGTTTTATGTTATAAACATAGCCTATTTATAGTAAAATACGTAACAAAAGGGTTGTTTTTTTGTAGGAATTGAAAAAAAAGGAAGAGAAGGTAGCAGGAATGGCGCGAGCTTGGGGAGTGGACCGTTTGAAGGATAAGCCTGCTTCTTTAAATATTGATTGTTGAAGTGGGCAGTAATCTGTTTTGCGCCGAGTGTAATGTGATTTTAATCATTTAATTGGCATCCAATTATTTGCAACTTTGTTACTACCCCAAAGTTGAGACCTTTAAAACGGGCCATCAATTTAAACTCATCTATAATGGAAATGAAAAAAATGCCATCAGGTATGGATCATAGCAAAATGCAGCACGGTCATGATGTACATAAAGGCATGTCGGAACATGACCACCATGCGATGATGATCGCAGATTTTAAAAAGCGGTTTTATGTAGTGCTACTTCTTACTATACCTATTATGCTGCTGTCCATGCAGATTCAGCAATGGCTGCATGTAGATCTCAGCTTTACAGGATCGCCTTACGTGCTTTTTGCATTAGCCTCCATTGTGTTTGTTTATGGCGGCTGGCCGTTTTTAACAGGGTTGGCGGACGAGGTAAAATCGAAAAACCCCGGCATGATGTTTCTGATCGGCTTTGCCATCACCGTTGCTTACAGCTATAGTGTTGCGGTTGTTTTTGGTTTAAAGGGTATGGACTTTTTTTGGGAACTGGCCACGCTGATCCTGATTATGCTACTGGGCCATTGGATAGAAATGAAGTCGGTAATGGGCGCATCTAATGAACTGGAATTGCTTGTGCAGTTGATGCCATCGGACGCACACATGGTTATGAAGGATATGGTGCATGATGTAAAGACCGATACGCTGAAAGAGAACGATATTATCCTGGTGAAACCGGGTGAAAAGGTGGCAGCAGACGGCATCATATTAGAAGGTGAAAGCTACCTGAATGAATCTATGCTGACGGGAGAATCCAAACCCGTACAAAAAATAAAAGGCGATAAAGTAATTGCGGGCTCTATCAACGGCAATGGGTCCTTTAAAGTAACCGTATCGCACGCTGCTAAAGATTCGTATCTCTCGCAAGTGGTTAAACTGGTTGACGATGCGCAAAAATCCAAATCACAAACGCAGTTGCTGGCAGATACAGCTGCCCGATGGCTGACCGTAATTGCGTTGGTTACCGGCATCGCTACCTTTCTGTATTGGTATTTAACCGGGCAAACATTAGCTTTTTCGATGGAAAGGATGGTGACGGTTATTGTGATCTGCTGCCCTCATGCCCTGGGGCTTGCCGTGCCATTGGTAGTTGCCAAATCAACAGCCTTGTCTGCAAAGCATGGTTTGCTAATTAAGAACAGGACCGCTTTTGAAAACGCAAGAAGAATCACTACGATTGTATTCGATAAGACGGGCACGCTCACAGTTGGGAAGTTTGAGGTATCAAAAGTGATTTCCTTAAATAAGGACTTTAATGAAAACGAGCTCATTCGTATGGCATCTGCGTTGGAACAAAAATCAGAGCACCCTATCGCCACAGGCATCCTGCAAAAGGCCGAGGATTTAAAAATCGCTATCCCAAAGGCGGATAATTTTAAGGCGATTACAGGGCAGGGCGTGGAAGCAATCGTAGAGGGCAAAAGCATCGGGGTTGTTAGCCCTGGTTATTTAAATGAGAATAAGTTAAAAGTTCCTGATAGTTTTGAAGCTAATGATACGGAAACGGTGGTTTTTGTATTAATCGATAAAAAATTGGCAGGATACATCGCACTATCAGATGAAATCAGGCCGGAGTCGGCAGAAGCGATTAATATCCTGAAGAAAGAAAATATCAAATCGATATTGCTTACCGGCGATAATAGTAAAGTAGCTGCCAGTGTTAGCAAAACATTGGGGATGGATAGTTTTATTGCCGAGGTATTGCCTCACCAAAAACTGGAAAAAATAAAAGAACTACAAAGCAAGGGCGAGTTTGTAGCCATGACGGGCGACGGCGTTAACGATGCACCTGCATTAGCCCAGGCAGATATTGGCATAGCCGTGGGTTCGGGTAGTGATATTGCTGCAGAAACCGCAGGAATTGTTTTGGTAAACAGCAACCCGAAGGATATCGTCAGCCTGATCTTGTTCGGTAAAGCTACCTACCGTAAAATGGTTCAAAACCTGGCCTGTGCAACAGGTTACAATGTAATAGCGCTACCGCTGGCTGCTGGTGTATTGTATAGCCAGGGTATTGTGTTAAGCCCGGCTGCAGGAGCGGTTCTAATGACAGTAAGCACGGTTGTGGTAGCTATTAATGCAAGCCTATTAAAAGTAAAAGGGTAGGCTCCCGGGCGCGTAGCCCCACCACTTGATCCACACCGGATAATAATGCCAAAGCAACATTAAAGACAAATAAAGGGCGACAAACAATCTGTGATTTTTTAAAATTTCGACCACTGCAATTGCTTGCAGGCAGAACTCGAATCTGCACCTTTCCCCGCAGGGAACGTCGTACCGATGTAATACAGGTTTACGGCACCTTTAAAAAGAAGAGCGACAATTGCCTGCGTGTTTTGGTATTTGCGTGACAGGCGAAGTAACGCAGGCTTACGGCATCCTGTTTTTTCATAATAAAAGGGCAACAACCAACCTGTGACGTTTTTTTTCCTAAACTACTTCCGGAACTAACCGCTGGCCGGAGTTGAACCGACGTTTCCCCGACATAGCCGGGGTGTTCTAACCGATGTATCACCAGGTTTACGGCA
The DNA here is from genome assembly GCF_056406215.1 of Mucilaginibacter sp. P1_D10. Taxonomy (NCBI): domain Bacteria; kingdom Pseudomonadati; phylum Bacteroidota; class Sphingobacteriia; order Sphingobacteriales; family Sphingobacteriaceae; genus Mucilaginibacter; species Mucilaginibacter sp. P1_D10. The sequence goes on along the minus strand of NZ_JBFUAP010000005.1, from coordinate 185,135 downwards.
CCTTTAAAAAGAAGAGCAACAATTGATCAGCGTGCGGTTTGGCGTTTAAGGCGAAGTAACGCTGATACACGGCATCTTCTTTTTTTCTTTAAAAAGGGTAACAAGCAATAAGTGAGACACGCCTTGCGGCGTTCCTGCTCTGACCAACTGAGCTACACCAACCTTCGCCAAAAGCGAGAAGCTGATGGTTGGACTTGAACCAACGACCCGGACGTTAACATCGAAGTAACACTTATTTACGACACCTTTTTATTTTCAATACCTTTAAAAAGAAGGGCGACAAGCAACAAGTGCCTTTTGCCTGCGTTGTACCGTCTCAACTATCCTTGCGGAACCGGGCTCGAACCGGTGTCTCAGTTTTGGGTTGCGAAGTAACACTTGTTTACGGCACCTTCTTAGTTTTCAATTTCTTTAAAAAGAAGGGCGAAAAGCAATAAGCCGATCTGCACTGTGCTCTATCCAGTTGAGCTACCCTCATACAGAGGGGCCGGGTTCGAACCGGCAACCGCAGCATCCCATCGAAGTAAGGCTTATTTACGGCACCTTCTTTTTGCCCCCTAACCCCCTAAAGGGGGAATTAAAATCAGTATTCAAAAGCTCCCCCTTCAGGGGGCTGGGGGGCTTAATAAAGAGCAACAAGCGAGAGCGGGATATTTGTAAGGAGTTGAACCTTATACGGCTTGCACCGCACTGACCACAGCAGTTCTAATTTGGGCGAAGTAACCCACCTCTAACGGCATCTTTAAGTTTTCAATTCCCTTTAATAAAGAGCGACAAGCGATACAGGACAGGGAAATTGCTCAGGATTCGAACCCACACCATAATTCGCATTACAGTGCCATTTCCCCCTAACCGGTGACTCGAAGTACCCCGCATCTAACGGCATCTTTATGTTTTTTATTTCTTTAATAAGGAGCAACAGGCGACTCGGGACGGGGGAACGCTTTTGGGACTCGAACCCACAGTTTGGCATAACCATACTGACCACCCCCTTAATGAGCGAAGTATCCCGTTTCTACGGCATCCTTAATTTTTAATTTCTTTTAAAAGTATGGGGCTTTAACTTCCCCATACTTATTTATAACGCTACGTTATTTATGGCATCCAGCGCGGTGCCGCCGGCTTCCAAGGCAGCTAGCACCTCAAAAACCTTATCGCTCCAGCCGGCTATCAGGTACACGCCGTTGTTCAGCACCTGCAATGGTGTCTGGCCGTAACCCTTCAGGTCGAACAGGTAGAGCTTTGCATCTGGCGCAACCTGTGCCTTGTAACGCACCCATAGGGCTTGTATATCGTCGGCAGTCTGGCGGCTGTTCCATAGCTGGCAGTCGGTAAATAACATTACCTTATCCATTTTTACGCGGCGCTGCAATATGTCCTTGATAACCAGGTAGCCATTGGTGGAGTAACCCACCTCGCCCTCGCGGCGGTAAAATTCCTGCACGTTGCCCAGTATATGGCTGTTTGGAACCATAATGGTTTTCCAGGTATCGCCGAACATGCCCACCTCCACGTTTTTGCAGCGGCTTTGCAGCAGCATGGCCAGCATCAGGCCCACATCGTACAGCAATATCTTGCTATTGGCCGATACAGCAGTTTGCATGGAACCCGATACGTCGCAAGCCAGCAGCACGCTTGTCTCAGAGCCGAAGCCTTTGATGTTGGCGGCGCTTGCTTGTACTGCTTTTTCCAATGCATCCAGCAGATGGCCGATATAGCCCTTGTTGCTTACAGCTTTGTTATCAGCCAGCAACTCGCGGTACGCCGCCAGGTAACGGAAAGGGAACTGCTTTGCGCGGGCCACCTCATCCGCATCGGCCAAACGGCCGCATACTTTTTCAAAGTGCGCGTAGCTTACGCCGGCCTGCTGTATGTTGCGCAGGTTACGCAGCAGGGCCATGTAACCCAGTTTGCCGCTTTCGATCAGTTCTTCCCACTTGTTGCGGAAGGCCATTGCTTTGGCCTCGGCGCTATCGTAATTCAGCTGACCTATGGCCGATAGCTCGGTTTCCCAGGTGTATGGCGTTTGCAATGTGCCGTTCACTATTTTATCGAAAACCTGCTGCTGTACATGGCTCGCCGCTTTTGGGTGCACCAAAAACAAGGCATCGCGCAGTTTTATGCTGCCATCGCGGTTGTACTTTGCAAACTGGTACTCATCAAACCGGTTAAACGCCGCCGAAAGGCCTTTCTGCATCTGCTTGCTCAGGCGGTTCAGCTTTTTGGTGCCGGTACGCGTGTTGAGCTGTTGGTAGCAGGCCAGCAGTTCGGTTATCTCGTCGGCGCGGTTTACCACGCCTTCGGTAACGCGGGCCACCAGGCCATCGCCGCGGTGCAGGTGCGCCAGTTCGGTAGTCAAAACCAATGGTACCGAGCGCATGTACATTTTGGTGCGGGCATACACTGCCAGCTTACCCACGAATGTTGGGTTGCATTGCGCAATCAATTCGCGCAGGCGGACTAGTCGCGTTTGATCTTTTTCGTAAAAAGAGTCGTTCAAGCTCCAGGTAACCACGGCGGCGTATAGCTCCATTTCGGGGCTCAGCTTATAGGCTTTGGCACCCTCGTGGTTTACCGTTTGGTTTTTGAATTTGCTTAACAGGTTGAATTTCATCTTTTACTCCTTTCTTTTTTTGTTTGTTGATACAAAGGAATAGGGCTACTGCGCAGTGTATTTGCGCAGTAGGAAATATTTTGAAAAAAGTTTAAAATAATTGAGGGATGTGTGATTTTGGGGTATGTTTACGGGTAAATAGCGTAAACCTTAGCCATGCAAGCCACGTTATGATTACCTTTTATTCAAATATTAAAATATGGAAAAGAAAAAATCAATATCATTTACGTTTAGCATCGTAGCAATTATTTTAGGCGTGGTGTTGTTTAAACATTTCGATTTTAAAAATTTAAGATTCGCGCAACCCGCGTTGGATATTGTTTACCTGATTGTTTTTGCAGTTTCGGTTTATATTTTGGTTAGGGGCTTAAGAGGTAAATAAATACGCAGCGGGTTGGCGGTGTGAATCCCATCCGGGTTTTGTAACAAATCCGCAAGTGGGCAATCCAAAAAGAGCATTTAAATTCGATAGCTCAAATGCGCAAACCACTCATGAAATTCCTCCCATTTGATGATTTCAACATCATTACGCCGCTAAGCCCCACCGCAGCAGGAGAACGTTTGCTAAAGGACATGGAGCCTTTGCAGTTTCACGGTTTCACTAGACGATCTTACAAATCTTCTGGCCCTTATTTTTCGGGGTATGCGTTTAACGCAGGTTTTAAATTGCAACCCGTCATTCCGGGTAACAATGTGTTTTTACCGCAAATTACCGTTTCTATCTCACCCTCGAAAAACGGTAGTAGTGTTCACATCAAAATGCAAATACATCTTCCTGCAATGATAGTGATGTTCGTATGCCTCGGTATTTTTTGCCCTGCGGGCATTTCGGAGTTTATAATCAACACGTCAAGGCCCCAATTTGGCCTGGCTACAATTTTTATACTGGCTTTTTGTTTATTTGCATACCTTTTAACCATGTTTTGCTTTAAACCCGACGCGCGCGATGCCAAAGCCAAGCTGCTTAAGATTTTAGACGGGAAGATAGAGCAACAGGACCGGGGGATTTAATGCTATATTTATGAAATACCTACCCTACGATGATTTCAACATCATCACGCCGCTTAGCCCCGCCGAAGTAGAAGAACGGTTGCAAAAGGAAATTGAACCACCAAGAGGATTTAGTTTTACGGCCTTGTTCTTCCAATCATCTGGTTATTACTTCTCCGGCTATATATTGAACGGAAATTTTGAACTGCAGCAGGTCATCAGGGGAAGAAATCACTTTACACCACAAATTACAGGCGTTACCGAACCTGGGATGAACGGAAGCCGCATCCATATTAAAATGAAAATGTATGCCGCCGTAGTTGTATTGCTTTGCATATGGATAGTCGGAACTGCATTAGCAGCTGTTGCCGGCTTTGTGGCAATTTTAACAAGAGGTCAGTCCGTTGCGGCGGTGGTCGTACCTCTGGGGATGTTACTGACTGGATACGTGCTCCCTATGTTTGGGTTTAAACCCGAAGCCGACGAAGTTAAGGCTAGGCTGCTTAAGATTTTGCAGGGGACTATAGAGGAATAAAAAATATTTTTAAAGAATTTCTTGATTTATTAAAAACAATGCGTATCATTGCAGCATGAAAACAATAACAATACCCTGCCAGTTGCCGCGCCCGATCTATCGGAGGTGAATGAGTGTGTATTGAATAAATATAACAGAATACTCAAATCCTCTTAGGTCGGCCTAAGGGGATTTTTTGTTTTAAGGGCATTTTTAGGGTAGTATATCAATTGGTTCAGATTACTCCGTTTGGAACGGAGAGGTTCCCGGTTCGAGTCCGGGTTACCCTACTATTAATGACGGAAATATAGCTTAATGGTTAGAGCAACACCCTTATACGGTGAGGGTTAAAGGTTCAAGTCCTTTTGTTTCCACGTAAGTTGGCCGGTTGCCCGAGCGGTTAGGGTATCCTCAGCAAAAGGATTGCACGCAAGTTCGAATCTTGTGCCGGCCTCGGATGTGTTTATGGACGATAGGGAAGGGAACCCAGCCCTGTTTTAAGAAAGGCAAGCCCGGACAAGCGGGCACTTTAAAAGAAAGAATAGCTGCGGATGCGGGTAGGGGAAGCTGCGTGATGATGTAAAGAAAATTCTGTATTTGGATTATTAAATGATGTCTTGCCTGTTACCCGCTGCCTACGCTATCGCAATAGTGTACTTAGCCACCATGTGGCCTTTATCATCGTGCGAAACCTGCATCAGCAGCGTATCGCGGCGGTGGGTGTCTTTATCGCCCCGTAGCTCAAAATCCTGCGCCATGGTAACCGGGTTTGGCCCTTTGGGGTAAAGCGGACTTTGGAAAACTTTATCCTCCACCTCCTTAGGGAAAAAGAAATTAGTAGTGAGCGGAGCTTTGCCTTCTACACGTACTTTGGCGTGCAGGTGGGTAAGGCGGCCATTATACCAACCGGGGAATACGGCATCAAAGCGGCAAAGGCCCTGTTTATCCGTTACCTGGTAACCCCGCAGCCAGGTTTCGCCAAGTGTTTTTTCCTGCTGATAATCTGAGTAGTGGCCGTTAATGTCGCACTGCCAAATATCCACTATGGCACCGGCAATGGGTTTGCAGTCACTATCCTCCACCTTAAATAGGTAGGTAATGGGCAACCCTTCTTTATGTTCGGCAATATTGGGGCGGTTCAGTTTTTCGTCTTTATAGTAGGGCCCTTCGGGAACGGTCGGGGTGATTGGGTCACCGCAGTCGGTTATGATTGCAACCTTTTTTGACGACGACAGTATGGCTCCTAAAAACGACAGCCCTATGGCGGAGAGGAAGTTTGCTCTTTTCATGGATTGGAAATGATTGACATTAATTGGCCCGATAAATTTACGTATGTTGGGGCTAATATGTGGGAGTTAACGATTAATTATTAACCATTTGAAGCTGTTTTTGTGACGCGAGGGATAAAAGTCGTAAAACATCATTTTCCTGCATCCTTCAAGCCTGTTTGCAAGTGTTGGGTACGTCGCCCACCACTTGATACTACTAGGCTATTTACTTCAGAACGGAGGATAGCAGAAAAACCATAAAATGCCACAATGCAAATCCCGGCAGCATTTTATGGTTTGTTTTAGGCGCTTATTCTATTTAAGAAAGAACGACATCATGCCTAAATGAAATCTAGCGGATTGATTACTTCAATGACATAAGGATTTTGTTCAGTATTGCTTTCAAGCGGGTCTAACTTAAGTGGCGAATGCTTACTTGCGGAAAATTCGCGATAGTTTTCAAACTTCTTTTTCAATCTCACTAAGGTGAAGAATACAGGCACATTCGCTGACCAATCTTTTATAAAAGAAGCTTCGTTATATTTCGATATTTTCAGGTTCAGGGTAGCGTCAATATCTCTTTCCCCAGACCCGGTCGGCACAAGATTCTTTACAGTTCCACTAATCTCAAGTGTTGCTGTATCCGTATTCGATTGCATTATCAGCGCTTTCGCCGCAGTTGTTACGGAGATAAACACGAAATAGTCTTTCCGGTTCAGCGCATTTTGGTGCGGTATTAATTTATCATCCAAACCAATGATGCTTTTAAAGCGCGTTTCCTTGCAGACGATGGCTGACAGGTAAGTCGATTGTATGGTTTAAGGTTAAAAAATTTGTTCTGTGGTAAGACGGTACCAATGCACGAAATTTCTTTCTAATAAACCAATATGGTCGGGTACGCCATATTGATCTTCCATGCCATAAGATACGTAAAAACAGTGGGCTCTCGACGCGCCAACACATCCCGGATTAGTACGTGCATACCTTCGCCCTATGTTACGATAGTTGTGGCGTAGGCCAAGCCAGTAGGGGCCTTGCAAATAGTTTTCTCCGTTATTTAATGTTGCAATGGCCTGTTGATAGGTAAGATTATCCTGTTGATCGTTCCCTTCAATCATTGCTCTTTTTGCCATCACCGCATAGCAAAGCACTGCATAGTCGTAAATTTCCTTATTCGCAAGCTCCTGGAACATTGAGCCCGACACAGCCTGTTCATATTCCTGCGGACTAATCGTTGATTGGAATCCGTCGCGCAGCATAAAATTATAATTACCAGAGTCTTCTAATTGGGAATGAAAGATTTGATTAAGACCGAAAATTTCGATGCCGGCTTTAATGATAGCGATGCTAACGCAATTTCCCGTTCCTCCCTGCCGGAAGGAGCGGATAATTTCAAGGTTTGTCATTTGATTGATTTGGTTAGGTGTTTGTTTCAGTATAAATGACCATTAAAAAATATCGTTAGGTCATTGTTAACTTTACTATTCTTTCCTTTGGGCGGTACACGGTAGCGCAAAAATCGAAAGTGCTCACACATTTCTAAGTCAGTTTTTTACATGATAGCTTAGACGTACAGTGTGTAAACTTGGGCGCCATTCCTCTTATCGCAATCTGTATATTCCACATCTGAATAAGGTGAATCTTCAAAAAACGGATCAGGGGTCAACTTAGCATCCCGCTATCGGCTTTCTCCCATCACTTCAAATTCTTCACCAAACAAATAAAAGGCGAGGTGGCCCTTTGAGCGATATGGCCATGGGCATCAAGCCGTATGGTTTTCGTGCGTATCGAATCGGATTCGTTGCCGCCTACGGTAACGATAAAGCCTCCCTGGGCATCGCTGCCTTTTTCGATGATGATAGCCGTGTGGGATTCGTATTGGGAATGCGCGGCAGCATAAGCGTAATTGAACTGGTTACCGTTGCGGTTGTTGTGCAGGATATCGCCAACCTCGGGTGCAAGCTCCCCGAAAGGATAGCCCCGGAAAACGCCTTGGTTACTGGTTTTGTTTTTAATCGCATGAAACACAAATTCTGAATGCCTGCTGCTGAAGTGGAACTCGGCACTGGTTGCCCCGGCCTGTTTAACGCACCAGGAAATAAATACCGCCGACCATGGCGTGGATACCCCGGGGAACGGGCCAATGCCGGTCCAATAATGTGGGATCTGACTTTTTAGAGGATCGTGCGTTTCAGTGTAAGCGTGGTAGGCGTTGTACTGCCCCCTGGCAGTATCAACAAGCGATTGTACGTAAGGAGTCATTTTGAGTAAGGGTTAAGATGGTGAGGTTATTCACCTTATTGCAGCAGCAATAAAGCACAGCAATGTAGCCAGACTTTGCTTGCCTAAATAGCGTGGAATAACCCTTTTTTGTACCGTATTTATACGGTGGGAGGGTTTGGGTTTTAATCGCGAGCCGCACAAATCATTACTTTGCAATTGGTTGCCTTGCATGCGGGGCCACAAGTGAGGACACTTGCGGCAGTGGTGGGAGGGTGCCGAAATCGGCATGACGAACCCTAATAAATCTTCCGCCCGAAGCTGTTCTTGGGCGGAAGATTATTTTCCTCAGGTTTAATTTACCCTTTACAAACTCGGGTCAAATTCTACGATCCATTCGATGCCGTATTTATCCCTGAACATGCCGGCGTAGGTACCCCAGGGGCCTTCGCCTATAGGGCCTTCAACATCTCCACCCGCCGATAGACCGTTGAATATTTTGTCGGCCTCTTCGCGGCTTTCCGTGCTTACGGCTATTTTCGATCTGTTCTCGGCTTCGTTTACCCGCCCCATAAATTCGGGCACGTCGTTGGCCAATAGCACATTGTTTTTGCCAAGAGGGAGTGCGATGTACATTATTTTTTCCGCCTCATTTTCCGGTACCTGGAATTCGGCGCTTGCCAGGTCTTTGAAACGGATGATCTTCGTAAACTCGCCGCCAAAAACCGATTTGTAAAAGGTGAATGCTTCTTCGGCATTGCCATTGAAGTTGATCCAGGGATTAATTGCTCTCATAATTTTTATGTTTAAATTGTTTAATTTCTCTACTTACGTTTTTGTTGATCTATTCAGGAACATGTTTTCGGCGTTTTTTTATTCCCCTCTTGAGAGGGGGCGGGTCGGCCTTGTGCGGTGGCAGGGGTGTGTTAGCCACTATGCAATAGTGTAAAGCATGGTGCAGAAACACACCCCTCCGCCCCTCTAAGAGGGGAATCGCACAGTCCCGGCTCTTTTCGATCCTCCGACCACCCAAGCCGACAAAAGCTTATGATTTATTTCTGCGATAAGGTTGCCAACAGATTCTCCAGATTCACCAATGTTAGCTTAAATCCTATTGTGAAGCCTTCCAGCAGGCTTTCCATCCGTTCGAACGATTCATTGTAAATGTTGATACGCACGGTAGTCGTACCGTTTTGTTCGCTGAAATTGTAATCCCATTCCGATCCCGGCAATTGAGGGTTTTCGTGCTCGTCGGCAAAGGAATTATACATTTTATAGTTGGTTTTCGGCGTTATGGAAGTGTACTTTTGCAGCGACCAACGCTCTTGCCCATCAGGGCTTATCATCGCATAAAACCTCTTCCCTCCAACTTCAAAATTCATGTGTTTGGTTACGGCGCGCATAGGCGCAGGGGCGCTCCATTGGTCAAGCAGTTCCTGTTTGGTGAACGCATCCCATACCAAATCCTGTGCGGCATCAAATTCCCTGGTTATCGATACCGTTTTGGCTGCCTTGTCAACGGTGAAATCAAATAGCAAATCGTTGTTCATTTTCCCTGGTTTTTTATGGTTGATAATACTTTGTCGAGCTGATTGAACTGTGTTTCCCAATTTTTCCTGAACTGGGCCACCCAAATGTCGAATTCCTGCATTTTTTTTGCGTTAAAGTGGTAATAAATCTCTCTGCCGGCCTGTTCGGGCCTTATTAAATCGCATTCGTGCAATACCTTAATATGTTTCGATACCGCCTGCCGGCTCATGTCGAAGTTTTCGGCCATGGCATTTGGGGTTAATGCCCTCAGGGCAATCAAAGTTAAAATGGCCCGGCGTGTAGGGTCGGCAATGGCCTGGAATATATCTTGTTTCATCTTTTAATATCCAAATGTGCAACTCTCTGGTTGCAAATATATATGCAACTTTTGGGTTGCGCAAATTTATTTGAAAATAGTTTGGGGAAGGGGGGAAGGAACGAGGCAACGGGTTTAGACACTCGCGGCAGATGTATGCGCTTTTATTTCATCCGTTAGGATATATAAACCAAGGGTTAATATTATTATTAAATTAATATCATTTTGGTTAATTTGCGGCAAAAACCATCCTACATGAAAAAACAACTTATTAGAAACTACTTAGTTTTAACATTATGCCTGGTGTGCTCTGTTAACGCCCGTGCGCAATTTGGTGGCCTCGGCAAAAAACTGCTGGATAAAGGCACAGAGGTAGTCTCCGGCGGCGGATTGAACAAAATACTGAAACAGCCACAAGCCATCACCACCAGTTTTAAAGACGTTGATAAAAAGGGCTCCAAGCCGCCTTCATTCACCGAGGGGCAACAACCTCAACCTTTGTACCTGTTACCCAAGGCCCCAACCGGCGGCTTTAAACTTTGCGAAGGTTTTTACGAAATGACCAACAAAAGCTATTGCCTGCATGCCGGTACCCGCGGCCCAAGCAGTGGCGATGGCTATATGCTGGCGCCTGTTTTGGGGCCCAAAAAGGATGTGGTGATATTGATCCTGAAAAATGCCGAGAAGCACCCCGAGGTTGCCCAGCGCAGCATACAGGTATTGCTTTGGGCCATTATTGCCCGCACCCGTTTTGTTGATATGGGCAACGATATTAAGCTTACCGCAAGCACCCTCTTAACGCCGCAGCAATTGCTGATGCTGGAGGGCGGCGCACTGGGCGTATTACCGGCAAGCCTTATGGATAAAGCCAAAGGGGAGTTGCCTCCGGCCGTACAGGCGGTGTTTGAGGCGGAGAACAATATCCGCAGGCTTGCGGCATCCGGCTCGTCATCGTACGAAGACATGGAGAAATATGCCGTACTTGCCGGGCTTGCCCCGCAGCCCGACCCGGAAGTACCCTCGGGCATATGGAGCTTGCACCCTGATGGGTACTACATCCGGTTTATCCCCAGCGGCTATTCGATCACCAAAACACAAATTTATGTACCCAAAGAACTTATCGCCACCAGGCCCGACCTGGTGTACGATGCCCCCAACGGTATTGCCTGCCCCGCAAACGTAGGTTCGCAGCGCCTTGCGCAAACCAACGAACCCCTGCACCCCGATTATACGCAAAAGCTAAAAACGATTTGCTTTAGTAAATAAGTAAAACCGCCGGGTAGCAATAAGCTGCCCGGCGGTTGTTTTTTATATCGGCTTTCGAATGATAGTTTATATATTTGATAAACAACGAACAACGCTGATGTGTTTTTTGGTAAGGTTGAAAATGCTATGACAAAATTAAGCCGTTATACAAATTTTGATGATCTGAAAGCCAGCAAAAAAGCCGACAAACCGGTACCTGTTGGCCGCGAAATAAAACCGGCTGAATTGGAAGGGTTTTTTAACCTTTTGAGGAACAACCTGGTAACCGAAAAGGCTAAATCAAAAGAAACTATTGTTCATGAAGAATAGTTTGGTGGGCAGCATAGTTGATGTTTGTAAGGTGCTGCAAAAGCACGGCGTAAAATATCTTATCGTAGGGGCACTGCGGTAGCCTTGCACGGTTATTTCAGGGTGACTAAAAATCCTGACGGATCCACTGCTGATAAACATGATCTTGATTTTTGGTACAATCCTACCTACGAAAACTACTACAGTTTGCTTAAAGCGCTGGAAGAGCTTGGACTCGATACTATGGAATTTAAAGAAGAGAAATCTCCAAATCCGAAAAAGTCATTTTTCAAATTTGAAAATGATGTCTTTACGCTCGATTTTTTGCCGGAACTAAAAAAGCTTAGGTCATTTAGCTCTTCTTTCAAAGCAAAGGGAATTGTAAAGCTACAAGAAACAGAAATTTGGTTTATAAACTATGAAGACCTGTTAAAGGAAAAGCAGGAAAATGCAAGAGCCAAAGATATAGAGGACATAGAGCAATTAAAAAGAATCAGAGGCATCGAATAAGGCTCCGTTTTCCACGAATGCTACCACTTTCCCCAACGCCGCATACCTGCCCAGAGCAGGTTTTTTCAAAGAGACCCGGGGACATCTAAATTTCTCTTTCCTAATTTTCATCATAATTTTCCATCTCGGTAAGAGCACCCCAACTACCGCTTTCCTCTATCGGGCAATCCTTTACTTTTTCAAAGCTGGGAAGAGCAATATTATTGTCTGTCATTAAAGAAAGTATATTGATTAAATAGGGCATTGATATTTCTGATTTGAACTTTCCGTATAAATTCGATATTCCCACCCAATAAGTATTCTCAATAATTTCATTTATCAATACGCTGCGTGTATAATACAATTTCAACTCGCTTATTATGTCAACCGAAATCATTTTATAATCAGCTAAGCCAATTTGCTCGTCCAATATAAAACCAGGCATCATTTCTTGCGCCTCTGCTTGCCAGTCATCCAACTGGTTGGAGAAAACATATAATCGTAACAGGTCATCGAGAACAATAGGCAAAGCCGGTATTTTTTCGTGAGCTATTGCGCGTTTTATACATAAATAGGCATATATGTACCGTCCTGTTATTGAAATACGTTGAAAATCTGTTATTATATTTTTGTCCATAGTTTAGTCTGTAATTGGTTAGCCACGGGTAGCCCACCACTTTTCCCGCCCGGATACTCGCGCCAGAGGGGAGGGGCAGTGTAGATTTTGTCCTGGTGCCGCAGGGTCCTTTTTCAAAGAGACCCTGCGGAAACTTCCAAAACTTCCAATTAAGGCTTAATTAGCTACCTTGCAGGTGAGGCACGAGTACACTTCCGCACTTGGCCTACGCTGCATACTCACGCCAAAAGTGGCATGCTTAATTTAAAGGTTTTAAATTATCAAAATAATCCGACGAAAATAATATAGAAACTAATTCTTTCATTCCTTCCAATGTTATTTCTTGCACAATTAATAACCCCGGTATTGCTATGTAATGCTCGTCCTGTATATCTTGTTGCAATCTAACAGAGTCATAAAAGCAAACCTTATACATAAGGTTATTTGGTAATGTAACGTGTACATTATCACAAAAGCCCTTCGACCTTATTTCTTCTTCATATAATTCGATATCAAATTCAAAATCCAGAACAGGTTTATTTTCCATTGTTGGTTGTATGGATTGTTTTAATTTGTTTTAAAAGGCTTCGCATTCTGCCGCGAATAAGCAGGGGGCGGCAGGAGCGGGGCGTACGCGTGACTTTTTTTATCAGACTCAGATAACGCCTACTTTGCACGCCGGGCACGCGTAGCTCACCACATAAACCAAGCCCGGATACTCACGCAAGAGTGGGCACGCGTGCCGCATGTGCTATAACGGTCCTTTCTCTAAGACACCAGGTAATAGGGCAGTAACAACCGGTGCTAAAATGGACAGCGCAACTTTTAAGCTCTCTAACGGCGATTGGTCAATTGCGAATTTGCTGGCCCATATCGTTTCCTCGGGCGTTCCGGCCAGCGTAGCCGAGATATGTTCTGCTGTGCTGCGCATGCGAAACGCTATCGGCAGGTAAAGTAATGCCAAAAACAGCGTAAAGGTCAATCCATATAGGTAAGTAAATTCCTTGGGGAGCATGCCATCTTTTTTCACACCATCAATCAGTATCTCCGCGCCAATCGCCCGGCGCAGGGTATCTGTAGTCAGGATCGAAAGGACGATAAGAGCAGCGTCAACGGTAAGGAAAAATTTAAGGCTGCTTTTCAGGAAAGTAAAATCAGCTGCGAGTGCGGCCCAGTCGATTGATTTTTTGTTGGCTCCCAGCCAGCCCAGTTTACTGATGGCCTGGTTAATCAGCAGCTGTCCGGCCATGCCCAGGAGCCCGGAAAACAGGCAAATACCAATCAAATTTTTAACCCGGTACGGGTGATGCAGCAACACATCGCCCCTGACCATCAAATCAGCGAGCATCAGCACATTTTTACTGCTGCTCGTTTTATACATTAATCCACCTAAAGTAATGATTATCAATGCGATTGCTAATTTTTGCCATAACGTGAATTGAAATCGCAAGCAAAGCTGGTAGATTGCGCCCCATAGGATAGGCTGTAGTGCCAGTGCCGCGCCCACCGTAACCGAGACCAGCGCAATCCACACAAGGAAGGTTGGATTATAGGTTAGGTAAAACAGGCGGTAATCCATCACCTTGTCAGGTGTGCCAACAGGCTTTTTGTTCAGCGCCATACTTGAGGGATGAACGGTAACCTTGAAAGTATCCACCAGCGGATATTGCCCGTTCACCATTGTTGCGCTTGAATCTACTATGGCCCAATGCAGTGTACGGTTGGCGCTCATTTTAACATCGGAGGTTAGGTAAGCCATAGTGCCCACCATGCCCGCAGCGCCCAGCAGGATTACCAGCAAGATTAGCCAGGCCGGCGCAGGTTTATTACTTTGTGAAGCCATTGTATGTTTGTTTTGCGGTTTTAGGTTTTCTTTCAGATAAAGCTACATGATTTTAATGAAATTTTAACTTGCGTTTATCTATTTGGCATAAGCGCGGGCTCCGGAGGGGCATATTTCAGAAAAGTTTAGGAAAATTGAAAAATGTGCATTAATTATACAGAAGCAAATCGGGCAGGCGAACATGGCCGCCCATATGGCGAGTATGCAGGGTAGGTGCGGGGTGTACCTGTCACTTATTTTATCAAACTCAGATAATCCCTATTTTGCATGCAGGGCACGAGTAGCCCACCACTTAGACCAAGTTGGATATTCGCGCCAATTAGGGATTCGTAATCAAAATTCTTCAAAAGTATCGCGCGGTTCAAATTCCATCACGGTAAAAACGATACTTCTATTCGTCTGATCAAGTTTAAAAGATAAATTGTCTTTGCGCTTGTACTGTCTGTCTTGATCATCACAGCCAAAGTAGATGTCAACCTCAAATTCAACTTCTACCGACCCGCTAAGGAGGTGTCTGTCTGCGAAATCGACAGATACAACCTCAAAATCATCGATGGACGGTGAGCCTTCGCCAACGAATTGCTGCAGTAAATTCCAGCACACTGTTCTTTTGGTTTCTTTATCATTCTCAAGTATTTGAGCAATAAATTCGTATTGGGTCGGATCGTCGTTATGCTTCATATCGCGCCAGCGATTCGCTAAATAGGGTAATGTAAAAGTTGCCATAAACCAAATATAAGGAACGGTTTTCGCAAACGCTAAATTGTAAAAGTCTGTGAGTGTTTGCAGTAAGCTATCTGACCCTGCTTATGAATTTATGGTATCAAGCAAAGTAGCTTGTAATGAAGTTTTATGATTTTGAGAAGGGCTTATAGCCGGGTTAAAGTGATTCGTACTCATCAGCAATCACTTCAATCTTTAGACATAAAAAGGTCAACGCATAACTTAACTGCCAAACCCGATGTTCTTCCTGTATCACAGGATCGATTTTAGGGTCAGGGAATCTTTCCTGCCATGTCTGTTGATAGTCGTAATCCTTGAATTGTGAATTTTCAAATCCCGTTTTGATCCTGCTCAATTTAAAAGAAATTAGATTATTGTAAGATAATTCCTCAATAATATGGGGGAAATTGAGTTCGAAAGTAAATATAGTCTTTACTTGCTCCCAAACAGAAATTAATGCGAAACTCTCTGAGTCATGCGCTGCTTTGTTTCTTACTTTTCTTAATGCGTTGAGCGACAAATAAAGTTTTTTGTCGATAATTCGAAATGCATATAATAATTCGATTTTTCCTGAAAAGGAACTAAGTGCACCTGGGTAGTTGAATAAACGGGATTTATATGCCTTGGAATTTTCGGGGATGATGACTGATAATAATTTTTCCAGATAGTTTTCAATCTTACTTGTACCAACGAGCACAGCACCTCGTTCTGATTCATTGGTTAGGCTAAAAGCAAATTCAAAATTGAGTTCGCCGTAAGTGCTCAATTTCATTTTTTCTAAAATTTTTTCTTGGTGTGAAATCATTTATTAAACTTTGGATTTAAAGCCCAAATGGCGAAATGTTCTAAAGCTTCTGCTTCTCTTTTAGATTCGCAAATATGTATTTTAAATTTGCATTGCAGCGTGATATAATTGACAGCCAAGTGGCGTTCTAAATAGATCTCATTCTTCAAAAATTTACGAATTAAAGTATGGGTCGATTCGTGTTTTAAATCTACACCAAATCTAATATTGAATTTATTAGTGCTACCCACATAGATAACTTCGTAATCAGGCGAGTAAATTATATACACTCCAGTTACGTTTTTTTGATCTTTTACATAATTGAATGGCAAGAAATTGCTTGCGAAGAGTTTTTTATACGAAGCTTGCAAAATATCAAAATGATCCATTAGTGTTTTTTGGTTATCCTTAGCACAGAGTGTATTGTTGCCAAGTAAAAATAAAATATCCAACTATACCAGACCGCTTTATCATAATCTGTTTTTTGATCGAGATTATGATGTCTAATACCAAAATTATTGGCGATATAAAATATGTCATTTTCGTCTTTTTTATTTAGATGTTTCTTTATTTCAGGCCTTAAAAATTCCAAAACATCAGCCAAGTCTCTAATTGCCTCCTTTCTGTCGTCAAGGGTAGATTTATGTCGTCGAAATTTAAGTATAGAATTATCGATTTTATTTCTAATATTGACATCGTCGTTTGTCGGAATGTTGGCTGCAAATAGAGTAGATAGTCCATTTTCAGAAAGTGTTAAAATTTCTCCGGCGTTAGATATCTCAAAGCCACCCAGATATTCATTTAGAATAGGGTTTATTAATTCGCGGAAGTGTCTCTGGCCTTCATCGTCATTAAATTCTTGAAAATGATATCCACAATCGTTGTATTGGTGGTAATATCCGTTCAATCCTTTAGAGGTATGGTCGTGTAAAAATTCAAGCATGTCGAAAAAATCATCTTCCGTATACGAAGCCAATTTTTCGTGAATAGGATATAGATTTTCTTTCCTTAAATTAATGAAGATCATCTCGTTTACATCGCCCCCTAACTCACCTTCCATAAAACCATCGTAACAGTCTGTACCAAAATATTTTTGGAAATAACCATCACGATACAATTTATTGTAAGTAATCAAAAAAAGCTTTTTCAATATTTCAAAATTCATTTTTTCTTCCGCCGCCATTTTTCCGGTGCGTACTGAATAATAATTCCTCTTAATCATAGCTTTAAATAAATTTTAAATATACATTGAAAGAATAGCTTTCGCGATTCGCTTAACTCGATAGGTCATTGTGGGGCAGAACCTAACCTAAGTACCGCTACCCCTGCTTTTCAAATACACTCAACATTTTCCTGCAGTAAACAATATAAACTCATCCTCCTCCAACTCAAAATAGTTCTCTTTCAAACTCATATCCCGGCTATTTAATACCCGGTGGTTTTGTATGGGGTCGGCTTCGTTTCCGCTCCAGCAGCAATAGTATTCCACGGTACTGTGGGTTGTCAATTCATTAAGTAAGTCTAATAAGGCTTGCGACGAACTTTTCCTGTCCTGCCAGTTAGGGTCATCATAAAACTGCGATTGAAAGCTGAACCCGCAGGAGCAGCCGCCATCTGCACCAACGTGATATACATACGGCAGGGTAAACTTACCCGCCAGCCTTTCCAGTTCACCAGCATCCGGCACGGACAAGCAAAGTTTCGATACGCCGTCTACAAATTCCGTTGTAGGTCGCGGTGTGGGGGTAGCTATAAATACGGTGTAACACATCTTATTCTTTGTTAAATTTTAATAGAACCATTTCCTTGCCGCTGCCTTTCCCAAACCCAAGTGTAAACCCATAGCCGGATTAACTGTTCCACCCCCGATTTTAAATTTATTTTTCCAATTTATATAAGTAGTTATTAGTTAAATACTTATATAAGTTATCTCAACAACAGGGGTGTTCCAAAGTGTTCCACAAAAAACTGCAACTATTTGATAGTCAACACTAATTTAAAAATAAGTGTTCCATATTCAAAAGTGGGACACCTGGCAGCGTCGGCCTTAACCCCTCCCTGCCTTTGCGCACTCCTTCGGCAAGCTTAGGATGACCCCGCGCGTCATCCACAGGAAGAGGATTTTAGCCACCCTCAGTAAACTGCCCACCGCCCACCGCCAACTGCTACCGCCACTGCAACTCCAACCTCAATCCTCCGGCCTTTCCTTCGGGTCCGCCATCCTTACAATCCTCGGCTCAAATTTCGCCAGCACTTCTACCAAACCTTCCTGCGCGGCCATTACGGTGTGGATATCCTTATAGGCCATCGGGGCCTCGTCCATATCGCTGCCCATCAGGGTGATGCGTTTATCAACCAGGTTGGCGGCAATTGCGGCTGCGTCCAGCGTCCTAAACGCTGCGCTGCGGCTCATGGCACGGCCCGCACCGTGGCTGGCCGAGTTGATGCTGGCTGCATCGCCTTTACCGCGCACCAAAAAGCCGGGGGTGCTCATGCTGCCGGGGATAATACCCAGCACGCCTTCGCCGGCCGGGGTGGCGCCTTTACGGTGTACCATCACCTCGGTACCATCGGCCAACTGCTCGCGCCAGGCAAAATTGTGGTGGTTCTCTATACGGGTAAGCGGCGTAATACCCAGGGCACGCGCAATTTTGTTGTGTATCTCGTGGTGGTTGGCGCTGGCGTATTCGCCGGCCAGGTTCATGGCAATCCAGTATTCCTGCCCTTCGTCTTTATCCAGGTCCAGCCAGGCCAGGTGTTTGGCTTCGGGCGGCAGCTTGGTTTTGGTCATGGCAATTTTGCTGTAGTAATCGGCCACGCTGCCGCCAAACCCGCGCGAGCCGGAGTGGGAGAGCAGTGCCAGGTATTCCCCTGCGGGGATACCGTCCAAGGCGCCTTCAGTAAGGGTCAATTCGCCCCATTCCACAAAATGGTTACCGGTGCCGCTGGTACCCAGCTGCGCGTAGGCTTTGTCCTTCAGGTTACGTATCACCTTGGTTTCGTTCCAGGTTTTGCTATCGAACAGCGAGCTGTCGTGGTAAGCCCTGGTGGTACCGCCAATGCCGAAGTTGGTATGGTTAAGCAGCAGGCCCTTCAGCAGGTCGGTTTCGGTATCCACCGTCGCCGCAGGCAGGTGGAAAATGCTCAGGCACATACGGCAGGCAATATCCACGCCCACCGCAAAAGGGATAATGGTATTGGCCGTGGTGGCCAGCACCCCACCGATGGGCAGGCCGTAACCCTGGTGCGCATCGGGCATCAGCGCGCCGGCAACAGTAATGGGCAACTGCATGGCGGTTTTCATCTGCGCAAGCGCGCCAACTTCTATATTTTCAAGTCCCCATACCGGGAAATCGGCTATCTCTTCCTTCAGCTTAAAATTGCTGCGCTGCTGCTTTACAAATTTGCCCTCTTTACGCAGGGCGATCACGTCTTCGGCCAGGTTTTTGAACTTGCCGCCTTTTTTGAGGGCGTAAGGCATCGGGTCGTCAATCAGGGCTTCCAGGTTGGCCAGTATCTGGGCTTTGTCCATTACGCCGTGCTTAAGCAAGCCATTGGCCACGCGGCTGAAGTTTACCAGTACGTCAACTTCGTTGATGCCGAGGGCTTTTAATTCGTTGTTGGATACTTTTTCTTTCAGCCCCGCTGCGCCTTCATGGAACAGGTTTGGGGCGGTTGTTTCCCTTTTCATGATACAAAGTAATATAGCTACTGCGCAATGTATTTGCGCAGTAGAGAATATTTTGATAAATTCGTCTGAACTCGAATTTTAAGGAATTTATTGAATTGGCAGAATCTAAGCACACGAATATCATTCTGCTCATTCAAATAATTCCCCCTGATTCGAGTTCAGACAAATTGCCGATGCGCAGTTTACCAGCATCCCAACAATAAATCCGAAATCGAACATCCGAAATCAAAACCATGCCTGTAAACCGCAACGCCCTCATCCGCTACCGCACTATAGACCAATGCCTGCAGAACCACCGCCGCAAATGGACGCTGGAGGACCTGATAGCCGCCTGCGGCGAGGCCATATACGAGTACCAGGGCATTGATACCGGCGTGAGCCGCCGCACCGTACAGGCCGATATGGAGATGATGCGCAGCAACAAGCTGGGCTATGAGGCCCCCATCGTAGTCATCGACCGCAAATACTATACCTACAGCGATAAGGACTACAGCATCGCTAACAGCCCCATCAACCAGCAGGATATGCAGGTGCTTAGCGAGGTGTCGGACCTGCTGAAGCAGTTCAAAGGCTTCAACCACTTTACCGACCTGAACGAGATGGTGAGCAAGTTGGAGGATAAAATATACTCGCAGAAAACCCACAGCGCGCCGGTAATCGATTTCGAGAAGAATGATAACCTGAAGGGGCTGGAGTGGATAGAAGTGATCCGCAAGGCTATCGTGGCCAAAAAGGCAATCTGCGTTACGTACCAGTCGTTTAGGGCACGGCAGGCCAATAGTTTTTGCTTCAGCGCCTATTTGCTGAAGGAGTACCGCAACCGCTGGTTCGTGCTGGGCGTATCGCACCAGGGGAGGGGCATGCTGCTCAATTTGGCGCTGGACAGGTTGCAGGCCATTACCGAACACCAGGAACCTTACCGCGAAAACACCACCATCGATTTTGCCACTTACTACAGCGATGCCATCGGCGTAACCAAATCACCGGGGCAGCAAGATTGCGAAGTGGTATTCTGGATGGATAACAAGGATGCGCCCTACGTAATTACCAAACCCCTGCACCATACCCAAAAGATGCTGCGTGATGATGGCGCGGGCAAGATCTTCAGCATTCGGGTAATATTGAATTTTGAGCTGGAGCGGGAGTTGCTTGGCTTCGGCGCCAGGCTGCGCGTGCTTGGCCCGCGGCCCCTGATCAAACGGATAAGGGAACAATTGCACCAGGCCGTTAATTACTATAAAACGCCGGAGAAGGAGGGATGATGGCTTTGTTGCCTTGTATAAACAAACAGGCCGTTCCACGCGAATGGGACGGCCTGTTTTTGGGTAGCGTATTTATACGGTATAAAAAAAGGGGGTAATACGCTTATTTAAAATATATAATAAGCGCAACTTGCATTATAAATCGCAATGATTTATATTTAGATGATAAACCTTTTATTCACAATTAAACACTTAAAACAATGGCGATTGAATTAGACGAACCGGGTGTGACTCCTATGATGGACCCCATCACCCTCCAGCGATTTAGAAAGCTCCAACAAAATTACCAAACATTGGACCCATCCAACAAAACCATCTCCGGATGGGTAAGCCTTATCGAGTTAATGAAGCTGGTAAGCGACAACAACGCCAACGGCGTGCGGATATATTTCGGCCGATATGAGGATGGCGAACAGCCTTACCCCGGCCAAAATACAGTGATGCTAGTTGCCACACGCGGTAAAGCTGACCCCACTACTGCCGACTCTGTCGACGTGTTAGACGAGCATGCTACAATTTTATTAGGCAACTTTACCGGATTGCCCGGCGATGTTATTCCGCTTTGCCCGCCCGCATGCCCATAATATTTTTAATATTATTGAAATATTCCATATGCAACATGCAGCTAAACAACGTATTATTGTGAATGCTAAATGTTATCATAGGGTCAGTATCGCTTTTAATTGCGCTTTTCGTTTCAATAATATTTAACAAAAAGCCCGGGCCTGCGCGGCTCTGGCTTTTTACATGGTTTTTGCTGTTTACGTTCGTTATCCAAATTGTAGGATATTTGTATTCCTGGGTAAGTCACGGCGGCAGCAATCACTTTATTTTCAATTGCTATATTATTGTCGAATATGCTTTTTACGCTTATATATATTATCAAATCATAACCCGGCCCTTGTTCAAAAAGGTAGTGGTTTGTGCCTCTGTGTTTTTTTCGGCGTTTTGTTTGTATCATATGTTTTTTATTAACCATTTCTTTTTATACAGCCCAATTTCGCGCCTCGCAAGCGGAATTTTAATACTGGGTTATTGCCTTTTGTACCTAACCGAATTGCAGCAGTCAGATGAGTTTGTTAATTTTTTTAAAACGCCAATGTTCTGGATATCCACAGGTGTTATGATATTCATCGTCGGCATGTTTTTGTACATATGCTTATTTAGCTATATCCTCAAGGGGGGAATGGACAAAGGCGGTCACATCTATCTTTTGTTGGCAACGGTGTTGAGCGTTATCGAATATTCGTTGTTCACAATTGGTTTTTATGTAAGAAAGAATGCTGGATAGTGATTTGATGCTGGCCATCTGTTTTGTAACGGTGCTTGTAGTTGCGCTTACCTGCTTTATGCTGTACGTGCTTTTATTGCAGCGCAACAAAAGCAACAGATACATCACTGAGCGCGAATTGATGAAGGCCAACTTTAACGAGCAGTTGCTGCGCTCGCGGCTGGAGATGCAGGAGGAGAGCTTCAACGCCATTAGCATGGAGATACACGATAGCGTAGGGCAAACCCTCAGCCTGCTAAAAGTGCAGCTGAATATCATCGAACAGAAAGAAGTGTTGGACAAAACGCTGCTTACCGAGGCTAAGGCCAACGCCAGCAAAGCCATGAATGATTTAAGGGATATTGCCAAAAGCCTCAGCACGGGGCATATCCAATCGCTTTCACTGATAGAGATGGCTGCCCAGGAGTTGCGGAGGATAGATACCACAGGCATTGTTGCCGGCACATTGCTTACACAAGGCGACGAGAAGCCCGTGCAAAGCGAAAAGAAACTCATCCTCTTCCGCATGGTGCAGGAGAGTTGCCAGAATATCATCAAGCACTCCGGCGCTACGCAGATCAAGATTGCCATCCATTTTTACGATGATGAATTAACAATCCAGATCAGCGATAACGGAAAAGGCTTCGATCCCTGCATTTTAACCGGTGCCGGAAAAGGCCTTGGCTTGCAGAATATCATGAGCCGCGCAGTAGTAATTGGTGGCCAGGCCGAAATAAGGAGCGGGATAGATGAGGGGACAACCATTGGCATTACCATGCCATACAATTAATAACAGATGAACATAGCTATAGTAGATGATCATGTGCTTTTCCGCAGGAGCCTAAAGGTGCTGATAGAACTTTTTCCCGGTTATAAGGTTACGCACGATGCCTCGCACGGCCAGGATTTAATCAGGCAGCTAACGCCTGCCAACCTGCCCGATATCGTGCTGATGGATATCAATATGCCGGTGATGGATGGCTACGCTACCACCACCTGGCTTCACAATAACCACCCCGCCATTAAAGTGCTCGCCTTGAGCACTATGGATGCTGAGGCTGCTATCATCAAAATGATAAAAAGCGGCGCCTGCGGCTATGTGCTTAAAGATGCCGAACCAGCCGAACTAAGGATGGCTTTTGAGGAAGTGATGAGCCGCGGTTATTTTTATAACGAGCTGGTAACCCGCAAGGTGATGCGCTCGGTAGGCTTACTCGCCGAGACCAAGGGAAATTCAGGCACCTTCGCCAGCTTGTCGGAACGGGAGCTTGAATTGCTAAAATACATCTGCACCGAGCTTACTTACAAAGAGATTGCCGACAAGATGTTCCTGAGCGCACGCACCGTAGAGGGCTACCGCGACAATTTATGCGAGAAGCTGAACCTGAAAAGCCGTGTAGGTTTGGCCATGTATGCCATCAAAAACCAGATTGTAACCAGTTACTGATTCAGGGGCATTATCGGTCTGCTAAATCGCTTATTATACTTTTTTTGCAATTAATACCAAATAACGCGCAAACCGTGCGGGCCAATCCTAACTTTTGTATTATTGTACTATAAACCAATAATACCGCTTATGGCCATCCGCAAATGCTTTTATATCCTGGCATTCATCTCTTTGTCTTTAAATCTTGCAGGCTACGCACACCCCATAGTAGGCGACCCGGACTTGCTGAAGGCAAAGCAACTAAAACCCTTTGGTAGGTATTTGTTCAACAGCAGCGGCCAGTTGGAACTCATCAGTTCGGCCGTGCATTTCGGCTTTACGTTCAGCGGCAGCAAATGCGAATTATACGTGGGCCTTAACGACCCTAACGCCCACAGTTATATTCAATACGAACTGGATGGGGTGTACCAAAAAAGGGTGCGCGTGGATGGCAGCGTAGGCGAGCCCACCGTAATTACCGCAGCAGGAGAGGGCAAGCATACCATTTGGATATATAAAGCCACCGAGGCGCATACCGGCCCGATTATAGTAGACAGGATTACTGCAAAGGATATAAAACCGTTGACTGCCCCCGATGCGCCCATGATTGAATTTATCGGCAACAGTATTACCTGCGGCGCCGCGGCAGATGCATCTGACGTGCCCTGCGGTACGGGCCAATATCACGATCAGCATAACGCGTATATGGCATACGGCCCGAGGGTGGCCCGGGCGCTTAATGCCAATTTTATGCTGAGCAGCGTAAGCGGCATAGGCATTTACCGCACCTGGAATATGGATGGCCCATCTATGCCGCAGGTGTACGAGAAGGTAGATTTCCAGGTGAACGGGAGCAAGAAATGGGATTTTAAAACCTACAGCCCCAAAGTAGTGAGCATAGCCCTCGGCACCAACGATTTCAGCAACGGCGACGGCAAAACTCCCAGGAAGCCACTGGATACGGCGGTGTTCCGAAGCAGTTTCGTGAAGTTTATCCAACTGGTGAAATCCAAATACCCTAAGGCCCGCATAGCTTTGCTGAGCAGCCCGATGATAAAAGGGGAGAAACGCGTAATCCTGCAAGATTGCTTAACCGCCATCGCCAAAAACGTAGATGCCCTATACCCCGGCGATAAACCGGTGGCTACGTTTTTCTTCGAACCGATGGACCCACGCGGCTGCAGCACCCATCCCAGCGTAGAAGACCACGCCATTTTAGCCGAACAACTTACACCGTTTTTTAAGGTGTTATTGGAGAAATAAATTGCTCAAATTACCCGTCCCGTCATGCCGAAATCTTTTCGGTACCCCATCTGATTAGTTCGTGGCGATGCAAAGCAGGTTAGCATAGTGGCCACTTTTATGATGGGGTTCTGAAACAAGAAGAATGACGTTTTGGTGTTTTTTTCGTCTCAACAGGGGCTCTTTGAAAAAGGACCCTGCGGAACACATTCTTTTCTATCCCCCCATTTTGAAAAAAAGCATGTTATTATGACAAATGATGCTTGTTGCGTTCCCCGTAATTTAAGCTAATTTTATGCGTCAGGCCGGTAAATAAAAAAACTTGGCATAAGTTTGGGGCGCACGCTGTTTTACACATTGTACCATGCAACAAAACATATTGATTATTGACGATGAAAAAAAGCTGAACGGCCTTTTAACCCGCATCATCGAACTGGAGGGCTATAAGGTTTTCCAGGCGTTTACAGGGAAGGAGGGGCTGAAGATTCTGGCCCAGGAAGAGATACAGGTAGTAATAAGCGATGTAAAACTGCCCGATGTAAACGGCGTGGAACTGGTAAAACAGATAAAAGAAAAGCAGCCCTATGTTGAGGTGATAAACCTAACCGCTTTTGGCACCATCGCCGATGGGGTGCTGTCCATCAAAAACGGCGCGTTCGATTATATTACCAAGGGCGACGACAACGACAAGATCCTCCCCATGCTTGCCCGCGCTATGGATAAAGCACACCTGCAGCTACAGGTGCATAACCTGCAAAACAAGATAGTAAAGCAGTTTACTTTCGAAGGTATTGTAGGGCATTCTAAAGCCATCAACGCCGCTATAGAGCTCGCCAAAAAAGTTTCTGTTACTGACACTACGGTATTATTGCTCGGCGAAACAGGTACGGGTAAAGAGGTTTTCGCTCATGCTATCCATTATAACAGTAAACGTAAAACTGAGAATTTTGTGGCAGTGAATTGCAGCTCGTTCAGTAAGGAATTGTTGGAGAGTGAGCTGTTCGGCCATAAGGCTGGTGCCTTTACCGGCGCATTGAAAGAAAAGAAAGGCCTGTTTGAAGAAGCCGACGGCGGTACGATGTTTTTGGATGAAATCGGCGAGATGGATATCAACCTGCAGGCCAAGATACTGAGGGTGATTGAACAGGGCGAATTCATTAAAGTGGGCGATACCAAAACCACCAAGGTAAATGTGCGCATCATAGCCGCCACCAACCGCAAACTGGAAGGCGAGATAGCCAAAGGCAATTTTAGAGAGGATTTGTTTTACCGCCTTTCAGTTTTCCAGATATTGCTGCCATCGCTCAACGAGCGCCGGGATGATATAGGCTTGTTGGCAAAGCATTACTTAAAAGAATACACCCGCAAAGTAGGGCAGAAGATAAACGATATGAGCCCCGAGTTTTTAGCCGGACTGGAGAAACATAACTGGAAAGGGAATATCCGCGAACTGAAGAACATTATCGAACGTGCAGTAATCATCTGCGACAGCCCCACGCTCACCGCCGACTTATTGCCGCTCGATTTTTACGATCATGCAGAGAACGCTCCCTCATCGTTCGCGCTCTCATCTATCGAAAAACATCACATCAACAAAATACTCCATTACACCAAAGGCAATAAAACCGAAACAGCGCGCTTGCTGGGCATCGGCTTAACTACTTTGTATCGTAAGATTGATGAGTATGAATTGGAGAAGTGATCGCCCGAAGATTTTAACCACAAAGAACACAAAGTATTTGCTATGTGACGAACACAAAGGGCACAAAGCTTTGCAAATTGCTTACGGGGTTAAAGCAAGCTAATAATATACAACTCCTCTGCTTAAATCTTTCTTTGCGCCTTAGCGGCTTTGCGTGACAAAAATACCGTCGTACAACTTTGTGCCCTTTGTGATTCTTCTTTGTGTCCTTTGTGGTTAAATTACCATCAACACAAATCAGCCACCCCAAAACGACAAACCTCACCCCAAAATAGAAATAACACCACCCCGAAATGAAAAAGCAACCCTTCCATTTTGGTAGGGTTAGGCATGTCGCACTTTTTATAAAGTGCCTTTAAAGCACGTATAAGCCTTTTTTTCATTTTGGTATGCTGGTTGTTAGCCGCTGGGCATGAATAAATACCCTTTACCCCCAAACTATTGCCATTACGCGCTATTGGTGAATACTAACCCAATGTTAACCTTTAACCATTTAGTTCGATGAATCCGCATGTGCGTAAACTTACTGCCGGCGGCGTTCTGGTTACCCTCGGTATCATCTTTGGCGATATAGGTACTTCGCCTTTATACGCTTTGCAAACCATATTGAAAGAAGGCGGTCGCGCCGATGAGTTTATGGTGCTTGGCGCTATCTCCTGCATTTTTTGGACGCTTACGCTGCAAACCACTTTTAAATACATCTTTATCACCTTGCAGGCCGATAACAGGGGCGAAGGCGGTATATTCTCCCTGTTTGCACTGGTGAGGCGCTACGGCAAGTGGCTGGCCATCCCGGCTATCATAGGTGCGGGTACTTTGCTGGCCGATGGCATCATCACGCCGCCAATATCGGTAACCTCAGCTATCGAAGGGTTGGGGTTGGTGCCGGTATTATCGCATGTTATCATCCCGGGCAGCACCATTATACTCATTATTGTAATCATCATTATTATCCTGCTGTTCTTCTTTCAGCAGTTTGGTACCAATGTAGTAGGGGCATCCTTTGGGCCTATTATGCTGATCTGGTTTGTAATGCTTGGTGGCCTGGGCCTTGTGCAGGTGGCACAATACCCTATTATATTTAAAGCTTTCAATCCTGTTTATGCGTTCGATTTGCTGGTAGAACATCCTAATGGGTTTTGGCTGCTTGGTGCGGTGTTCCTGTGTACTACAGGCGCCGAAGCCTTGTACTCCGATTTGGGGCATTGCGGCCGTAAAAACATCCAGGTGAGCTGGATTTTTGTAAAAACAACTTTGCTGCTTAACTACCTTGGCCAGGCTGCGTGGGTACTCAGGCAGGCCAACCCCCATATTGTAGATAGTGTAAACCCCTTTTTTGCTATCGTGCCGCATGGCTTTATCATCCCGGCGGTGGTTATTGCTACCCTGGCCACTATTATAGCCAGCCAGGCACTCATCAGCGGCTCTTTTACGCTCATCAGCGAAGCCATCAGCATGAACTTCTGGCCGCGCATCACCGTGAAGTACCCATCCAATATCCGCGGTCAAATTTATATCCCCAGCATCAACTGGCTGCTGTGTATCGGCTGTATATTGGTGAGCCTTTACTTTAAAACTTCCGAAGCCATGACGGCGGCCTACGGTTTCTCTATCACCATAGCCATGCTGATGACCACCATCCTGATGTATTACTTTATGCGCTATGTAAAGCACTGGCCAGTATGGCTGGTTACTATAATCCTGTGCATGTTTCTTACGGTTGAGTTCTCGTTCTTCGTGGCCAACGCTATCAAGATCCTAAAAAGACTGTTCTTTGTAGGCTTCGAGGTCGGGCTGATATTTACCATGTACATTTGGTTCAGAGCCAGGAAGATCAACAACAGGTTCCTGAGTTTTGTGGACCTGGCCGAACAACTCCCCGTACTTACTGCCCTGAGCGAGGATACTAGCATATCTAAATTCTCTACCCATCTTATATACCTCACCAAAGCCAACAACAGTAAGCAAATAGAGCAGAAGATTATCTATTCTATCCTTAGTCGCAAGCCAAAAAGAGCCGATGTTTACTGGTTCCTACACATCGAACGTACCGATGAGCCATTTACCATGGAATACAGCGTGGATGAATTAAAAGATGATAAGGTTATTCGGATAGAGTTTCGCCTCGGGTTCAGGATACAGCCGCGTATCAACGTGCTGTTCCGCAAGGTGGTACAGGAGATGGTGGCCAATAAGGAACTGGATATTACCAGCCGCTACCCATCTTTAAAAGAATACCACCTCGCGGCCGACTTCCAGTTTGTGTTGATGGAGAAATTCCTTAGCTACGAAAATGAATTCAGCGCCAAGGAAGGCTTTATTTTGAATAGCTACTTCGCCATTAAGCGCCTCGCACAGTCAGATGCTAAGGCTTTCGGGCTGGATACCAGCGAAACCAGGGTAGAAAAGATACCCTTGGTGGTGAGTCCGGTGTCCTACTTTAACCTGAAGAAGATAGCGCCTTCCGGCCAGGCTTAAGATTTTTTCTCTTATGACAAGCAACCCTTCCAAAACGGAAGGGTTTTTTGTTGTAAGGCATTTTTATTAATGCTGCTTATCACATTAATGTACTGATTGTCAATTAGTTTTGGATAGCTTTACAAAATTGGTATTGGTATTGGCATAAGCCACAAAACATTAACAATATGATCACTATAATCCTCTTTGTATCCATCCTTATTTCGAGCTGGGTAATTTTTAAATCAATCGACTGGTTCGAAAAAATCTAAAACATCATGATCGCATTATTTATCATCTCCATTGCAGTTTTCTTATACATGGTATATGTGCTGCTTAAACCCGAAAACTTTTAACCCCCTGACACAATGAACACTGAACTATTAGGGATCATTGCATCCTTCGTTATTACGCTGGCCATCGCAATACCGCTGGGTAAATACCTGGCCAAAATGTTTGCCGGCGAAAAAGTATGGACCGATTTTATGAAGCCTCTGGAAAAAGGCATTTATAAGCTATCAGGCATCAATCCAAACGAGCCGATGGACTGGAAACAGTTTTTGAAAGCGATGATGGTAATTAACATACTTTGGCTGGTGTACGGTTTTTTTATTTTGATTTACCAGGATAAACTTCCGCTTAACCCCGACGGCAACCCCGGTATGACAGCCGACCTTTCGTTCAATACCATCATCAGCTTTGTGGTAAACTGTAACTTACAGCACTACAGTGGCGAAAGTGGCGCAACTTATCTCACCCAGCACTTTATTTTCATGTTTTTGCACTTTACCAGTGCAGCAACAGGTATTGCATGTGCGGTGGCTGTATTTAGAGCATTCCGCGATAAAACCACTACCAATTTAGGTAACTTCTGGGAGTTTTTTATCAAATCAATTACCCGCTTGCTATTGCCTGTATCTATAGTAATTGCCTTGATTCTAACCTTCAACGGCACGCCAAGCAGTTACGCAGGTAAAGACCAATTCATTTCCTTGCAGGGAGATACCGTAAATGTGTCCCGTGGCCCCGCCGCGCAAATGATAGCCATTAAGCACTTAGGTACAAACGGTGGTGGTTATTTTGGCGCAAACTCGTCACACCCGTTTGAAAATCCAAACTACCTCACCAACATGGTAGAGATTGTTTCGCAATTTATAATACCGGTGGCAATGATATTGGCCTTTGGATATTTCATCCGCAGAAAGAAACTGGGTTGGGTAATTTTTGGAGTAATGACGATTGGTATGTTTATGCTGATGATACCAACCATCACCAGCGAGTTGGGCGGCAACCCCGCCATTGCTAAAATGGGCATTACCCAAACAACCGGCGCTATGGAAGGCAAAGAGGTACGCTTTGGGCCGGCGGCTACAGCATATTGGAGTACGCTCACTACCATCACCTCAACAGGTTCTGTTAATGGTATGCATGATAGTACAATGGCTTTGACCGGCGCATGGGAATTGCTTGCTATGATGATAAACGGCTTTTTTGGAGGTTGTGGTGTGGGTATATTAAATTACTTTATATATCTGATCATAGCGGTCTTCATTTCAGGCTTGATGGTGGGGCGAACCCCAGAGTTTTTGGGCCACAAGGTAGAGGCGCGCGAAGTGAAGATAGCCGCTTTAATAACACTGCTTAGCCCCTTCCTCATTATGGCGGGGACCGCGATAGCGGCTTATGTTTTCACCAACCACGGCAATGCGGATTGGGCTGTGAAACCATCGGCCTGGCTAAACAACCCCGGCTACCATGGCTTTAGCGAAATGCTTTACGAGATGACCTCAGCTAATGCCAACAACGGCTCTGGCTTTGAAGGGTTGGGCGACAACAACATCTTCTGGAACGTATCTACAGGTTTTGTGCTCATTTTGGGCAGGTTCCTGCCGATTATCGGCCCCGTCGCCATTGCAGGCTTGCTTGCCAAAAAGAAATTCATCCCCGAATCTGCAGGTACATTGAAGACCGATACCATAACCTTCGGCCTGATGACCTTCGCCGTAATATTGGTACTTAACGCATTATCATATTTCCCTGCCTTGGCTTTAGGGCCTATTGCAGAATATTTTTCAATGGTAAAATAAGCCCCACCCAACCCTCCCCGGAAGGGGAGGGCTTAAAAAACTATTAAAATGACAACCAGATCAAATAAATTGTTCGAACCGGCTCTGGTGCAAACTGCACTTAAAGAGTCGTTTATAAAGCTGAACCCCAAGGTAATGCTGCGCAACCCGGTAATGTTTACTGTGGAAGTAGGTACTGTAATTATGGCCTATATGTGCGTTTACAGCTTCCTGAACGCCGGCCAGGGTTCATTTGCTTATAACCTTATCATCTTCATTGTACTGTTGCTTACCCTGTTGTTTGCCAATTTTGCCGAGGCCATTGCCGAAGCACGCGGTAAAGCACAAGCTGATAGCCTCCGCAAAACCCGCGAAGAAACACCTGCTAAAGTTTTGCTGAAGGATGGCAGCGTAATAACTAAGTCATCCAACGAGCTACGTAAAGGCGATGTGTTCGTTTGCGAAACAGGTGATACTATCCCAACTGATGGAGAGATTATAGAAGGTTTAGCTACGATAGATGAGTCGGCCATTACCGGTGAATCTGCCCCGGTTATTCGCGAGGCAGGCGGGGATAAATCGTCGGTTACAGGCGGTACCAAGGTATTATCCGATAATATTAAGGTAATCGTAACTACCGAGCCGGGCGAAAGCTTCCTGGATAAGATGATTGCACTGGTAGAAGGTGCATCGCGCCAGAAAACGCCAAACGAGATAGCCTTAACTATCCTGCTGGCCAGCTTTACGCTGATATTCATCATCGTATGCGTTACGTTGAAACCCTTTGCCGACTATGCAAATACCCCTATCACTATAGCCGCATTGATATCGCTCTTCGTTTGTTTGATACCCACAACTATCGGTGGCCTTTTATCGGCCATCGGTATTGCGGGGATGGACAGGGCACTGCGTGCCAACGTAATTACCAAATCGGGTAAAGCGGTAGAAACCGCCGGCGATATCGACGTATTGCTACTGGACAAAACCGGTACCATCACCATCGGTAACCGTAAGGCCACTCATTTTTGGCCCGCTATTGATGTGTTGCCTGATGATTTGGTAAAGGCAGCTGTACTATCTTCCCTTGCTGATGAGACCCCCGAAGGTAAATCCATAGTGGAACTGGCTGCACAAAGTAAAATGAACATTGCCAGCACTGCCCCTGTAGGAGCAGAGTTTATCAAGTTTACTGCCGAAACCCGTTCAAGTGGTATCGATACTAAAGATGGCCTGCGCATCCGTAAAGGTGCTTTCGACTCGATACGCAACTTAACCCTGAAGGCTGGTAATAAAGTGCCTGCCGATGTGGAAGAGCGTGTAAAAGCAATCGCATCAAATGGTGGTACGCCGCTGGTGGTATCGCAAAACGAAAAGGTATTAGGTACTATAGAATTGCAGGACATTATCAAACCCGGCATTGCCGAACGTTTTGAACGCCTGCGCAAAATGGGTATCAAAACCGTAATGGTAACCGGCGATAACCCGCTCACCGCCAAATTTATTGCCGAAAAAGCCGGCGTGGATGATTTTATTGCCGAGGCCAAGCCGGAAGATAAAATGAACTACATCAAAGCCGAGCAGGCAAGCGGCCGCCTGGTAGCCATGATGGGCGATGGTACCAACGATGCCCCCGCACTGGCCCAGGCCGACGTAGGTGTGGCTATGAACAGTGGTACGCAAGCCGCCAAAGAAGCAGGCAATATGGTGGATTTGGATAACGACCCAACCAAGCTGATCGAGATCGTAGAGATAGGCAAGCAGTTGCTCATCACCCGCGGTACGCTCACCACCTTCTCCATCGCTAACGACGTGGCTAAATACTTCGCTATCGTTCCGGCTTTGTTTATCGCTTCTATCCCGGCATTGCAGGCCATTAATATTATGCATTTGCACAGTCCGGAAAGTGCGATATTATCTGCCGTGATATTCAACGCCATCATCATCCCGATGCTGATACCGTTGGCTTTGAAAGGCGTAGAGTATAAACCAATCGGCGCCAGCGCATTGCTTCGCCGCAACCTGCTGATATACGGTTTGGGCGGTGTGATCGCACCATTTATCGGTATCAAATTAATCGACTTACTTATTT
Organism: Mucilaginibacter sp. P1_D10; assembly: GCF_056406215.1. Lineage (NCBI taxonomy): Bacteria > Pseudomonadati > Bacteroidota > Sphingobacteriia > Sphingobacteriales > Sphingobacteriaceae > Mucilaginibacter > Mucilaginibacter sp. P1_D10. Next base: position 152,469 of record NZ_JBFUAP010000005.1, on the reverse strand, counting down.
CCCTATTCTTCTAATTAATAGAAATTATGAAAAATTTAATGACATCCATACGCTTAACGCTGGTAATCATTGTGTTGGTATGCGTAATATATCCTGTGTTTATCTCTTTTGCAGGTAAACTGTCCAAAGGGCACGGCGATGGCGAAACCATTGTTGTTAACGGCAAAGTAGTTGGCTATGCCAACGAGGGACAAAGCTTTACCCAGCAAAAATACTTTTGGGGCAGGCCATCGGCAGTGGGTTATAATGCAGCAGGTTCTGCAGGCAGCAACAAGGGCCCAAGCAACCCCGATTACCTGAAAGATGTGGCCAGCCGCATAGATACCTTGCTTAAATACCACCCATACTTAAAACGCAACGATATCCCTGCCGAAATGGTAACTGCATCGGGCAGCGGCCTCGACCCCGATATTTCGCCTTTGGTTGCCAAGATCCAAATCAAACGCGTAGCAGATGTACGAGGCTTAACCGTACAACAGGTTACCGACCTGGTAGCCGCCCATACCGAAGGACCGCTTTTAGGTTTATTTGGGCCAGCGAAGGTGAATGTGCTGAAATTGAATGTAGCCTTAGACCAGTTAAAAAAATAAAGAGAATTTAACCACAAAGAACACAAAGGGAGAACCCCAAAGGGCACAAAGAAAAATAAGCTTAGTGCTCTTTGTGGTTACCAACCCGCAAATCTTAGTGTCCTTTGTGGTAAAACAGCCAATAAGATGCCAGACCAGAAAGACGACTCCGTAAAAAACTTCATCGAACTGTTGAAGGATAGCAGGCGCGGCAAGCTGAAGATCTACATCGGCATGAGTGCCGGCGTGGGTAAAACTTACCGTATGCTGCAGGAGGCGCATGCCCTGCTCAAAAATGGCATCGATATCCAAATAGGATACATCGAAACCCACAACCGTGCCGAAACACATGCCCTGCTGGCCGGGATCCCCTACATAGGTCGTAGAAAGACATTTTACAAGGGCAAAGAACTGGAAGAGATGGATCTGCAGGGCATCCTCAACCGCCACCCGGAAGTGGTGATTGTAGATGAACTTGCCCACAGCAACATCGAAGGCAGCAAAAACAGCAAACGCTGGCAGGATGTAAAGGATATTTTGGAGGCGGGGATCAGCGTGATAACTGCCGTAAACATCCAGCACCTGGAGAGCCTGAACGAGGAAATAGAATCTATCACCGGCATTGCCATCACCGAACGCGTACCCGATAAGGTGCTGGAACTGGCAGATGAGATCGTGAATATTGACCTTACTGCCGATGAACTCATTAGCCGCCTAAAGGAAGGCAAGATATATGATAAGGCAAAGGTGGCAACCGCGCTGCAAAACTTTTTCCGTAACGAGAAGATATTGCAACTACGCGAGATTGCTTTAAAGGAAGTGGCACACCACCTGGAACGGAAGATAAACGTGGAGGTGCCTAAGCAGATAAAACTGCGGCCCGAAAAATTCCTGGCCTGCATTTCGTCCAATGCCGAAACGGCGAAAATCGTCATCCGCAAAACGGCGCGGCTGGCATCTTATTACCGCTCGCCCTGGATAGTGCTATATGTACAAAGCAGCAACGAAAGCCTGGATAAAATAAAACTGGATAAACAGCGTCATCTTATCAATAATTTTAAACTGGCCACAGAACTTGGTGCCGAACTCATCAAAATAAAAAGCGACAACGTTACCAAAACCATTATGCAAATAGCAGAAGAGAAGGAGGTTACCACCATCTGCATAGGTAAGCCTCATTTAAATTTATGGCAGGTGATATTAAGAACGGCTATATTTAACGAATTACTTAACAAAATTGCAGCAACAGAGACCGATTTGGTCATATTATCATGAAAGTAAAAACTAAACTCCGGCTGGGCTTCGGCTTTTTGTTTGTAGTGGTGCTGTTTTTCGGCGCTACCGCTTTGTTCTACATCCGCGATATTTCGGAGAACTCGAAGGCCATACTCAAGAACAATTACGAGTCGCTGAACTTTGTGCGGCAGATGCGGCTGTTGCTAGATAACGGAGGCATTAATGCCGATACGGCCGGCGAACGGAAGTTCGAGAAGTACCTGTCCCTACAGGAGCACAACATCACCGAGCCGAACGAAAAGGCAGCCACCGAGACCCTGCGCGCGGGGTTCACGGCATATAAATTGTCGCACCTAAGCAGCGATATCAATGTGATAGGGGCGGCCTACCATAAGATATTTGCAGGCCTTGGCAAAATAGAGGAACTGAATATGCAGGCGATCGTTCGCAAAGATGCCCAGGCACGAAAAACGGTGGATGACGCCACGCTTATCCTGGGTTTGGTGGCCAGTTTCTCCTTCATGGTGCTGTTCAGTTTCAGCGTCAATTTCCCTGGCTTTATTGCCAATCCCTTGCGGGCACTGCTGGCAGGTATCCGCGAGATTGGGCAGAAGAATTATGCTACCCGCATCCATTTTGAAAAAGACGACGAATTTGCCGAAGTTGCCAATGCCTTCAACCTGATGGCCGCGCGGCTGAACGAGTGGGAGAACAGCAACCTGGCCACCGTAATATCGGAAAAACGCCGCATCGAAGCCATCATAGAGCAGATGCAGGATGCCATCATCGGGGTAGACGAAAAGCAGGAAATACTTTTCATGAACGATGCCGCCCGCAAAGCGCTCAACATTAATGATGATAAGGTAATCGGCAAAAATACAGAAGCACTCACGAAAGGCAATGACCTGTTCAGGTCCATCATAGGTGATGATGCCCCAGCAAAGCCTTTCAAGATTGTGCTGGATGGGAGGGAAGCTTACTTCCAGTTGCAGAGCAGCAGTATATCGGTGCCCAATATCAACCACGGAACGGATGTATTGCAGATAGCCAATCGCCCGGCGGGCAAAGTATATATCCTCAAAAATATTACCGAATTCAAAGAGCGCGACGAAGCTAAAACCAATTTCATCGCCACCATTTCGCACGAGTTGAAAACGCCAATCGCATCCATCAAAATGAGCCTGAAGCTGCTGAACGACGAGCGCGTAGGCGCCATGAACAACGAACAGCACCAACTGATTGCCCACATTAAAGACGATAGCGAACGCCTGCTGAAAATAACCAGCGAATTGCTGGAGCTATCGCAGGTGGAAACCGGCAATATCCAGCTGAACTTTGTGCCGGTAAGCCCTATGAAGATTGTGGAGTATGCCATCACATCCATCAAATTCCAGGCAGAGCAAAAGAAGGTAGAACTGGAGATAGTGCAGGACCATACCCTGCCCGATGTGCACGTAGATATCGAGAAAACGGCCTGGGTGCTGGTGAATTTCCTCTCCAACGCCTTGCGCTACAGCGCCGAAAAATCGAAGATAGTGATACAGGTTGCTGCTAAACAGGGCAAGGTTGAGTTTTCGGTAAAAGATTTCGGCCGTGGGATAGATGAAGCCTACCAAAAACGCCTGTTCGACCGTTACTTCCAGGTACCTACGGATGGGCAGAACAAATCCGGCTCGGGCCTGGGCTTAGCCATTTCCAAAGATTTCATCAACGCACAAGGCGGCACCATCGGCGTAGAAAGCGAGTTAGGCGAGGGGAGCAGGTTTTATTTTAGTTTGCCGGTGTGAGGGGGGAAGCAAATTCGAATAAAATTATGGTTTTGAAACCTTTTCCGAATAATAAATTTTAAACCAGTTTGGTACGTTATCTTGGTTAATCTCGTCCCATGCTTTTTTGCCGCCAATTATTTTAAAGTGCGCAAACATTTTAAAGTCTTCGCCATCTTCGGAATTATCGAAGAAAAAGGCTTGATAAGCTAATTGGGCAGCATCATGCAATAAATCAAGCGCACGATAATACCTCGTTTCAATTTTATTTATTGGGACGCTGTGACCGCCTTGTTTAATCCTGGTTTCAACACGGAACTTATTAATCTCAGGAGATTCTGTACAAACGAAATAAAGGTAAACTTTATAGCCCGCATTGACTGCATCTTGTAAAATGGCAAGTTTGGAACTGTGAGAAAAAACAGTTTCAAAAGAAAATCTTTTTTGTTCCTGGAGCAGTTTCTTGCGGAGGTAATCGGCTGTTATTTGAGCTAATCTGTCGATATTGTTTTCCTGTAGTGAATGAATAGAATTATCGGTAAGTTGATAAGCTTTAACTAATTGTTGGTGTGTAAATACATTGTTAATCAAACCAGATGTCAGCGCGATTTGATTAAAATCTTTAGGGGTAGCTTTAAAGTTAAAAGGCGTAAACGAAAATTTCTTTTCCGTTTTTAGCGCGTATGCTATTTCATCTGCGTTGACATAGTATCCAAACTCAACGTTTTTATCGTTAACCTTATAGTTGCGAATAAAACTGATTACAGTGCTTTTGCCGGAGCCGTTCGGCCCGGCAAATACCCGGAGTTTTGGTTGTCCGGAATCCATTTATTAATCTAAAGCTATAGGACCAGAATGAATAGGGGTTTGTATCTGTTCAATCCGCTCCACACTACCGTCCTGATTTTTTTTTACTATCCAACCTTCCTGAGCTATAATTGTATAGCCCATCGTATTCATAGCTTCCTGCGATGCTATCTTCATGCCTTTTTTTGTTGCGCGAATGACCACTCGTTTCGTTAAGTATTCTTCGTGTGTATTCATAATTTAAAGTTACTGATATTTTAAATAAACCTGACGATTTAGTTTGTCTTCTGTTTTTCTAATCCACGTGTATGTGGTAAATAATGCGGTATCCACTTTACGATAATTCCTTTCCATGCCTTTTCCCCCACCAAGCCTCAATTCCAATAAGTACAACTCCAACTAAAAATCCCTGCAATAAAATAATCAATGCAGGCGCATAATACCAAAGGGGAGGATGTGCTGCCGGTATATAGTCACGATGCCTATTGGCCATATAAATAGTAAGTAATTCTAACAGCCATCCCAAATTCATCAAAATGCTCGCAAGTAGTATGATGTAGATATTGCGCCCCAGTCTTGGGATTAGCAGAAATAAGGGAAAAATACAATTGCCGCTAAGCATTGACCAGTATGCCCACCAATATGGCCCTGTTGCGCGGGTTAACCAAATGTAGTCGGAAGCGCCAAAATAACCCCATGCAATTAAAGTCAGCGTATAAATTAAAGAGAGAACTGCATAGGTAATCAATATCCATTTTATGATTTTAACAGACAAATTGGTGTGAACGTACTTGCCAAACAGCGTTTTAGCCAATAGGATAACCAAAACGGTGATAAAGCAGCCGCGGATAAGGTTATATTGAAGCAGTGTGAGTATTGCACTGTAAAGTGTCATGAATAACGGATTTAAGGGTTTAGATACTCACATAATTAAAAAATATCCCCGCTGGCGGACTATTTTTTTGTATTTAATATCCTGGCGCAACATCCTACTTCCCCCCATGCGGCAGCATCATCAAACTAATCATATCCCAGGCAAAGTGGCAGAATATGAGTACCCTGATGTTGCGGTATTTTTGGTAATGGAGGGCAAATATAAAACCGATGAACATGGGCACCAGCACATTGGCCAGCGTGCCCCAGCGGGCATGCGCAATGCCGAACAAAACCGACGATACGATAACGGGCCAATACCATTTCTTGAAGAACAATTGCAGCCGGGGCATCAGGTAGCCGCGCATCACCAATTCTTCTACTACGCCGGCCGTAAGCGATATGAATATTTTCAGCAGCAGGCTGAATTGCCCGAGCCCTAAAACGGCCTCGTTTGTTTTGTACAGGCCCGCAAAATACAGCGCATAAGTAATGGCGACGTTACCGATGCCCAGCGTAAAGATAATGCCGGGTACCGATGCCAGGTAAAAGCCAACGCCGTAGTTTTTCTCGGGCCACAGCAGCAGGGGCTGTTTTTCTACGCGAGTTACGTACAGGTAAATACAGCCCAGCCACAGCCAGTAAAAAAACCTCGAAATCGTAAACATCCCTGCCGACCATTCCTTCATCCCCGTAACCGCAATGATGATGTGATTGATTTGCGCTATGGCAAAGAAAAGCAGCATCGTTAAAATCAGCCCACGGGTAACCAGGGCGCGTTGCGTGTTGCTTTTTAAGTAGGTTAAGAGCATGGTGGGCTTGTGTATTGTTAAAGCTTTTATTGCGCTGTTTTCCCCATCAAGCCCTCGTTGAATTTCAGCAGCAGGTTAAACAGGTCTTCGTATTCGTTCAGCGGCAGGGTGGCGCTGATGTCGTAAATATCGTGGTAGGCTTTTATGCCGCCAAGGGTGTACATAAAAAATGCGGGCACGCCTTTCTCGCTGAAGAAGTAATGGTCGCTGTTGGCGGCTTTGCCACGCGAGTTCACCTTCACCAGGTAATTTCCTTTTTCGTTCACCTGTTTAAGTAGGGCAAATTCTTTTGGGAACACCGATGCATTCACTACCGTGATGCCTTCCACGCCGGTACCTTCCAGGTCCAGGTTCACCAAAAAGCGGATGTTTTTCAGATCGGTCAACGGGTTCTCTGTAAAATGTTTGGAGCCGAGCAGGCCCGCCTCTTCGCCCGCAAAAAAGATGAATGCCATGGTGTAAGGCTGCGGATGCTTGCCGTAGTATTTAGCTAGGCTAAGCACCTGGGTTACGCCGCTGGCGTTATCGTTGGCACCGGGGAAATAGGTTTTGCTGCCCATGCCACCCAGGTGGTCGTAATGGGCGGTGAACACGATGACGGAATCGGGCATCTTCGTTCCCTTCACCACAGCGCAGATATTGGCCGCCTTGAACGATGGGTTGAAGGTGTTCTCGATATCAATCTTAATGGTTTTCGGCAGGGTGCTTTGCAGTTTCTTATCCAGCTGTATCACCGTATAATCCAACACGGTTTGCTCGGCCGACCAGGTAAGTTTTGTTTCCAGTGTTACCATAATACGGTTCACCGCATCGACAAAGTGCGTGCTGTCCTGCTGCACCAGCTTGCCTTCGCCGGTAACCCCACGGCTATCCGGACTAACGATGAAATCCCTGCCAGGCACCAAAGCCACGCCGTTGATAGCTACTTCCATCTTACCAGGGAAGGTATTAACGGGGTAGCTAAATTCCTGCAGGTAAGTTTTGCCGGCCATGGGTTTTAACCCGTAGCTTTTCAGCTGACCGGCAATAAAATCTGCTGCTTTGCCCATGCCGTTGTTGGTATAACCACGACCCCAAAAGTAGGGGGAGGTGAGGGTATCCACCATCTTATGGGCAAATTTGATATCCTGCGCCAGGCCCAGTTGGCAGGTAAGCAGTAGTATAAGGCTTAGTTTAAGTTTCATCAGCGTAAAAATACGAAAAAGCGTTCATGGTTGATGGTTCATAGTTCATGGTAGCTGCGGTTAGTTCATAGTCGATGGTTGATAGTTCATGGTAGCTGCGGAGAGTAAATCAAGGCCATCCTTTAATCCAAAGAATCAAGGTTCAATTCGTGTAATTCGTCTCAATTGGTGAAATTCGTGTCAATCAATTCGTCCTCGTTCGCACCAATCAATTATAATTGCATTATCTATGGATTATACGCCCATCCTCGCCAATATTGCCCGTTACGTTACCCTCGGCCCGGAGGAGGCCGCTTACTTTACCTCCCTGCTGCATTACAAAAAAGTTAAACGCAAGCAATATCTGCTGGAACAGGGCGACGTGGACAGCAAAATATATTTCGTTACCGCTGGCTGCCTTCGCAGCTACGCGATAGATAAGAATGGCGGCGAACATGTGCTACAATTTGCGCCCCCCGGCTGGTGGATAGTAGATATGCGCAGCCTGCTCACCGGCGAACCTGCACGCTTGAATATAGATGCGATAGAAGAAACAGAGCTGTTCTTCGTCCATAAGGTAGATATGGACGCCCTACAATTGAAGTACCCCATTTTTGAACGTTTCGGCCGTATGCTATCTGAGAATGCCATGGCCACCTACCAGCACCGGCAAATAGATAACATGATATTGAGCGCCATGGAGCGTTACGGCAACTTCTGCACCTTGTACCCATCGCTTATCCGCTCGCTGCCGCAAAAACAGGTAGCATCGTACATAGGCGTTACCCCTGAGTTTTTAAGCAAGATGCTGAATACGGTGGTTGTAAAATAGTTCATGGTTCATAGATGATGGTTCATAGTTAATAGGGGATGGTTGACAGGCCACAATCAGCCGTAACCCCACCGCAGCTACCATGAACTATGAACAATCAGCCATGAACTAAACCGCAGCTGCCATGAACTATGAACAATCAGCCATGAACTCCGCCGCAGCTACCATGAACCATCAACTATCATCTATGAACTAAGTTTCGCTTTCATCAGCATGCTCTTCCACATGTAAGGCATGCGGCCGCAGCCTACGAAATGCGTTACTTCAAACCCTGTTTGGGTAAGCAGTTTGCTTAATGAGGCGCGCGACCAGAATTTGATGTGCCCGCCAACCGCAACCGCGTTGGTATGCTTATCCCATTTATCGAAGATGCTTAGCACCAGGTTTTTGAGGTAGCCATGGTACGGCGTAGTGAGTATGATTTCGCCGCCGCCGTTTTTGCTGAGCACGTCCTTGCAAAGCGCCATAAAAATAAATGGGTTGTAAATATGCTCAATCACCTCGGTAGATACGATGGTATCGAAAGGCAGGTCGCGTATTTCGGCAGGGAGTTGGTTATCGTCCAGATCCTGGATGAAAAATCGGCCCGGGTTTACTTTATTGGCAATGGCAATGCCGGTTTGTGAGGCATCTATGCCGTAGGCATTGTACCCTTGCGAAATAAGGAAGTTTACCAGGTAACCGTTGCCGCAGCCCAGATCCAGTATACAACGGTTTTTATCCTTGTTCAGCAGCGAGATCATAGAGTCTTGCACGTATTGCCAAAATGGGCTCGCGTGTTCGCTGGAGAAGCCGTGGTCCTGATAATCTGCCATAGGGGTATATTGCGTTTTTCGTTGCAATATAATACATTTTTTGCAACAGAATTGGTGTTTTGGTGATAAAATTGGAACCGTTGATTTTTCGTGGGTTGATTGTTTTTTTGCGCTCAAGAGGGCTTCGCCGTTTTAATGATTAAATGATGTCGCTGATGCCATCCATCATTTAGAGATGAAAGCAGGCTCCCAAATCAACGCAATCCTAAAATTATTAAAATCAACGGTTTCGCCTTTGTTGGCCTTGTGATCAACAACCAAGGCCGCCAATTTTTAGTACTGCATACGGTAAAACTTATGCATATCATCAAGTTTTAAAGGGTTTGCCAGGTACCATTTTACAAAATCATCCCATTTGGCTTTGTTGGCAGTTTGCCAGGCGGTAAAAGCATCTTCGTCGCCTTTCATCAATAGCCAATGGTTATAGGCTTCCAGGTGGCCGGCGTTTTGCAACTGGCTTTGATAGTCGAAAAGTATATTTGGGTATTTTTTGTCGAAACCGCGCTCTGTATAGAATTTCAAAAAACCTTGTCGTATCCTGTCGAGCGAATTTAGGTTAATTTCCCGCTCAGTACTCACGGCTATGGCCATCGTTGGTTCGTATATCAGGCTGTAAGGCAATAACGTTGCGTTAGTAGCTATTATATTGTTTTTACTGAAACTAACGACTGCTTTGTCGGGAGCGGGGAAAGTAATGTGTGTTTTATAAGCATCGTACAGTAATTTGCTCATCGCCTGCGTGCGTTTGCTGTTACGTTCCAGGTTCATAAATAGCTCGCCGTATAGCATCCCCCACATTGGTTCGTCTGATTGCAGGTACAGTTCGGCAGCCCGGTAGTAATTAGACGAGAATTTCGGGTCTACCTGAATGCCTTTCTCGTAATAACCCATTGCGCTATCGTAATCTTTTTGCAGCTCCGCCATAATGCCACTTTCCAGGTATAAATTGCCTGATGCCGGGAATTTTTTAAGACCTTCTTTATAAGTGGCGATAGCCTTATCGGGTTGTTTTAAATAATCGTAGCTATTGCCCAGCAACTGGTACAAGCGGTCGAAACTGTCTGGCTTATCCTTAAGTTTCTCCATTAGGTCTATCGCGGTTTGATATTTCTCCTGCCGGTAATAAATATAGGCTATTTCGTAAGGGTAGGTAATATTATCCGGATCGAGTTTTTGGGCTTCATCAAGGAGTTTAAGTGCTTCATCAAATTTATCCTCGTCGCCCAGTTTTACCCCTTCCCGGGCTTTGGCAAGGGCAGTTTCCTTGTTGGTCTGCGCATAGCTACCAAGGCAAAACAGGGTGGCAACTAAAAATGCAACGAAAAATAAGCGTTTTTTCATAATGATATGGTTTTATGGCTAGGATGCAATTTGCGCATAAAATCCATAATCTGCTATAAAAATGTTATTTGTCTGTTTAAATGCTTTTTGGGTATCCGTTGATTCTTTTTTCACTTCATCATTCCATATTCAGCATTCGATGTTCGATATTGATTTTTCAGCGTAATCATTTAATCACACGAATCAGCGGTTCAGGCCCCAATTGTAATAACTTCTTTACGTCCTACCTCCACAATAAGCACAGGCTGCTGCTGTTCTAATCCTGTCTAATAAATACATCACAGCCCCAAAATGAAAACTTCCGCTCGATACCTTTTGCTGGCCGCGTTCGCGCTTCCGCTTGCTGCACTTGCCCAAAACAAAAACGATAAGCCAACCCTGCAGCCTGCGCCTGCCAAGGTATTGGTTGATGGCAAACTATCCGAATGGGGCGACAGCCTCCGTTACATCAACGAGGAAAAGAAGATACCCTACACCATTGCCAACGATAAGGACAATATATATGTGGCCCTGCGCATCAGCGACCATAGCGAGCAGCGCCGTGCGCTGATGGCCGGCATCACTTTCTCTATCGATCCGAAAGGCAAGAAGAAGGAAAGCTTCAGCGTAACCTTCCCCTATACCGACCCCGATGCGATGCCCGATTTCCGCGCAATGCAACAACAACAGCCCGGCGATGATAGTCAGCCGCCCCAACCCGGCACCGAGGGCGACAGGCAGGAACGTCTGGAAGCAGGCCTTACCCGCCTTAAGCAAATAAAGGCAACCGGCTTTGCCGATGTGCTGAACGAGGTGATGACCACCGCCAACCTTTATGGCATCAAAACCGCACTCTGCTTCGATAGCGAGGGATACCTGGTGTATGAAGCCGCGGTACCCATAGCCATGCTGCATGCAGATGCCAGCGGAAAGAACGAATGGGCATTCAATATCAAAATTAACGGACTCACCTTCCCTAAGAAAGGCGACAGGCCGGCAGGCGGCGATATGGGTGGCCCCGGCGGCCCTGGTGGTGGTGGCCGCGGTGGTATGGGCGGCGGCCGCGGCGGAGGTATGGGCGGCGGCGGTGGCCGTCGTGGTGGCGGCATGCGCGGTGGTGGCGCAGGCGGCGGCAACACAGCCGATAGGAGCGAACTCACCAAATCGGTAGATTTTTGGGAGAAGTTTTATTTGGCGGGGAAGTAGGGGAGGATGCCTTTGTTGGTCTTGTGACCAAAAAACCGAATGCGACAATGCCGACGACGGCGAAAAGGCAAAGAAATATTTATGGCAGTCCCCGATATTCATCGGGGCCGGGCTTTGCCGTCCCAACGCCTGTCGGGATTGCTTCGCCCTGCCTGTCTGACACCCAAGCCCCGCGCAGGCGGCTTCCCCTTTCAATCCCTACTGCGAATGCAGGTTCAATACACACGGCATTCGCACACCACCCGGGGGCATTCCCGCGCTTCAGTTGTTGGTCATAAGACACAACAACGGCCAGCACCGCGAACACCAACAAGGGCTCGAAAGGTCTATCCAGTTTACAACAGCGAAACTTATAAAGTAAAGCTTATCCTGGTCGCGGAATTTATATTTGGTGCTCATGCAAGCTAAAATAAAGCATCAGCCCTTACCTTGCAAGTGGTTAGGCACGAGTACCCCACCGCGCTTGCCTGCACTGCATACTCGCGCCAGGCTGGGAAACCTGCACCTTGCAAGTGGTTAGGAACGCGCGACACGCGCGCACCAGCAGAGGGATGAACAATTTCAAGCGTTTTTGACATAAAACYTCCTTTAATTAGTAAGCTTYAAGGCCTGCTGTTTWTAAARTTTGATAGCATCCTGCGCGGGAATACCWCTCSATATGGGCATCACCAATAAACCAYTCATTAAACAGCCGGAACAAGATTCMCTATCAGGTATTAAACACTAATTTGAAGCGCTGCTACTTCCAGTTAAAGCTTTATCAAATTTACTATCTGTCCCTTAATAAACCAACCGGCTTTCCGGCAAGACTTCCCTACTGCGAATGCAGGTTTTTAAAACAATTGCTTCATTTAACTAAACCTGCACCTTGCAAATGGTTGAGAACGCGCGATACGCGCGCACCAGCCGAGGTTATGCTGCATGCTCAGCGCCAAGTTGCCTTACTGACCGACTTTTGTAAGTTGTAAGGGTGACTCGCTTAAGTCGAATATTTTTTTTTGAGCATCCAAAGCAAAAAAATATTCAACTCCTTGTGGCAACGAAGATCGATATACTAAAATACCTCTTGCGGTAACTGGCTTATTATTAATATATAAGATAACGGTAGGGTCGATAATACTATTAATCGATTGGATTTTTTCCTTATTTAGAATAAATAAAGAGAGCCCCGTAGAATTAACTTCTATCTTACACTCATTCTTTTTTAAGATAATAGTGTCTAATTGATTGTAGAATCTAACCTGCACTTCCTTACTTTGGGTATCCTGATTATTATAAATTGAATGCTTAGGGGCGGGGTTGATAATAGCCAGTATCACCAGTGCCGCTAATACCTTGAACTTTTCCATATTCTGGGATTTTTTTTTCTAAATCTGAGCGTTTCATAACTTCGGGCTTCGCGTAATATCCATTTTTCGTGTATACATACTCTGTACCATCCTTGCTTTTTCCATAAAATACAGCACCATGTTGTGTCAAATTGTTGTCTTCACTTCCATAACGTAAAACCGTTTTACCAAATTCTGCGTTCTCCGGTTTGACAGAACTATAATTTGCGATTAAATTTCCATCAAATGTATTTTCACTAGGCATTGCAACTGATGGATTGATCTCTTTGCCTTGGCTACCAGCGATTGCAGAACCCCAGCAATTATATTTATCTTCCGGTGTTGCGAGGCCATTTGGTGCAATCCCGGCTGTCATTTTATCCGTAGTATAGGAACTTGTTGAGTTAGTAATTGACCGTGTGTAAACATTATCTAAGGTTAATTTCTCCCCGTCTTTTACATCAACGGAAAGTGAACCATCTCTATCAGACGTATTTACTGTTATCTTTAGCTTTTGATTGTCAATCATAGTTTGCGCATTATCTAAAGATGTGTTTAAATAAGTTGATAATGTTCCTGCGTTGTCTCCTTGTTCGGCAATTAGATTCCCTTGAGAATCTGGTTTCCATGCTGACATCCCATCCGGGTCAATGAACTTTATTGGATTGTCGAACCCATAAACATACGGCGACCACCTTCGTCCTTTCTCCGCCAATGGATCAACACTCGCCCACCTCCCAATCACTGGGTCGTAAAACCTCGCGCCATAATCGTATAGCCCCAAGTTCTCCTGTAATTCTTTCTTATTGTAAAGATATTCATTTTTAGGGCTTGTGGTAGTGCCGCCCGGTATTTCTAAACCAAAAGGATAGTACTCGTTCGTTTGTACTAACCTCGCTACGCCGGTGCCGGTATCGAAGTTTACGCGGCTGTTGCCCAGGTGGTCCGTTAAGGTATATTCATAGTTATAAGCAGTGGCACCGTTGGGCAATGCTCTTCCTTCCTCTGTCTGTATAAAAGTGACAGAGGGTGTCGTGCCGTCGTATTGTATGCCGCTGATGTAGTCGGTAGCCGCCGCGCCTATTACCCGCCTTAGCTTTTGCCCGGCGGCATTATAGGTGTAAGTAGTACTTTTGCCCATAAATGTTTCGGGCAGGTTGAGCAGATTATAGCTGATATCCGTAATACCTTTGCTGGCATCGGATTTCATATTGCCGTTGGGGTCATAGGTGTATCCCTGGTTAAGCCCGTGCTTAAAGCCTATGTCGCTGTTGGTGGCATCATCTACCGCCTGCAATTGGTTGGTAGGGTTTGCCCCAACCAGGCAGTAGTATTTCAGGTCATCTACCAGCACGTTGTTTTGGTAGCGTTTCAATGCGGTGATATTGCCTACAAGGTCGTATGCGATGCTGTTTTCGTTATTATTGCCCGTGGAGTTCCCGCTTGTTAGCCGGTTCAACAGGTCGTAGCCATAGGTAAAGGTTTTGGTATCCGGGTTCAGTTGCGTACCCCAGCTCTGGTAGGCTATATTGCCGTTATACTGCTTGTTCGTGCCGCTGTTGTACTTCAACTGCTCCTGGAACAATTGTGCCGCGCTGTTCAGCAGCCAGCCCCGTTCGTTATAGCTATAGGCAATGTCCTGCTTAAAGTTTATAGCATCCGTGCTATGAAGGTGCTTTTTCCACGCCTGCCCAATGGCGTTGTAATCCATTTTGGCAACCAGTATTTTTGCATCCGCTGCAAGCAAGCCGTTCTGCAGCTGCTGCCAGCTATTTATCTTTCGGCCCATGTGGTCGTAATCCCAACTGTTCGTTATCGTTACGGCCAATACTTTTGCTGTACCATTTGTATTCCTAACATAATGCATTCGCGTAAGGCTATTATCCTGATCGTTAAAATTGTAGCCTTTGCTTACCTCATCGTAGTTATACTGGCTTAATGCCGTTGCGCCGCCCAGGTAATGCTGGGCGTATGTTTTTATATTGCGCCCTTCATCGTCGTAATAACTTGCGCTCCAAAGCATGTCGGGGGTGGCATTTGCAATGGTGTTCAGTACCGCTATTTTGCTTGCCGTGGGCAGCCCTCTGGTTTGGGTGCTATAAGTGCCCGGCACCGGCACATAGCCCGATGGCATCAATGGGATATTGGTGTAGTCGTCGTAATAATTTACGCTCAAGTAACTTACAGTTCCCTGCGGCGTGGCCCCGTTGGTATATCCGGTTCCGTTGTTCGCATAGTCTCTTGTCTCCCATAAAACAGATTGCTGGTTGCTGTAGTTCTGCAGCCAAATAAGCTGCGCGGTTGATGGCGTGCTTGGGTTGTTATCAGCGGTGCTATTGGGGTAAGGATATATACCTGTTATTACGCTCCTTCCCAAGGCATCATACTTGGTAAACGTCCATTCCTGCGGGGCTTTGCCGCGCTGGTTGGCATCCTGCGACATCACGGGCTGATCCAGTTGGTTATAAACTGTGAACTCCCAGCCTTTACCCGGCAACTTTTTCTGCGTCAAACGGCTGCGTGCGTCGTAACGGTATTGGTAGCAAAGGTTATCCAGCATGGTTTGGGTAGGCATGGCGTTATCGGCATTGCTGGTGGGCGGCAACACAAAAGCCAGGTTGCCCAGATCGTCGTAAACGTAGTAGGTGCTTAATATTTGCAATGCCGGGGACCCGCCGGAAATATAATTGAACGTACGTTTCAGCACTACACGGCCCTCCTTATCTTTGTACTCTTCCATCGTCCCCCCGCGCCCGCTTTTCCAGTTCTCATTGTAGGCAACGGTGAGGTACAGCTCGTTGGCGTTGTACCTGCCAGCTGCGCCGCTACCCAGGGCCAGCGTGCGGCTTTGGTCCGCGTTAATAGTTACTGTATAAAGGGCCACCATTCGGGTGTTGGCCGTATCGGTTATCGCTGTGGTGTTATTACCGGCATAAGCCATTTTTAGGGTATGGCCAGTGGTAGCACCCGGCACGGGCTGCCAATCGGTACCCGGGGCGCCTTGTTCCAATACCCTGTTCAAAGGCGATGGTTCAAAAACAGTGGCTGAGAAAGGCTGCGGGTTATAAACAATGCCGTTAACAGTGCCGTTAATGTTTTGCTGCGCGCCCGAGGCTGCGGTACTGCCCGTTGGGTAATAGAAATTTGAAACCCCTGCGCCTGCTGTAAGCGCGTCTGCTTTATAGCTGCCGTTGGCCGTAGTGGCTGCATAGGGTAAGTATTTGTAAACCTCCCTGCCGTACTGATCGTAAGCAACAGGTTGAACAATATCCTTTTTGCCTGGCGAAGCCATTACCTGCACAGTTTGTATGGGGCGGCCCAGCCCATCAAAATACTGCACGGTCTGCATCAATTCACAAGCAGTGCGGTTAGCAAGGTCAGCATTGGTTAGCATGCCGCCAACGCGGGGTACCAAGGTGGTGATATAGTTTTGGTTCTGGCTTAGGCCGGCGGCTAAGAGCGCGCAGGTGTCTTTTATATTATAACGATAGCTATTATTGGCAGTCGCCGTTGCGCTGAACCCCGGCAAAAGGGATATCCGGGTTTCGTTGTAATAGTTGCCCGGCGCAGCGGGCGGCGCGCTTAATTGCGCAGGCGATGGCACATACTGCGCACGCGCGGTTAGCAAAGATGTTACCAGGCACAGGGTTAAAACAACCTTTGCCTGCAGGTGCTTAATATCGGTATAATTTAACATACGCTAAGGTTAGGGTGTTTATTATTGCTGGTAATGGTATTCGATATGTTTAAGGATGTTTCCGTCCTGGTCTTTGATATTCATTAGCCGCTGGAAACTGTCGTATTCGTAATAAGTAACCAGGCCCTTTGCATCTGCCATGCTGGTAATACCTACCAGTGGTTCGTAGGTGTAAGTGCTCATTTGTGCAGCAGAGGGGTGTAGCCTCAGTTCATCTATGTACCCTGCCCCGGTTAGGCTAATGGTTGTCTGCCCCGTTATTTTGTGCTCATAATAGGTCCAGCCCATGTGCGTGCCGCCTTTTACAGGGTAACCGCTAATAGTGCCGGCAATGCTAAATGGGGTGCTGTTCCGCGTCCAGTAAGATACGATATACGTTGTGGCAGCGGCCAACCCGCTTTTGCTTACCGCCCCGTTTGACAGGACATAGGAGCTTTTGCCCGTCAGCGCGACAGCGTTGTCGCGCAATGCGGAAGCTACCGTCCAGCCGGGGTTACCGTCAGTCTCAAAGCTGGTGAAAGCAACATTAGCTAAGCTCGCGTTATCCACCTTTGCCAACGGATAGGAAAGGCTGCTGCCCCATAAATACGCTGTGGATGCCCCGCGTTCGGGATACTGTTGCACTACGCGGCCAATATTATCGTATTTTAAGTTGAGGCGGCTGGCATAACCCGCAGCCTTGGCAAGGGTGCCGCCCGCAATAGACGAAAAGGCGAACCCGTATAAGGGCGATACGGTTTCGAGCACCTGCACCTGCTTAAGGGTGGGCAGGTCTGTATTGAAAATATTGAGCATTGCTCCCCAGTATTGCTTCGCTGCTGATGGAACAGTCGTAACGCGTTCGTTGTAGGATTCCAGCGGTACGATGACGTGTTTCTGCTGCAATAACTTAATGCCATTTGCCGCAGAATCGAGCCCGGTTGCCGCCTGAAGGTCGGGGTAATCCTGGGGGTATTTATAATAAGTATTCAAAGTATCCCCTCGGGAGGTACCGGCCGCTTTCTTAATCAGCTGAAAATGCCCGTTTGTTTTATCGTAGGTATAACCTTCGTAGGTTGTTTGCGTCTGATTGCCTGCCGCATCGTATTCAAAGTGCTCCTTCCGCTTCATTACATTCTTATAAACGGGTATCGGGAAATGGATGGCGTAAATTCTAAATACCTGGGCATTGTCGTACCCGGGCTGGCTGTAACTGCTCAAGCCCTGATTAAACAGCATCTGCCAAATTTTTGGTGCTGTATCGCGGTCATAGTAATAGTAATCCCTTGCAACCGGCACAAGGTTGCTGCCGGACGCTTTAAAACGCTTTTCCTCTATCAGGTCTCCGCGCCCGCCGGGTACCGAAGGTATCGTAGCCATGATGGGGTTGACAATAAACGGGGTGCTAAGCGTATTGCCGTAATACAATACGGTATTTAAATTAAAATTACTCGAAGCATTATAGCGGAACTCCGACAGCCCGTTTAGGTTGTTGCCTTCGCTTTCGGAGATCTGCACGGTGGAATATCCGAAGCAGGGGGCATCGCGGCCGTCGCTGAAAGGGTAGATCGATTGCCCGTAGCGATAACGGAAATTGTTAGAAGCCAGGACCACATTCGGGGCCTCAGACAACTTGTAATAATCCGTGCCTTCCTGGGAGACATAAATAGGTATATCGTCTTCCCTGCCATCAATGTAGGTGAATTTTTTAATGTTGCTTGTTTGTGTTACGGGGTCGTAGTTAGTAATCTTGCTGACTCGAAGCCCGCCTGAATAATAGGTTTTATCTACATAAACAGTACTACTGCTTGTTGCCTTAACATAGGTCTGAAGCCTGATCTCGCAGTTATTGAAAAAAGCCTGCGTATAAGGCTCGAAAAACACCCGGTAAGTGCTTGCGCTTTCGATAACTATAGAAGAATCGATTGCCGGCGTATAACTGGAGTTGGATGTTGCGATCCTTTTAAGGAATGCGCCGTTTTTGTAGACAAGAATATTTAGGAAATAATCGGACGTGTAAGTACCGTGCCTATCGACCAGGCAAAAAATGTTCAACTTTTTACCGACCCAGTTAGCAGCGGGTGTAATATTGCCGTTTGCGTCCATAAATCCGGAAGCGGACATCACGGTTGCCCCGGATGCTTTATAGGAATTGCTGACGGTATCCCGGTAAGTCGTTACCGGTTCGTTTCTGACATATTGGTTAGTTTCATAGTTGAACGTAGATGTCCCTCCTGTGGGGTATTGAATGGAGGTTAATATATTCGCCTGCATGTAATTAGGGTTGGCATCCCTGTTGGCACCGGTCAGCGATTGCCAGGCCCCATTCAAATAAATGTTTGCGGGAGGTACCAGTTGGAGGTTGCCCGCACCATTATAGTAGCCCCAATGATCGATCGATAAGGACAGTTTAGCCGGCAGATTAAGTGTTTCGTTGTAGGTATATACGGTTTTTTTAATCGGCACTGCACTTATGGAATCTGATTCTGCAATGCTATTTAATTTAAGCCGTTTATTATGGTTGTCGCTAGTATATTGGCTTAAGTTACTAAAAATGCCATTGAACCCCACGTTTCCGCTAAATCCGGCTGTCGCCGTAAAATAAGCATCATTGTCAAGCACGATTTTCTTCACCAATGAGCCCTTTTTATTCCTGATCTCGATAGCCTGCAAACGTCGGGCAACCTGGAGATCAGCCCGGGTTTCACCATATACAAACTTTACAAAACCATCTGAGAAGCTGATCTTACTGATATTGAGCTGCTGGTAAATTGAGAAGCTGGCCGTAACGTTATCCGCCTGTTGCAGCGTATGTGGCGAAACGTTTCCCACCAGATAGGTTTCGCCGATGTTCGGCAATGGATGGGTATAATTCTGCGTAGAATACAGGTACTCAAAGTTTATTTCGCCATTTATCGGAGAAACGATTTTTGTCAGGTGCCATGTATTGAGTGTATGGGAAACCCGGTTATTGATAAAAAAGGGGTCCGTCGAGTTCGTTGAATTAAGTTGTCGCTGCGTAAAATAATATATGATACCTTTCTCATCAGTTACTTTCCAGTCGGGGAAGCTACTGTTAGGGTAGGAAATGAGTTCGATCTTCAATGAACCGTCGCCCAATACTACGGGCTTAAAATTATTGTCGAAAATGAATTTATAGCTGCGGTCGCCGATACTGATCGTATACAGGTCGGACGCGAAATCGGGGGCCTTTCCATCATACCCCACCTCGAAATAATTAAAATATTCTTTGTTAACGCCGTTATGAGGAAGTGATAGCCCACTTATGATTGGGTTTGAAATGCCATTTGCAAAGAAAGTGTTGGTATTGTTATTCCAGATGTAATAATAGTTATCCATACTGAAGAGAGGCGATTTTGTTAACAGTGTCTGCTGAGGATTGTCGGGCATGTCCACGTAAGTAGCCCAAAACCCCCCTTCGAAATCGGGGCCTCCGCGAACAGTGCTGACAATTGACCCGCCTGCGCTGAGCGCCCAGCCCAAGCCTACTTCGCTGGCCTCCTCTTTCACCTTGATTCCCCCGGCATGGTACATCAGCGAGATGGGGAACTGAAGATTCCCCTCCTGGATCGTATAAACCGGGTAGCTGATGCTGGGTATGCCCGAAAAGTTACTAACCGGGATAAGCCCGAATTTACCCAGCGCGCTTACATCTGGCGGCGGGGGCGTAAGTAATTGGGGCTTAGGCCCTGTTTGAGCCTTTAAGGTTTGGGATAAAAACAAAACGGATATGGCCAATAAAACAGGCAGAATAGGCAATCGGTATTTCATGTTCGTATTTTATGAGGCTTGCTGGTAGGGACTTTGATTATTATTGAAGTAAGTCCGATAGCGCATGTAAATATTTCGCAAATTGTATCTCTGCCGATGTCCGTGCGCGGGACGACATGCAGAAAAGCAGTGTGATCACTAGCAATATTACTTCTCTACGGATATTATTTTCTTTTAAAAAGCTTGTTAACTTTTGTATTTAATTTTCTTTGTTCGTTCTGCATCCTCAGCAATAGACTATTTTGCGCCTCAATCTGCTTGTCTTTCTCAATCAGGTAAAGTGTCAACTCCTCCACCTTCTTCATCAACAGCTTATTCATTTCGCCGACATCCAAACCATTGGTCACCATTTCATTAGCAGATGGCACATCGGGCAGGTGGTGGTTCATGTCGATGTATGTTTTCACCGATTGCAACGAGGGTAATTTATAAGCCTTGTCGAACACATAATCGGACCAGCCAATCAAGTCAATGACTACCGCTTTGGAATGAACGGTACCATTCACGGCAAGTGCTTCCTGAGGGTTAGTTTTCCCAATCCCTACATTTCCTGAAAAGTAGCCGTTGCCGGTATTATCCACCGTGAATTTAGAGGTATGCGTACCACCGCCTAATGATGCACTATTAGTTCCCGCATCAATAAGGTTATGCACCCCGGTACCAACTGTAGTTTCCAGAGGTGATATCCATAGTGCCTGGTATCCTGCTGTGCCGGTTTGCGATATGGTATTTAAAATGGCCAGCCCACGCCCGGGCGCCCCGGATTGCATTAACGCCCCAGACACAGCCGCTATACTCGCATTTGACGTAGCTGTACCGCTGTTGAGTTGAAAAAAACCGGCTGGGCCGCCTGAATTGGCAATTGTAAACATCCTGGAGGATGTACCGAGTACCAGGTTACGAATGCTGCCTGTACCGCCGGCGTCGGTTATAGTATAGTAGGTATTGCCGCTCCAATATTGGCGTAGGCGCTCAAAATTAGTTGTTTGATCAGCCGTGTTATAGTAAGCAAGGCCAGTACCTGTTGAGCCAAAAGTTAAGGAATGGGTCGGTGCTGATGTGCCAATCCCAAGGTTTCCATTTTTATCTAATACCATTTTTGCAACAATACCTGAACCGCTTGATACACCGAAAACCAGGTTCGCGGCTGCATTAGTTGTGGCGCTACCCTGTATTTGCGATCCGATATAGGCCATCCCCTGGTTGCCAGTAGAATTTTTGGAAACCCAACTAATGGTTCCTCCGCCACTACCGTCCAATGTGGAACCTGTACTTAAAATAACATGAGACTGACTGTTCAGGGTAGTATTTGAGTTGAAAATCTCGAGTACTTTATTAGTGCCGCCATGGAAATAAGAAGAAGGGGATGTTGTACCTATGCCTAAGTTACCGTTTTGATCTATTCTCAATCTTTCGACAGTATTAGTCCAGAAGGTCATTGGCGCGTTTGAGCGCTGAACGATCCTGAAATCCAAGTTGGTATAGGCATTCAATTGGATAGGTTGCCCACCGCCTGCCGACATGGAGAGGAGATCAAAGCCGTTGCCGACTATATGCAATAAACCTAAGGTCGGCGTACTTGTACCTATACCAACGTTCCCTGAAGTTGGCCATGGGTTTGAATTTTGTGCGAACGCAGTTGAAAATGTACCACCAATAAGGCACAATAAAAACAAGATTTTTTTCATGTTGGAATAAGGTTGAGATAGAAAAAATAATTATAAAACAGACACGTATTTGACTTAACTATTAAGTATCAAATAGCACATCCACTTGATTTTTAAGACAATTTTTGGTGAGGGGTATTTTGTACATAGTATTGTGATATAAGGTTACAAGGATTTGTTCTAAACATAGAAATAAGATTTTTAAATTTCAAAAAAATAAATTGAAATATTTCTCCACAATTTAAAAACCCGAAATTGCATAACTAATCGGAACAAAAACAATGCGTTATTATATTTAACGCAAAATCAGCCAAATTAATTTTCGTTTAACGCTTACCGACTAAAACGTTAAATGATTGACGTAAGGACATTCGCACGCAGGATATCCGCTCTGCATGCTACCACAGGGTTCTCTATTGAGAGACCCGGCGGTGACGGCATAAACGCTTATACAAAAAAGCTGACCAAAAAAGCTTTTCACCTTTTTGGTCAGCCGTCCCTTTGCCTTGCAAGACAAGAAAAAAAGGGTGCAACTTACTTTTTAGAAAGGCTCAATTGAGGAGGGATTTCCTAAACGCGGGGTACAGTATCAAAGGGCTACTCTTTTACAGAGGTAGCTCCTTGTTATTCAATTGATTA
Organism: Mucilaginibacter sp. P1_D10; assembly: GCF_056406215.1. NCBI lineage: Bacteria > Pseudomonadati > Bacteroidota > Sphingobacteriia > Sphingobacteriales > Sphingobacteriaceae > Mucilaginibacter > Mucilaginibacter sp. P1_D10. The sequence goes on along the minus strand of NZ_JBFUAP010000005.1, from coordinate 129,968 downwards.
TTTCAAGCTTAGCTGAACAGAAGCCCGCGTTTCGTCAAAGAACAGGTTAAGTGCCTTAGGTTTGGCACCCGCTGGTAAACGATAAGTGATGTCGCTATCAGATTCCTTCGTGGATTCAGGCTCACAAGAGAAGTTTCCACCATACTTTTGCGAAATAGAGGTATTGTTGTCAAGCACCAATCTAAAATCTGCTGTATTGACACTGATTTCATCACCTCCTATTTTTTCTTTATTCGTAAGGCTAAGCTTAAAAACAAGTTCAATACCCAGGGATTTTCCATCCGGGTCGGTCAGGTCTGTAGCACTTACCGGTATTAATTTTACTAATGCTTCCTTTGCCTTACCAAGCAAGGCGGTATCCGGGCTGAATATTACTGTATAGGTTTTAGGTGCATTTGCCGGCTGTTCGGCAGATGCCGCTGTTGGTGAACTTGTTTGTTGGGTAGCATTTACGCTATCCTTTATTTCAAATCCGTTATTGCCTGATTTTGATTTGCAGGAATAGATCAACAATGAACCTGCGGCAAGTGTGATTAAACTTTTTTTCATCGTGTTGTTTTTTATAGGGATACTAAATTATTATTTCGAATTATTGCAAGCAGCATCATACTTTCTGCCTGGCGCCGGGATCAGGTGAGTCGATCAATTGCAATTGGCAATCCGGGGATTGTCCGGGCTGCTGCAGTAAAAAAGGTATTTGCTTTGATTATATTTCGGGCTGGGGTTATCAGTAACCTCCAACGGTGCCATCAGTTCTCCTTTGTATCCCGGCATAGTCACCTGTTCGGTAGAGCCATTGCCCAGGGCAACATTCTTACCGGCTTGACTGTTATTAAAGCTGTAGTCGATCAGCGCATCCAATAAACGGTAAACCCCATAGTAATCATAGGCATCATAAGCAGAACGGCTATTGGGTAAGTTATGTTCCGTTGCGTATTTATAGCCGGCAACAGTTGAGGACCGCAAGTAATAAAAGTCCTTTTCTGCATTGGAAATATTGATATTCTTAAAAATGTCAATGGCCAGGCGGTGGTCATTATAAATGTCCTCGTCATAAACCTGGGTGATCATCTTCGTATTAGCCGGGAAGTTCGAAAGCTGTGCGGGCGTGATCTGGTAACTGTACCAGGGTGCCATCGTGAACAGGAAACGGCCGTCTTGTCCCCATCCTTTTTCAGTAAAGGCCTTGTAAGACAATCCGATGGAAGCGCCGCCACCAAAGGAATGCCCCATGAAACCTGCTTTTTTGGTATCGATAATATTGGGGTAATCGGCTGCGGCCTTGGTAAAACCGGTCCACAACGTTAAGTAACGGTGATCAATGCTGATATCCGTTGTTGGGTAAGGTACAAATACAACAACATAACCTTTCTTTGCAATGAACTCGAACAGTCCCCGGTTGTATTCCTTATCCTCGCCGCCATACGGGTGCGAATAAAAGATCGTTGGCCTGGCTGAGGTGATGCCCGAAGGATAAAAAATAGTTACTTGCGTACCGGGATATTCGGTATTGGGAAAACTAATCTCCGCGACTTTATAGCTACCGTCGGCACCATAGCCGGATGAAGGGCGGGAGATCGGCCCTGCGAGATCATCATCTACGGGGTCGGTGTTTGTGCTGCTGTCACTATTTTTGGAACAGGCTGGTATCAGCAGCAATAAAAAACTCATTTTCAGCAGAGTAGATCTCATTGGGATATTTTTTTTAGTGAATATGTGTTGAATAATGGTACAGCCGGGTGTGGTAAGGGTTATGCCCAGATTATCGCTGCCCCATTTTTTCTTTCATTTTATCCTTCATTTCTGTCTTAAAAGCCTCATACTGTTTATATTGCTCGGCAGTGAAGATCTTTTTAAGCTCCTCGTCTTTTTCTTTTTGCAGTGCCTTAATTTGCCTGAACCTGGAAAACTTGCCGGCATCACTTTTAATGATCGGGTCGGTTTTTAGCGCGTACTTCAGGTTGATAGCCTGTAATTGGGTAACTTGCCCGGAATCCAGATTAAGTTTGCTTTTCATTAGGTTTGTTTGGAACTGCGCCCTTTCTTCCGGGGTTTTATCTGTCAATCCGGTCGCATTCTGTGCTATAGCCAGTTGGGCGAAGAATGTCAATAACAGGCTTAGCCCAAGGGTAAATATGTAAAAGCGATACGGGCCGATTTGATGTTTCATTTACTTCGTTTTTTTTTAATTCACGATGTGAAGTTGACTAAGAAAACAGGAAGAAAGCCGGGAAAACCGGGTGAAGCTGAAAAATCAGGCGGCGAAATGTTTTGGTGCTTTCCCTAACCGCTAATCTCAATTCTCTAACCTCTAATCCAACCGTTCGTCAACACCCCATTGCCGTTCGTCAAAACAATTTCTACACCCTGCCTGCAAGCCATTCTTTTGAATAAAAAACAACAAAATGGAAACCACGCAACGACAAACCTACCTCGACTGGCTCCGGATCATATCCATTGCCGGCGTACTCATCTTCCACTCGGGCATGCCCTATGCCGACGACGAATGGTGGCATATCCGCAATCACGATACCAGCCAGCTAATGGCCATGAGCAACTATTTTATGCACCTGGTGCGCATGCCCCTGCTGTTTTTTATCAGCGGTACGGTGAGCTATTATATGATGCAGCGCCGTTCGGCCTGGAGCTTTATCGGGGTGCGTTTTACCAGGCTATTTATCCCGCTGCTGGTGGGCATGTTTATCATCGTACCGCCGCAGATCTACATGGAGCGCCTTACGCAGGGCTTCACCGGCAACTACTGGGACTTTTATAAAACCACGTTCACCACCGGCACTTACCCCAAAGGCAACCTTAGCTGGCACCACCTGTGGTTTATTTGCTACCTTTTTGTGTACGATTTGGTTTTTGCACCGGTGTTTATGTGGCTTATCTCGCCAAAAAGCGCCCGTTTCAAGCAAGCGCTTAGTGTATTGGCAAAGGGCAAATGGGTTTACCTGCTGGCGCTGCCTTCTATAGTGTGGTACACCATGTATGCCCGCAAATTCCCCCAAACCAGCGACCTGATACACGATACCTGCTTTATAGTTTATTGGCTGCTGTTTTTGCTGGCAGGATTTATTTGCATACTGCAGCCCAGCCTGATGGAAAGCCTGCAGCGCAACCGCAGGTTTGCTATCACCATTGGCTTTATCAGCCTGGTTCCTATCTATTACTTTTGGCTAAACCCGCCTGCAAACGGTGCGGAGTGGAGCGTACTGAGAGGCTACGGCTTCCGTACCTTCTCGGTAATAGTAGCCTGGAGCTGGGTGCTTGGGCTGGTTGGCTATGGCAAACAATACCTCAACAGGCCGCACCGTTCGCTGGCTTATTTAAACCAGGCGGTGTATCCTTTTTACATCCTGCATCAAACCATAATTGTTATTTTAGCCTACTACATTGTAAAAACCAACGATACGGTGATCATGAAGTACATTTACACGGTAGGGGTAACGCTGTTCTTCACTATGGGTATTTACCATTTGCTAATAAAGCCCTATGCCATCACCAGGTTTTTATTTGGGATGAAACCGCTGGAGAGGGAACAGAAATTAGAGGTTGGTGGAGTGGAGGTTAGGAAGCAGGAGGTAGTGGTAGAGGAAGTTAAAGAAGCCGTACTCGTATAGCCCAATAAATTTTTTCTGAACTCGAATTAAACGAATTAAGGAATTAACAGAATTTGTATTGGCGATTTAAGCATTCTGGAAATTCTAAAAATTCGTTTAATTCGAGTTCAGACAATTAAAACAACATGAAACAATTCCTCAAAAATATATTCCCGGCGTTTTACGGTTTGCTCAACTACTTTACCATAAGGTTGTTGCAGGATACCGATTCGCACTCGCATTTTTGGAGGCGACCATGGCAAACCACAGCGGGAGAAATTGTGGTAAGCATACTGGTAGGTTATGTGGTGCTTTTTGGGGTTAAACGCATTTGCCGGTATAACGATAAGAAGTCGGTAAAAAGTTCGCTCACCTGGGAGCTACTTACCATAATGGCGCTTTCTTTCGTTGTAAATAACCTGGTGCTGATGCCTATGGCCGCCTTTACCGATGATGGGCTCTCCATTAGCGACCTGGCAGAGATAAACATCATCCCCCTTTTGTACACTATTTTATATTATGGTATAGTACGCAGCCGCACTTACCTGCGGGCTTACGTACAACACCAGGTATTGGTGGAAAAACTTACCAACGACCAACTGGAAACCGAACTGAAATTCCTGCGGGCGCAGTACCATCCGCATTTTTTGTTCAATGCGCTTAACACCATTTATTTCCAGGTGGATGATGATGTGCCGGGCGCGAAGCAAAGCATAGAGCTACTTTCCGAACTGCTGCGCTACCAGCTTTACGACCGCCAGCACCAGGTAAGCATTAGGCAGGAACTGGATTACCTGCAAAATTACATTCTGCTGCAAAAAGTACGTGCCAGCAAAAAAATGGCCTTACATATTGATTTTGATGCGGCGCTTACCGGGCAACAGGTTTACCCGCTGCTTTTTTTGCCGCTGGTAGAGAATGCTTTTAAATACGTGGGAGGGAAGTACGGCATCTGCATAACTGCCCAAAGTGAAGCCGGCGGCATATTATTTAAGGTAGAAAATGATTTGCCCGGACAATACCAACCCAATAAAGAAAACAGCGGTATCGGCCTCGAAAACCTGAAACGCCGGCTGGAGCTATTGTACCCCGGCAAGCATACTTTAACTTTGGATAGGCATGCCGATAGGTTCGTAGCCACGCTGCAACTAAAATATTAACATGAAACCGATCACCTGCATTATAACCGATGATGAACCTTACGCCCGCAAAGGCTTGCAGGCCTATGTGGAGAAAACATCCTTCCTGCAGTTAAAAGGGCAATGCGAGGATGCGATGGAACTGGGCGAAATGCTAAAGCAGCAACCGGTAGACCTGCTGTTCCTGGATATACAGATGCCGCATATTACCGGGGTAGAGTTCCTTCGTTCGTTAAGCAATCCGCCTAAGGTAATATTCACCACAGCCTTTAAGGAGTATGCGATAGAAGGTTTTGAGTTGGATGTGCTGGACTACCTGCTGAAACCCATCAGCCAGGAACGTTTTACCAAAGCGGCTTATAAGGCGAAGGATTATTTCGGACTGAAGGGCGCTACCGAACAACCTACCTACCTTTTTGTAAAAGCAGAGGGCAAGCTGGAGAAGGTGGTTTTTGACGAGGTGCTGTACCTGGAAGGGATGGAAAACTACGTGATCATCCATACGGCAACAAAAAAGCTGATCACGCACAGCACACTAAAAGCCCTGGCAGAAAAATTCCCCCGGCAGGCATTTATGCAAACCCATAAATCATTTGTTGTATCCCTGGGCAAGGTAAACACCATCGAGGGCAATATGCTGCACATTGGGCAGCACCGCATACCCATTGGCCGGCAACTGAAGGATGAGGTGATGAACCGGATAATTAAGTTGTAAAAGCAATATTTATGGAAGTCCCGCCGGTAGAAGCGGGCCTGCCTGTCCGGTAGGCAGGGCCGGGCTTTGCCGTCCCAACTACTGTCGGGAGCGCTTCGGCCTGCCACTCAAGCCCCGCGCGGGCGGCTTCCCCTTTTTATCCCTACTGCGAATGCAGGTTAAATACACATAGCGCGCGCCACCAAGGCATCAGCAGGGGGCATTCCCGCGCTTCAGTTGTTGGTCATAAGACACAACAACGGCCAGCTCCACGAACACCAACAAGGGCGGAGAAAATGGGAGCTGCCGACATTTTAGGTCGAAGTTACGCTAAACTTCGACCAGTTGAGGTAGTTTTTGAGCAATACGAATCCAATTAACAATACTAATAAGTTAATTTCTATAAAATATCCTATGATTTGATGATCCTTGTGAAAAAACATTAAAGTAATATTGAACCAATCGTACATTATTCCATAATCTGAACCAGCTGAGTTTTTGAAATAATAAATCGACAGCTTAATTCCGATCAAGTTGTTTATAAGCCAACTACCCAGCCGGAGTTTAAAACTAAAAACTAAACAAAACAATGCATTATATAAGAACACCCTACGTGACTCAATAACGTTTAGTTTTTTTAGAAAGAAAGCTATATTAAACGATGCCATTGTTAACGCCAAAAGCAAGAAAAAAACAACAACGTAGTTTCCACTATATAGTATAACATTGATATTTTTAATCAAAAATGCAAATAATATTACGTAAGTCACTGTCAAATAAACAAGTGTCATTTTTGACACCAACAATAGCTTATTCATCTATATAATTTTGTGGTTTAGTTGTTTTATCAAAAAAAGATTTAAAATAATTCCTCACTGATTGTACCGCGTCATTAAATTGTTTTTTTATTTCGGTTGGGTTTATTTTTACTGGTCCATATTCATATACTTCCGGGTCGTCTGTGACAAATGGAACCTTTGGTTCTCCCGAGTTTACTTCAGTGTCAATGTTATATTCAGCATCAGCATCGGACCATGCGATGCCTTCAACTGTTCCTTTTGCGACGGCATCATTACCTAATTCAAAGCTTACTTTTTGCCCTATACCCTTTTTTGAATTGAGAACAAGTGAGTAACTACCCCCACCGACACTAACATCTTTATCTCCCACTTTGACACCAACGTCCTTTGAAAGCAACTTCACTTCCAAAGTGTTTTTTCCCGTCGCTTGTCTCTGAACAGGTGCAGCAACTTTTGCTGTATTAAACGCTTTTTTAAATTTTGTTTGAATCATTGTTTTAAATGCATAGTAACTTGCTGTCAGTTGAGCAATGTCAATGAGCCCGCAACACTGAGCGTCGCTTTGTGCTACTTGTGCATTAAACGCAGCCTCAGCTGCCTTTGCCTGCGCTACAATCTTACGTAACCTTTCCGCTTCCTCCTCGACACTCATCCCATCAGGATCAATAAACCTAATCGGATTATTCATCACATAATTATAAGGGCTCCACCTTCTGTACTTTTCGGCCAAGGGGTCCATCGCCATCCACCTTGCTATCTCGGGATCATAATGCCTTGCGCCGTAATCGTAATCCCCTGTTTCGTCTTGTATTTCCTTACCGTTGTAAAGATACTTGTTTACAAGTGAAGTTGGGTTGATGGATTTTCGTTTGCCAAAAGCATAATAATTGTCGCTCTGTACTCTATCGGCCTTGCCGGTTGTTGTATTCTTCTGGAAGGTAAGCCGCACATTCCCTAATTGGTCTTTCAGGTCGTACTGGTAGCGATATGTACCGTCGCCATTATTGACGGCCCTGCCTTCTTCGGTCTGGATAAAATCGATGCGGTAGACGCTATTGAGCGTATTGTACACGATGCCCGAGATATAATCTGAAGTACCCGTTACATTACTTACTTTCCTAATCTTTTCTCCTGCCGCATTATAGGTATAGGCCAAACTGACTCCTGTTTTGGTAACTGTTTGGGGCAGATTTAAAAAGTTATAAGTGAGCAATGCGCTGTTTCGTGCATCCGTTACCATATTGCCGTTTCCATCGTAGCCATAGTCGGTGTTAGTTATGCCGGAAACGGATTTCAGCCTGTTGGTTTCAACGCTATTGTTGAAGAAGTAATTGTAACCTAACACTGCTCCATCCCTGGTAAGGCTTTTTATATTGCCCAACTCATCGTAGGTGATGTCTTTCTCCCGCATATTATCAGCTGCCAGGGTGGCACCCAAGGATTCGCCGCTGATGAGGCGGTTCAACTCATCATATTTGTAAGTAAATGTTTGCAGGGGTTCGGCGGTACTTCCGGTGTTTAAAAAAACCTGGTTGGCAATATTGCCATTGAATTGCTTATAAGTGCCGTCGGTATATTTCAACTCCATGCTAAACAGTTTTGTGTTGTCGGTAGGGGGCGTTACGTAAGGGTCGTTCACTTTCGCCAGCCAGCCCCGGTCATTGTAACGGTAGGCTATGGTTTGCAGGTAGCTGCCGCCGGTATTTTCTGAATGCAGCTTTTTCTGGTACAGCTGCCCAACCTCATTATAATCGCTATGTACAATAAGTATTTCCGGCGCATTGACTGCGCCGGTAGCCTGGTAAGTATCAATCTTGCGCCCCAGGTGGTCATACAAATAACGGTTGGCCACTGTAACCCCAAGCTGCTTTACATTGCCCGTCGCATTAATATAGTGAGAGCGTGTAACCGTAGTGGGTTCTCCTGCAAATGCGTAAGCGGTAGTAGCCTCGTCGTAATTGTTGGTGCTTGCCGCGCCATTGTAATAATGCTGTGAGAAGGTCTTTACCGCCCTGCCCAGGTCATCATAATAAATTACCGACATCAGCATGGCACTCGTCCCTAAAATATTCACTAAGCCGCCCGTGGGCTTGCCTTTTGTAGCTATGCTTGCTGAGGCAAAAGGATAGGGATTGGTACCCGCAAAGGTGTAAGTATCATAATAATTCACGGATAGCGTACTTGCTACAGCTGATGGGAAGCTGGATGCCGTGTAACCGTAATTAGCGGCGGTGCCTGTAGGCGTTTCCCAAAATACGGTAAAGGCATTGGCCAGATTCTGCACAGCGGTACGGTAATTGGTGAGTGCCGATCCGTATTGGTAAATGCCCGTCATCACAGGCCTGCCCAAGGCATCATAACGCATTACCGTCCATTCCTGGGTGGGTTTGCTTCGTTGTATCGTATCCTGCGTGGCAACAACTCTGTTGAGTTTATCGTAAATAATAAATTCCCAGCCCTTGCCCGGCAGCTTCTTTTGCGTCATCCTGCCGCGCTCGTCGTACCGGTATTGATAGCAAAGTTCATCCATTACGGTCTGCGATATTGCGCTGGCGTTATCCGGGTTGGCCTTAGGCGGCAATACAAACGCAAGCAATCCTCTGTTATCATAAACATAGTAGGTGGACAAGGGCTTTACGACACCGCCGCTGGTGATAAAAGTGCGTTTTACCAGCACATGCCCCTCTTTGTCTTTATATTCTTCTACTGTATTTAAGCGCCCGCTCGTCCAGTTCTCATCTTTACCAATGCTTACGGTAAGCTGCCCGGCATCATAGATCCCGGCACTACCAGCAGCACGTCCAAAAATACAACCCTGATGGGCCTGAACGGTTGCAGTGTATTTTGCAACCAGGCGCGTTGTTGCAATAGTTGCGATAGGTACAATATTGTTCACATCGTATTCCATCACAACAGTTCTGCCTGCAAGGTCTGTCCTCGATGTGGATGGCTGCCAAATATCGCCGGGAGCGCCCTGGTCCGTAACCCGGTTCAAAGGCGAAGGCTCGAATTTGCTTAAAGAAAACGGCGAGGTGATATCCTTATAACTTTGGCCCGTTAGCGCATAAAACTGCTTTTGCTTGCTGTCTGCATAGCCGTTTGGCCCTGCAAGGGCATCGGCACGGAAACTTCCGGATACGCCCGTGCTGCTTACGTAAGGCAAATAGTTATATGACGCGCGGCCATAAATATCATAAACAACCGGCTGTATAAGGTCTTTGGTAGCGTCGGGGCTGCCTTTTACCTGTACAGTTTGCAGGGGCCTGCCCAATCCATCAAAGTACTGTATGGTTTGCATCATATCGCAGGCGCCACGGTTAGCCAGTAGCGATGCATCGGATATGCCGGTACGGGGCGTACTGGTTACGATATAATTTTTCCAGTAACTGGCATTGGTTTGCAAGGGCGTGCAGCCGATATATAAATATAAACTCTGCCCTGTTGTTGCGGTAAAGGAGAATGGCGCCTGTAACGTAATGCTTGTATTGTTATAATATTGCCCTGCTGCAGGTGTCCCGGTCATGGGGGCGGTAACAAATGTTTGCGCTCGTAAATCGGCTACGCAAAACAATAACGCCGGTAGCAGCAAACCGATACCTCCGATTTTTTTTACCTGCCGTAGTAATATGGTAATCATTGAAAATGCATTTAAGGTTGTTGCCGTTATCCGGTTTACTTTGATAAAGTTGGTGCTTGCTGTCTTCATGGCAATAGGGTTAATCAGCAGGGCACGGTGCACCCTTTGTAAATCCCCCGCCGCTTACAGATCCGTCTACGGCGCAAATAGTTGCTGTTCCAAAATTGCCAAGTGTAATTGTTTGTACGATATTAAGGGAGTTGGTGTAAGTGTATGTAGCTCCGTCTTTCCCAGCGTTTAAAGCGTACTGAAAAACACTGAGACTGCAAACCCCGTTGGTGTTTGCGTAGGTTTGGCCGTTGGTGTTTACATCTGTTTGCGCTTTCTGATCCGCATCATCCTGTGAAACAGTTGAGGTGTAGGCATTGGCAGCAACGTTATAGGTTACCGGCGTTGTAGTGTATCCTGAACCGCAACTTTTGGTAAACACACCCGATTTTGCCGCGCTATAATAAATAGCGCCGGTACCCGATGTGAAGCAGTTGCCCACCTGCCCGGCGTAATTGTAGCAGTAAGCTTTTACGATATTCTTGTCTCTATCGCGAACAAGCGAAAGCCGCTGGAATTCGTCGTATTCATAATAGGTTACCGTCCCGCTGGGGTCCATGGCGCTGGTCATCCCTATCTCGGTGTCGTAAGTATAGCTTGTCAGCAATGAGCCTACCGGGCCAAAGCGTATATCATCAACCTGTGTATTGAGACCTAAACTATAGCTGCCTCCTGTTACCGTAACGTTTGACGTTACGTATTGCCAAACGGATCCATTTTTTTTATAATAGCTTAGTGTATAAGCACCATTATCCAAATTACCGATCAATACGCCGTAAGTGCCGGTGTGGCTATAATGCCCCGTTTCGCAGTCATTCAAGGTGCTATTGCCCGCGCCGCCTTCGAACCCTTCGTAAAAGATATTCGTTGCCTTTGCATTTTTTGCCGCCATCACCGGGTAAGTGTTATTATAACCCCATACGTAGCTTGATGGCACATTGTCGGTCAGCTTTATCTCATCGGTATTGCCGTTGGTATAATGAAAAGTTGCTTTATCAGTATAGCCAGCATCTTTTATTAAGCTTAGGCCATCGCCGGATGCCGCAACATAGGTGAACGAAGTTGGCGACACGAGGTAATCCGTTTTGCCCATACTTGTCAGGTATATTTTATTTTGCGACGACGATTGATAGTTAAACCCATTGAATGCCGCCGCCATTACTTTATCATTTTTCAGTTCCACGGTCTCTAAAAGGTTAAACTCGTTTTGTGCCCTTAAATCCAGGTAGGGTTTCAGCGTACCTGCGTTGGTAATATCCTGCTGCAAACGTGTTTGATAAGTGTTGTTAGGCCCGGTAAAATTGGCGATGCGGTAGTTGATCAGGTTCATCCGTAGATGGCACTTCGCAATATCATAATCAAACCATGTGTTACGCTTACATCTTGCATCATCAACGCAAAGCGACATGGTACTGGTGTAGTTTGCCGTAAGTGTATTAAGATTGGTTATATAAGACGGGAAACCTGTATCGAGGCCATCAAGGTTTGCCACGTAAAGATCCTGCACATACTTGTAGCGCGTTTCGAGTACATCGCCTGAGGAGTTCGTAGTGATCTTTCTGGTTAACTGGTGATGGTACGGGCTATCGTAAAAACTTTGTTCAACCACGCTATGAGTGCCGTTGGCGTTATAAGAGCGTTTTGTTGTCGTTTCGTTTATTTTCCGACCGGTTGTTTGGTAATACCATGACCATATCGAACGAAGGTTGGGGCTGCTTGCATCCCTTGTAATGACCACTGCCGGTGTAGGCAGCGGATTATCCTGGTATTGGGTGATGGAGGTCATATCCTGCAACGGGGTGCCATCCTCCCGATATTGGGCCTGGTACTCTAACTGCCCCCTTTTGAAAGCGTTGGGGAGGGGTACAGCAGGGTAATTTGGAATATCCAAAGTACAGTTGTTCGCCGTGGTAATAATGCTTCGGTTGACGACGTCGTTCCTGGAGACCAGATTCTCCCCATCCATATTGAATATGGACACCGTATAGCCATTACCGGTTTGCCTGGTGGTAACTTTATGGTAACCGATATGCGACCCCTGCGACGCATCCATAGCCCTGATGCTCGCAGCAGAAAGCAGGTAAGCTAATTGAGAGCCCGGAGAATTTGGGCAGCCGTTGACATCAATACCAGTCTGGCCCGTTGTAGCACCTGGTTGAAATGCATCTTTATAAATATCGTTCCGGGTTACCTGCGCGATGGTCGGTTTCCCGAATACGACGCCGGTGGGAAGGAGCTGGCCGCTTGAACTGTCATTGTAATCATACGAAGTGACCATATCCGGGTTGCCGTTGCCGCTGCTCTGCGTAATGGTCTTTATCCGCAATCCGCCCACCATTGCGATATTATTCTGCACCACACCGGCGAGCTGATATATTCTTACTGTCGCCCCATTGCCGCCGTACGAGTTATATTTGGTGACGCGAAAATGATATGATCCCGGCGCATAATTACGTTGTATTTCCTGCGTAGTGCCGTTGGAGGCAGAAATATGATCGATTGGAGCCCAATTACTATCGTAAATATCAAGTTCCGCCCCGCCGCCTTGCGGCTTGTTCTCTAATTGGAATACAAAAGCATGGGAATCTATAACCTGATCGAGCGTTGCCTGTTTGGTACAATCGCAGCCATCGTACCCCGCCGAAACGCTGCTTAACAAGGTCCTCGTGCCATTGGTCCCGGTTATCTGCGATGTATAGGTCTGATTCGCTTCAAAATCGTAAATATTGTACCCGCCGGTCGGGAACGTGATCTTATTCAGCGTACCCGCGCGCATCGCCGGCCAATGTGGTTCGCGGTCGGCACCTGTCATTGTTGTAGTAGTACCATTTACTGTTTTATAGTACGTGCCTATCAAATTATTCCCGTTGCTGGTTACGCCGTTGATAAATCCCCAGTTATCTTGCCCAAATGTTAAACGCCTGGGCACTGGTTCGGTAAAATAGTCGAATTTATACGGCGGAATTAAGGTCCCGGCTTTCCCTTGCTCTTGAATACTTAAGAGTTTAAGTCGCTTTCTGTCTGTTGTGGATACATTGAGTGTCGTAGCAATCGGCCCGTTGGGGTCATCGAAATAGCTGTATGCAAAATTGTAACTCTTGATCAGCACCTGGCTGCTTTTTTGTAAAATGTCGATCCTGCCCAGGGGATAGGCCGCTGTAGCGGGATTATTTAGCCCATTCACCTGTTCAACGCCGGTTGTACTCGAACTTGACAGGTCCTGCCTGGCTTGAGCTGCCTGGATAAAGTTCACTTGTGCGTTCGTAGATGTAATGGATGATAACTCCACGCCGTGGATGTAATTGCGGATAAGTTTATACCCTAATGCCGGATTAGGGCTCCCCGCTACCGGAGATAAAGACATACTGAAGTAGCTATAAACCAAAGGCCGGTAGGTAAAATTGATTATGTCGGTACCATCAGGCGAAACGATTTTATTGAGGTACCAACTGGAGAGGACTTTATCCCAGCCAAGGCCATTTTGATCGGTTAAAACTTTAGTGAACTCCACAGGGTCCGTATCTGTTGTGGAGGGCGTTGCCCCAAAGTAATATTTCGTCCCGTCCGGTGTTGTTAAAGTAAAGCCCTGGATACTCTCGGAAGATCCATAGGTATAATTCACTTCGATTTTTATATCCTGTTCCGGGAGTAGGATTGCTGTCCTGTCGTCATTAAAATAAAATTTGCCGCTATATTTACCTGCGCTGAAAAAGAAAAGGTCTGGCTCGGAGTCGTATTCCCCATTTGCAAATGTTTCATATATATTAAAAAATGCACTATCTGGTCTATAGTCCTGCCTATATGGATCATTTAGATTGTTCATAGGATTGAGCGGGTCATTAGCAGCATAATGGTCGGGGTGCTGGTAAAGATGGCTGGTATAACCATAGTCGCTATAAAAGCCTGTGCGTTGAAAATTATTCACCGTGCCTTTTTCATCCGGTGTGCCCCTTACGGATCGCGTGATAACGCCGCCTGTATTTAATGCCCATCCAGCGCCCACGTAACTGGATGGCTCCAGCGTTTTTAAGCCGGAAGCATGGTAACTCATACCAATAGGCACTTCCAAATTACCTTCTTTTAAGGTGTATAAAGGAATATCTATTTGGGGGATACCCGTATGGAGACTAACGGGGATATCAACAAATTTGGCTAACGCTCCTGCGCTTGGAGAGGCAATGGATACTTTGTTGTATTCCTGTGCTTCCTGGGAGTTTTGTGACCAGGCAGGTAAACTGCAGAAAAGGCTCAGGACGGCAATTACGGAAAATGCTGAAAAATGATAACGGCTCATTTGTAAGATAAAAAGGTATTAGATACTTGATAATGATATCGGCACGGAAAATTTCAAACCTCAGTTTAATGATTTTTCAATTCGGCGAGTTGTTTCTTTAAGTCCAATATCAGTTCGTCCCTTTCTTTATCTCTCTTATCTTTTTCAATCAGGTACAACGTCAACTCCTCCACTTTTTTCATCAGCAGCTTATTCATTTCGCCTAAACTTAAACCGTCTGTTTCTACCTCTTTTGCGGATGGTATCCCGGGAAGGCGTTGGTTTTTGTCGATATAATTTTTAACTTCAGCAAGCGAGGGAAGTTTATAATTAGGCATGAACACATAATCGGGCCAGTTTGTTAACTCTACCTTTACCTCTTTTGAGCGGATGGTGCCATTAACTGATAAGGCCTCGCGTGGCGTCAACGTTCCAATACCCACATTCCCTGCACCGTCAATAACTATATCGTTCCCGTAGTACCATTGTGCCCCGGTACCCAATTTATTGAAATTCCTTCTGGTACCTATTATCATTTTGCCGGTGGCATCCCCAGAATTCGTGTTTCCGGCTACTGTTAGTATCCTGCCCTGGCCCCATAAATTACTACCGTCAGTATTTGCGGGTATTACAAATTCGAGCTGCGCACCTGTTGTAGCCGATCTTGAGCCGCTGTTTGCCTGTATCGCTAATCCGTCACCATTATAGGAAAACGAGTTACCACCATCAATCGAAGAACCAATACCAACAACATGAAGTTTAGTGGCAGGTGCCGAAGTCCCAATCCCTAGGTTTCCATTTTTATCTAATACCATTTTTGAAACAATACCGGAGCCGCTTGATACACCGAAAACAAGGTTCGCGGCTGCATTGGTTGAGGCGCTGCCTTGTATTTGTGATGCGATATATGCCATCCCCTGGTTGCCGGTTGAATTCTTGGAAACCCAACTAAGTGTGCCTCCAGAGCTGCCGTCCAGTGTGGAACCTGTGCTTAAAATCACATGCGACTGGCTATTGAGGGTTGTATTGGGATTGAAAATCTCCAGCACTTTGTTTGTGCCGCCGTGAAAATAAGATGAAGGAGTTGGCGTGCTTATGCCCACATTACCGGCAGCATTTATAGTAAAAAAATCTGACGAAGCGCCTGATACAAATTTTGTAATATAAAAATTGTGATCCGTTTGCGACTTTTGTTGCAGAAACCATTCGCTGTTGCCACCTCCGTTATAAATATGAAAGCCCGCCTGCCCGTTGTTTATTGCAGAAACAACGCCCGCAATTTCTAATTTATAAGATGGCGTAGAAGTACCGACCCCCACGTTACCAGTAAGGTTGAAGTAAGCATTTGTACCGGACGTGGTCCACTGAGCATTTGCATTTGAAACGGCGCCGCCAATAAGGCACAATAAAAACAAGATTTTTTTCATGTTGTAATCAAGGTTGAGAGAGGAAAATGTTAATTATAAAACAAACACAGGTTTGACTTGACTATTAAGAATCAAACAGCGTATTGTTCGGACTTTTTGGAAGTTTTAGGGTAATGATATCTTCTGCATAATAGTGATAAAAGGTTGTTAGGACGTGTTGTAAATATAAGGATACGGTTTTGATATTTCAAAAAAAATAAATTAAAATATTTCTCCAAGATTTAAAAATCAAAAAATATATAACTAATCGGAACAAACACAATGCATTATTATATTTAACGCAATATCAGCCAAATTAATTTTCGTTTAACGCCTACCGACTAAAACGTTAAATGATTGACGTAAGGACATTCGCACGCAGGATATCCGCTCTGCATGCTACCACAGGGTTCTATCGAGAGACCCGGCGGTGACGGTGAATTTGTATGAACTTTGATTTTTCGCGGTTTGCTTATTTTATAAAGTGCTCAAGAGGGCTTCGCCGTTTTCCTGATTTAAGGATTATCTGAAATAAACTCAAGGCCATCCTTAAATCCTGTTGCGCCTTTATTGGTCTTGTGACTAACAAACCGTATGCAGCAACATCAACCGTTTAAAACCAAAGAAGGGTAAACCACAAATTAGCGGCTTACCCTTTTTTGATTTTAAGGCTGTTTTTATTTTGCCCTTTTCAGGATAACATTCATCGGCTCGCCGCCATTCATGCCGGGGAATACGAGCGTAATTACATCGTCTTTTACCTTGCCGGTAATTTTCATGTCGGTGTCCATAATGTGAATGCCGAACGAAAGGTCGTCGCCTTTAATCACGCCGTCCTGGATATTGATTACGTTGCCTTCGGGGCCTGTGGTAGAGCCGGTTAGTTTTTCACCATCTACCTTAAAATTATAGGCGATATCATACTGGTCCATAATTTTTCCGGTCCATTTTCCGGTGATGTCGGCAGCGAAACAGGCGGTTATAATAACCATTACAAGCGCGGCGGTGGTTGATAGTTTTTTGATCATTTTGTTTGGGTTTAATAATTATGTTTATGATTGTTTGTTTAATTCATTTGTAGTAACCTGCAATGTTGCGCTTTCCCGTTCTGCTTTTTTATAAGGCTCAGGTTGCCGGTAAGCCCAGGGGCAAGCGTCGTGCGGTTTACCTGTATAAAAAGTAAAAAACCGGCACACCGGATCTATGCTCACGCATGCAATCGATTGCATTTTTAGCGGTGCTTTTGATTTATAAGCAAAGCCTGAAAATCCATTGGTTTTTGGTTGTGCTAAGAAACAATTATGGGTCGATATCCTAAAACGCGATAGATGGAGGGCTATAAAACATAGATGGAATGCCAATTTTATCCGATGGGAATCTGCTTTTAATTAGTCCTGTCCCCGGCAGGGTCTCTTTGAAAAAGGACCCTGCGGAAACAGAACATTCCACGTAGCAGGTTGTTGCCTTGCACGCTGCTACCGATAATGAACAGAGAGGCAATAAAAACGACACTTTTTTGATGCATTTTTTTCGGTTTGTCGGTCTTGTGATCAAGAAACCGAAATTATGGGCCCAATAATGTACGCCCAAGCAATAAAATCGACCCTTTTTTTGATGCATTGTGGTAAAAACACGGAGATTTTGGCAGGTAAAATCCATCGAAATGCACCTTTTTGCGATGAAATAACAGGGAAAAACGCCAAAATCCTTCCGATTTCCTCGGATTTTCTCAGGTAATTTTGGGGGCTATAGTTTGAATTATGTAACTTTGTTTATGGCAACTACAGAAACACTCGAAGATTTTTACAAACAGAAGTTCAATTGGATGCCCGATAACCTGAGCCAGGATATCGGCCACTTCAATGTTTTCCGTACGGAGGATTGCTATATGCCCGGTGCCAAACCCGTGGTGTACAGCCGCCGCGATTTTTATAAGGTGAGCCTTTTCCGCGGTAAAGGGGTTATCCACTACGCCGATAAAAGCATCGAGATGGAGGGCAGCGCGCTGGCGTTCTTCAACCCCTTCGTGCCTTACACCTTCGAGAACCTTAACCAGCAGCATTCGGGCGCGTTCTGTATATATAAAGAATCTTTTTTTACCGAGATGATGCGTAGCAATATCCACGAACTGCCCATGTTTGCGCCGGGTGCCAACCCGGTGTATGCACTTACAGATGAGCAGGATAAGTATGTTTATTCGATGTTCGAAAAGATGCTGGCCGAAATCAATTCCGATTACCGCTATAAGTACGATCTGCTGCGCAACTACATCACCGAGCTGATCCACTACGCTATGAAGATACAGCCCAGCGACAGGATGTATAAGCACCCGGATGCCAACTCGCGCATCACATCCGTATTTACCGAACTGCTGGAACGTCAGTTCCCCATCGAGTCGCCTGCGCAACGTTTCGGGCTACGCTCCGCCAAAGACTTTGCAGACCAGCTCTCGGTACACGTAAACCATTTAAATCGCGCCATTCGCCAAACCACCGGCAAAACCACCACCGATCATATTATGGAACGCCTCGCCAGCGAAGCAAAGGCCCTCCTTCGCCACACCAACTGGAACGTATCTGAAATTAGCTATAGCCTCGGCTTTGAAGAGCCGGCGCATTTCAATAACTTTTTCAAAAAACAAACCCAAATAACGCCATCTGCATTTAGGATTGTTTGAATTTTGCAATAATTGGTTTGATTAACGTAAACGCTCCCCCTTTTTTGGGACCTACCTTTGTTTTATCAAAAAAAACAAGGTTATGGAAGATAAAAAAACATGGTTTATCACAGGTGCATCTAAAGGGTTTGGCCTGAGCCTGGTAAAGCAATTGCTGCGAGCGGGCCAGAACGTTGCTGCAACCTCGCGCAACGTTGCTGAGTTGGTAAAAGCCGTTGGCGTTGATACCCCAAACTTCCTGCCCCTGCAAGTTGAGCTGGGCAACGAGGATAGTGTGGGTTGCGCCATACATCAAACAAAGGCTGCCTTCAAAAGCGTAGATGTAGTCATCAACAACGCAGGCTACGGCATAGGCGGCAGCATAGAAGAACTCACCGACCGTGAAACCCGCGACAGTTTCGAAGTAAACGTATTCGGCACGCTGAACGTTATCCGCATGGCCATGCCGTATATGCGCCAGCAGCAATCGGGCCACATCATTAATATATCATCCATTGCAGGCTTTACCGGTGCAACCGGTTGGTCGGTTTATGCGGCTACTAAATTCTCGGTAGTGGGCCTTTCAGAGGTGCTGGCGCAGGATGTAGCCGAGTTCGGTGTAAAGGTAACCGTAGTGGCCCCCGGCGCGTTCCGCACCAGTTTCCTTACCGATGATTCCCTCAATATTGCAAAACACCCCATTGCAGAATACACGGCCGTGCACGAGACGCAGTCGCGCTATCTGCAAATGAATGGTGCTCAAAGCGGCGATCCCGAAAAAGCTGCCGCCGCCATCATAGAAGTGGCGCAGATGGAAAACCCTCCACTATACTTGTTGCTGGGCGAGGACGCTTACGACAGGGCGATGGCCAAGCTGCAAAAACTCGAACGGGAATTCAGGGTGAATGAGGCCATCACCAAATCAATGGCTTTCAACGGCTGACAAACAAACAAGAATCTACTCAACATAAAACAATAACACAAAATGAACACTCAAAAAACATGGTTCGTAACTGGCGCTTCAAAAGGTTTGGGGCTTAGCCTGGTAAAGCAATTATTAAACAAAGGCTACAACGTAGCCGCAACTTCGCGCAAAGCTGCCGACCTGAGCAAGGCCGTTGGCGAGCACGAGAACTTTTTGCCGCTGGCGGTTGACATCAAGGCAGAAGAAAGCGTAACCGATGCGATAACCGAAACTATCACCCGCTTCGGCAAGATAGATGTGGTGGTAAACAATGCCGGTTATGGCCTCACCGGCAGTTTGGAAGAACTGAGCGACGAGGAAGCCCGCGAAAACTTCAATGTAAACGTATTCGGTTCGCTAAATGTAATACGCGCTGTAATGCCGCACCTGAGGGCGCAGCAGTCGGGCCATATATTCAATGTGTCTTCTATCGGCGGTTTTACCGGTAACTTCCCGGGTTTCGGTATCTACTGTGCTACCAAATTTGCGGTGCAGGGCTTTACCGAATCACTCTCTGCCGAGGCAAAAGAATTTGGCATCAAGGCCACCATTGTATCACCGGGATATTTCCGTACCAACTTTTTGGAACCCGATTCATTGAGCACGCCTAAGAACGAAATACAAGCCTACAAACAGGTGCGTGCGGTGCAGGCTGCCCATCAGAACGATATCAACGGCAACCAGGCCGGCGACCCTGAGAAAGCAGCGTTGGTGATGATTGCCGCAGCCGAATCTGCAGCAGCGCCGATGCATTTGTTCCTTGGTGCCGATGCCTACGGCGTGGCCGAAAAGAAGATTGCCGATGTACAGGCCGATATGGAAGCCTGGCGCGAATTGGCCACTGCTACCGGCTTTGAGGTAGAAGCCTAAGGAATAAACAATTGTTAGCTAAAAAGCGGGCGCGATTATCGCCCGCTTTTTTTATATTTAGGGAGTTTTGCCAAATCCCCTGATGGAAACTACGATACGCCGTTACTTCGACGACCTGTATGCCAATGATGCCGTTTCGCGGTATTCATCGTTCGTGGATATTATTTCTAAAACCAACCAGTCTGTTGACTGGGTGTATGAAGTGTGGGACGAACTGGTTGCCATGCTTAGCGATAAAAACAACCACCGTCGGGCTATTGCCTCGCAAGTGCTTTGCAACCTGGCCAAGAGTGATACCGAAGGCCGCATAATGCAGGATATTGGCAAACTAATGCACCTTACGTACGATGAGAAATTCGTTACCGCCCGGCACACCTTGCAATCCCTCTGGAAAATTGCCGTAGTAAATTCCCGGTACAACCAATTGCTGGTAACGCGCCTAACTGATAGGTTCACCCACGCAATGAGCCACCACAACGGCACACTGGTGCGTTTCGATATCATAGAACTGTTCAAAAAGATATTTGATGTAACCGCCAACCCCGAAATAAAGCAGCAAGCCGCGCAGCTGATCGCCACCGAAACCGACGTTAAGTACCGCAAAAAATATGCTGCAGTTTGGAAGGCCCAAACAGGAGAGTAGTGGTTTGGTTCAAACATACTAAACCGTCATGTTGGATTTGTTTCAACACCCCATCATAAAAGTTGCCACTTTGCTAACCCGCCTTGCAACCCGTTGAGGTAGGGTGCCGAAAAGATTTAGGCATGATGCTTTGTTTTTTAAACACTCTCAGCAACCAACTCTTTTTTTGCGGCAACTGCACTTTTCCTTTTCGTTTTTTTGCCAATACGGTTCAGCCACATCATTACGCCCGTTACCGGGAATATGAGTGCCAGCAGGCAAACCACAAAACTGAGTATTTTGGTAGGGACACCATAAACCGCTCCGGTGTGCACAGGCTTTACGAACGAACGCACCCGCTGCCCCAGGCTTTTACTGCCAAACAACTCGCTGCCGATAATTCGACCGCTGTATTGATCGATAAAGTAGGCATCGGCAGTATTTTCAAATGCCCCCTTGGGTAAAATATTGACGCTGTAAGCTGCGACGGAGTCGGCCGGGAGGCGTAGATTATAGGATTCGGATGTTTTAATCTCCGGGTTTACGCTTTGTAGTGCCGCATCCATGGATATGGGCTTTTGCGCTGCAATTAATTTAGAATGCGGGGCCTCCTGTTTTTCGGCTTGCTTAGAACCGGTTAGGGCAAAAAGAGCGGTATTTGCCCATTTGAACGACATGATAAGGCCCGTTAGTACGATGACGATGAGGAAAACGGAGGTATAAAACCCGGTTACCAGGTGCAGGTCGTGTACCAGCCTCTTGGTGCTGCCATCCCATTTTACTTTAATGCGCTGGCGTAAAATAGCTTTGGTTTTTGGCCACCATAGTACTACGCCGGTAATGAGGATAAATAGAAATAATAGGGTGCATATGCCAACTATCATGTCGCCGACGCTGTCTTTGCCTGCCAGCAAAAAGCGGTGAAGCATTTCTACCGTCGTAAAAAAAGACTCCTTTTTACTGTACTGGCCCAGCACCTGCCCGGTATAAGGGTTTACAAAAACGGTGGTAAGGGGCTTGCGGCCCTCATTTGGTTTTTTATCTTTTTTGCCAGGTTCCGCGCCGGCTTTTATTCTCTCTTTAGTTTTTTCGGGCTGCCCGGTGCCTGTCCCTTTCTTTCCGGGCAAAGTTACGCTTACTTCAACGCTGCGGGCAGGGTCATTATAAACCAGTACCGATGCCGGTTTGCTTTTTGGTATTTGTCTTAACGCTGCCTTTACCAGCAAAGCAATGGGCATGCGCTCGCCTTTGGCTTCAACACGGTAATATTGCGGGTTTAACGCCTGGTTTATTTCCTTCTCGAAAACGAGGATCGTGCCCGTAAGGCAGGAACAAAAAATGACGATGCCGGCTGCGAGGCTCAGGTAAAGGTGTATGTTGCGGAAAAATACCTTCATGGCTTAATGATAAAACCGGGGCAGCTTACGCCGCCCCGGTTAGTTTTGGTTTTTAGTTTTGTTTAAAACTTATAGCTCAGCGTAGTTAGGAACTGCCTCGGCGGGATAGGGTTAACACTGTAATTTTCGTGCACGTTCCAGTTGAGTACGTTGCCAATGTTAGATACTTTAGCAATGATAGAAACCCTCTTGCAGCTGTATCCTACAGAAGCATCAACCGTTGTGAACTTTGGTACATACACCAACCTGGATGCGGTTTGCGTTTGGCCCACCGTGTTGAGGAAGCCTGCGGTGCGGTTGCCAAGGTAAAATACAGATACGCCTGCCTTAAAGCCTTTTAATTTGCCATCTAAAAAATTGTAAAACACGCTGGTGTTGGCCGTGTGTTTTGGTACGTTTAGCAAGGGCTGCCCTGCAATAGTGCTACCTAATACCGTAGAGGTTTTGGTATAGCGCGCGTTGGTATAGCTATAGCCTGCCAAAACATCTAAGCCTTTAAATGGGTGGCCGGCAATATCCACTTCAACACCATCGCTTTTGGTTTGACCGCTTAATACTTTAATGTTGGTATTTGTGTTAGGGGTTACGCCATCGGCCTGAAAAGTTGCTGTTTGGGCCAGGTTGTTGTTTAAGATGCGGTATGCAGTTACGTTTACCGATAGGTTGCCATTTAGGAAATCGTTTTTTATGCCTGCCTCATATTGATCTATCAAGGATGGATCGAGTGGGTTGTCGTTAACATCGGTACCTGGGTTCACTACAAATGAGTTGGAGTAGCTGGCATACAAGGCGGTATTTTCAACAGGCTTGTACACTACGCCAACCCTCGGCGAAAAGGCCTTGTCTTCCTTGCCCTTTGCGGGCTGCCCTAACGGCTGTTGCGTAGATGGCTGTTGGAAAAAGTTTGTTACGGAAGTAGGAGCAATATATTGGTATGACCAGCGGATGCCTGCTAGAACCTTCAGTTTTTCTGATATGCTTATCAGATCGTTGAAGTAGGCGCCAAAACGGTTGGTTTTGGTTACCACATCATAAAACGGATTCATGGTTGGCATATCAGTACGCTGGGTGTACTTGTTCAGGTCATAGATATTGATTTTATCGTATATAGCGTTTTGCACGGCATTGTTCTGATCCAGGTAACTTGATTGCACTTTGCCGTTTACGGTTACATTCGTTACATAGGTATAATTATCATTGCTGTAGCGGTCGGCATCCAGGCCTGCTAAAATATTGTGTTTTATAGGCCCGGTGTTAAATTGCCCTGTAATATTCAATTGGCCGGTAACGTAATCTTCCAGTGTTTTGGTACGGTTAAGCGGGCGCGACCAATCACCGGCTGCATCGGGCTGCACGCGCTCCGTTGTTTGGTAGCGGCGGTCGTAGTACTGGTAAGATATGCCCCCGCTAACCTGCCAGAGGCTGTTTAGCTGGTGGTTGATGGTTGCCGTAGCGGTAGATTGTTTTGTTTTACCGTTTGACCATACGGCGCCCAGGTACCTATTGCGCGGTACATTGGCAATTACGTTATCTACCTGGCCGGTACCAAAATCGGGTACGAAATCGTAATCCAATATATCGCCTTCTACTATCAGCGTGGTTTTGTCATTTACTTTGTATAATAAGGATGGGTTCACGTAAATCCGCTTGTTTTTAAGATAATCGCGATAGCTTTTAGAGTTTTCGTAGGTTGCGTTTAAGCGGTAAGCCAGTTTGGAAGTAATGGGGCCATACACATCAACCGCAGGCTTGTACAAGTCGTAGCTGCCATAAGTCATAGATACCTGGCCGCCCTGTTCAAATTTTGGTTTTTTTGTAATCATGTTTAAAACACCGCCGGGGGCAACATTGCCGTATAGCAAGGCAGCGCTGCCTTTCAGTATTTCTACACGGTCCAATGAACTGATTTCGGGCATTGCGCCGGTATTTACCCGGAAGCCATTTTTGAACATGTTGGTTGCCCCAAAGTTATAACCGCGCGCAGCAAATGTTTCCTGGGTATTGCCGCGGGCGCTGTATAAATAAACCCCGTTTACGTTTTTTATAACATCGCTTAAGCGCAAGGCTTGTTGCTGGTCAAGCACATCGCGGCCAATTATAGAAATGCTTTGCGGCAAATCAATAGGTGCCACGTTCATCTTGCCAATGTTGATGCTTTTACGATTGATTGTTTTGGTAGAAGATATGGTAACCTCGTTCAAATCTGTAGCGCTTTCTGCAAGCGTAAAATCAACTCTGGTAGTGTTGTTTGCGGTAACTGTTACGGTTTTTTCTTCGCTTTTAGCGCCGGTATAGGTAACGCGTAAAGTATAGTTTCCGGGTTTGATGTTGTTGAACAAAAACGAGCCCTCGTCGGTAGTCATTGTGGTTTTGTTGAGGCCTTTTATGGCAACTGTAACAAAGCTGGCCGGTTTGCCATCGCTGGTTTTTACAAAGCCGTTTATTTTGCCATTGTTTCCGTCGTCGTCGGGGCCATTGGCTTTAAGCGAAAAGCTACTGATGATGAGCAAAAAGAAGAGGAAGGATATTTTTCGGGAGATAGGATGTAGAGTTATTCTCATTAGTTATTTATATCAAGTCTAATTAAGCGCAAAAATAACAACACAATCCTTAATCACAAATATTATTTAGAATTAATTTAAATAAGGATTAGCCAAGCCAATAGGCTATGCTTGATATCAGATATCCAGGTTATACGTCCTCTATAGAAAATATATTTCGTATTTATAATGGCGGGCATAGCCGAAAAGACCCGAATGGATGTTCAGGAACGAAGTAACGATCACGTATTGGATAGGATCAATAAAAAAGGCACCGATGTGGGAGAAGGCGGAGGGTACTATCCGCGTAAAATCTCAGGTGGGTAGCGGCACCACCGTCGAGTTCTCGGTACGTAAGCATACGGAAGCAAGCGAAAATATTTAACGCTTTATATCTGCCAGCACCTTATCCAGTCGCTGGTTAAATTCTTCAGGTGCTTCTACCATGGGGAAGTGTCCGGTGCCATGCACTTCCAATAGCATAAAGGGCAGCTTGTTTTTTACCAGCCAGGCTGTATCGGTTGGTTGGTAATCGCTGTTTATCATATACAATTTCTTTTTCCATTTCTGCAGGGCGGGCAGTTCGTCATAAGCCTGTTGCTCCATCGAGGCAACGGCAACCACCGTATCCGCATGCGCAACATCGTTCAATATCCTGTCTTTAATGGGTTTGCTGGTGGTCTTTGAAAACAACCCTTCGTTAAACCATTGGAGCGCCACCTTCTTGAAATCTTTGCGCATGGCGGCGATGGCATCGGCAATTTCTTTTTTCTGTGCTTCGGTTTTTGGCGGCGCGCCCTGGCCCTTGAAATTATCTACGCCCACTAAACCTATCACTTTATCCGGCTCGTTGATGGCCGCCTGCAATACGATATCGCCGGACATGGAGTGCCCTATCAGTACAACATTCTTCAGCTTCAATTGATTTATCACTGCGTTAACGTCGCTCGCAAAGGCATCGGTACTCCAGTTATCGCGGTTATGGCCCGACCGGCCATAGCCTGCCAAATCCATCGTAACTACGCGGTATCGTTTGCCAAAATAAGCCACCTGTTGGGCCCAGTAGCTTTTATTGATGCACCAGCCGTGCACGAATAGCAGCGTAGTATCGCCTGCGCCGGTATCGGTATAGTCGATATGTACGCCATTATTTTTTACGGTTGCTGAGGTGTCTGTCGCAATTTGCACAGTTTTGGGCTGCGGGTTATTGCAGGCAAATAATAATGTGCTAAGGGCAAGCAGGGGCAACAGGCGGATGAGTTTCATGGGTTATTAGTTTATGTGCCGCAAATTAGTTGATAAATTGTTAACGCCCAATTTGCCAAAGATGTTTAAATTATTTAACAAGCGGCTGGTTAAGGCTTTATGCTTATATTGCTGCTTTATATCCCCGATTTAAACCTTGATTGATGACTACGAAAAAATCTGCTGAAATAGCAGCCATTGCGCCTATGCCCGGCAACCGCCTAACTTCTATAGATGCTTACCGAGGCTTCGTGATGTTGTTGATGATGGGCGAGGTGCTCTCGTTCGAGCATGTATCGAAGGCCCTGCCTGGGAACGCTTTCTGGCGCTTCCTTAACTTTAACCAAAGCCATGTGGAATGGGCGGGCTGCTCCCTACACGATCTGATACAACCCTCGTTCTCGTTTTTAGTGGGCGTTGCCCTGCCGTTTTCCATCGCGGCGCGTACTGCCAAGGGCGATAGTTTCGGCAAATTGCTGAAGCATGCCCTTATCCGCTCGGTAGTACTGATTGCCCTGGGTATCTTCCTGCGCTCGATGTGGGCCAACCAAACCTATTTCACCTTTGAGGATACCTTGAGCCAGATTGGCCTGGGATACACTTTTCTGTTCCTGCTGGGCTTTTGCAAACCGCGTACGCAGCTCATTGCCCTCGGTGTTATTTTAGTGGGCTATTGGGCCGCCTTTGCTTTTTACCCATTGCCCGGCCCGGCTTTCGATTATGCCTCCGCAGGTGTTACGGCCGATTGGGCAGGCAACTTCAAAGGCTTGGCCGCGCATTGGAACAAAAATACCAACCTGGCCTGGGCAGCAGACAAATGGTTCCTGAACCTTTTCCCGCGCGAGCATTACTTCAATTTCAACGGCGGCGGCTATTCTACCTTAAGTTTTATACCTACCCTCGGTACCATGATTATCGGTTTACTGGCCGGCAATATGCTGCGCTCGGGCGTGGCGCCTGTTGCGCTGGTGCGGCGTTTCGCCATGATAGGGGCGGGGCTGCTGGTGCTTAGTGCCGCCTTGCATTTCGGCGGAGTTGCTCCTGTGGTAAAAAGGATATGGACACCCGGCTGGGTTTTTTTTAGCGGGGGCTGTTGCTTTTTGCTGCTGGCCCTTTTCTACGGACTTACAGATGCAAGGCAAAAACAAAGGGTGTTGTTTTTGGCGGTGATAGGCACCAACTCTATAGCTGCATATGTACTGGCAGATGGTTTCGGTGCCTTCCTCAGCAAAACGCTCTATATTCATTTAGGCCCGCATTACGACCAACTTTTCGGCGATGCCTATAGCACGCTGGTAAAGGGTGCGCTTATGTTAACGATTTACTGGCTGGTGCTTTACTGGCTTTACCGGAAGAAGATATTCATTAAAGTTTGACAGGATTTAAGGATTGAACAGGGTTTTTTACACGATTTCGAGATGGAGCGATTAACACGATTAATTGTCTGAAACTCGAATTTAAATCTCTCATCAATTATGTTAATTCTAAAAATTCCCCCAAATTCGAGTTCAGACAAATGGAACAACTCAGCTTTTTCGACGGTGGCCTGCAAAGCCTCAAACTCCCCGCCGACCTAATGGATTACCGTTCCGGCTTTTTCAACAAGGCGGAAAGCGACCGGTTTATCCCGTTGCTGAAAACAAGCATACAATGGAACCAGGAAACCATACAGATGTACGGCAAGTTGCTTAACCAGCCGCGGCTTACCGCCTGGTATGGCGACAACAGTAAAACCTACGCCTTCTCGGGCAAGAAGTACGACCCATACCCATGGACGGACGAACTGCTTTTTATCAAGCATTGGGTAGATGCGGTAGCCGGCATAGCCTTCAATAGCGTTTTACTGAACCTGTATCGCAACGGTAATGATTCTGTTGCCTGGCATGCCGACGATGAGCCGGAGCTCGGGATAAACCCCATAATAGCCTCGGTGAGCTTTGGGCAAGCCCGGAGATTCGACGTTAGGCATAAAACCGACAAGCAGAGGAAACACTCGGTAGAATTGGAAAACGGTTCGCTGCTTATTATGAAAGGCGACTTGCAGCACCAATGGGAGCACCAGGTTCCCAAATCGACCAAAGCTTTACAAGAGCGGATAAATTTGACTTTTAGGGTGATTAACTGAGCTTGCGAAATTCGTAAAGGCGACCAGGGTGCAATTTACTTATAGTTAAATAGAATTGTAAATCAAATAGTAATGAATGTTAACTAAAGTAAAGCTTAGTATATTGAATAACTTATCGATAACCATTATAAATAATTATGAACTGCTCAAGTAATGTAGTAACTTTGCTTGCACATGTTCAACCATTACCATTTAACCATATGAAAGCCATAACATTATTCATAGTTTGCCTTTGCTTTTCGGCAATCACATTTGCCCAAACCAATATTACTCCCGCAGCTCCGGGCGTTACCTACGGCAAATTAGTAACCGCCGATAATTACCTCACTACCGATGCCCTTGGCACGGCATTAAGCACCGATACCGCTTACACCGGTAAAATTACCGGCACCGTAGTAGAGGTTTGCAAAAAGAAAGGCTGTTTTATGAAACTGGCCCAGGCAGATGGCAAAACCATTATGGTGCAGTTTACAGATTACGCTTACTTTATGCCGCAGAACATCGTGGGCAAAACCGTAGTGGTGGAGGGCCTTGCCCGGGTGAAAGAAGTGCCTGTTGAACGTTTGGTGCACTACGCTAAAGATGCAGGTAAAACCGATGCCGAGATTGCCGCCATTAAAGAGCCACGTAAAGATATCTCCATTATGGCCGATGGCGTATTGGTGCTGAAGTAATCCTTCCCAAAATATACTGCAAAGCCTCTGACAAGCTCAGGGGCTTTGTGCGTTTTATCAGCGCGCGCCATTTGCGATCTTCCGGCAACGTTTTCGTGAATAATTTTGGGCTTTTTGCAAGAATAACCCTATCATTACAAATTCCCGGATACGATTAACCTATGAAACCCTTTCTCGACGAGGACTTTTTGTTGCAAACCGATACGGCCAGGCGTTTATATCACGACTTCGCCGCCGACATGCCTATTATAGATTACCATTGCCATTTGCCCCCCAACGAAATTGCGGAGGATATCAACTTCGGCAACATTACGCAGGTTTGGCTCAATGGCGACCACTATAAGTGGCGGGCCATGCGCGCCAACGGGGTAGACGAAAGTTACATCACCGGCGGCCAAACCGACAGGGAAAAATTCCGCCAGTGGGCGGCCACCGTGCCCTACACGCTACGCAACCCGCTTTATCACTGGACGCACCTGGAGTTGCAACGATACTTCGGTATTCAATCGCGCCTGATGCCCGGCACCGCCGACTTTATTTTCGACGACTGCACCGCCAAGCTGCAAAGTCCGCAGTATAGCGTGCGTAAGCTCATCACCAAAATGAACGTAGAGGTGATTTGTACTACCGACGACCCCATCGATAATCTCGAATATCACAAGAAACTCAAAGCAGATAACTTCGGCACCAAGGTATTGCCCGCTTTCAGGCCCGATAAGGCCATGAACAGCGATAATATCCCCGCGCTGAACAACTATATCAATCAGCTGGAAAAAGCTGCTGACGTGGCTATAAACGACTACTATGGCTTCCTTGGTGCGCTGAAGAAGCGGCACACCTACTTCGCAGGTAACGGCTGCTGCGTATCCGACCATGGCATCGACCAGGTGTATGCCGAGGATTACACCGAGAAGGAGGTAGCCGACATATTCGCCAAGATAAGGAGCAGCCAGCCGATAAGTGTGCTGGAAAGCGTTAAATTCAAATCGGCCATGCTGTACCAGTTTGCCATTTGGGATTACGAGAAGGGCTGGGTACAGCAATACCACATCGGTGCGCTGCGCAACAACAGCACCCGCGGCCTCAAGCAAAGCGGGCCCGATACCGGACGCGATTCGATAGGCGATTTCCATCAGGGGAGAAGCCTTTCGAAATTCCTCGACAGGCTGGACAGCGAGGACAAACTGGCCAAAACCATACTTTACAACCTTAACCCTGCGGATAACGAACTGATGGCCACCATGGCGGGTAATTTCCAGGACGGTTCGGTGGCCGGCAAGATACAATGGGGTTCGGCCTGGTGGTTTCTGGATCAGAAGGATGGCATGACCAAACAAATCAACGCCCTATCCAACATGGGCCTGTTGAGTCGACTGGTGGGCATGCTTACCGATTCGCGCAGTTTCCTGTCCTTCCCCCGGCACGAATACTTCCGGCGGATACTCTGCAACCTGTTTGCAGAAGATATAGTGAACGGAGAACTACCCAATGATATAGAATGGACCGGCAAGATCATACAGGACATCTGTTATTTCAACGCCAAGAATTATTTTGATTTCGATAAGAAATGAGC
Organism: Mucilaginibacter sp. P1_D10; assembly: GCF_056406215.1. Taxonomy (NCBI): domain Bacteria; kingdom Pseudomonadati; phylum Bacteroidota; class Sphingobacteriia; order Sphingobacteriales; family Sphingobacteriaceae; genus Mucilaginibacter; species Mucilaginibacter sp. P1_D10. Next base: position 99,700 of record NZ_JBFUAP010000005.1, on the reverse strand, counting down.
GATATATTAACCAACGACTATAAGCAAGGTGCGGTACTATCATTTGGCGAGTTGCTGTTAAGGCTTAGTCCCGATGACGGCGGGCGGTGGCTGGAAGATAACGCTTTATCCGTTTTCGTAGGCGGTGCCGAGTTGAACGTAGCCTCCGCTTTATCCCTTTGGGATGTACCCTCGCAATACGTTACCGCATTGCCCAAAAACGGCCTCTCGGCGCAGGTAATCGAATACGTGGAGCGGCAGGGTATTGATACCAGCAAAGTGCATTACGGCGGCAACCGCATGGGCTTGTACTTCCTCACCAAGGGGAAGGATCTAAAGCACGATGCGCTGATATACGACCGAGCCAACTCCGCTTTTGCCGAATTGGTACCCGGCACGATAGATTGGGATAAAGTGCTCGATGGCGTTACCTGGTTTCACTTCAGCGCCATATGCCCTGCTATCAGCCAGCAAACGGCAGATGTCTGCCTCGAGGTACTACAAGCAGCATCGGCAAGGGGCATCACCATATCGCTCGACCTGAACTATCGCTCTAAGTTATGGCAATACGGCAAACAGCCACAGGAGGTTATGACGCTGCTTGCACCCTATTGCGATGTGATCATGGGCAATGTTTGGGCTGCCGAAACCATGCTGGGCATCCCGGTGCTCGGCAACATACACGAGAGCGGGCAGAAGAGCATCTACCTGAAAGAAGCGCTATCCACTTCCAAAAGGATAACGGAGCTTTTTCCCAAATGCAAGGTGGTGGCCAACACCTTCCGGTTCGATGGAGCCGGCGAGGTAAACTATTACGCTGCCTTGTATGCCGACGGCGATTTCTACAGTTCACAGGAGTACCGCGCCGAAAGCATCGTCAGCAAGGTGGGCTCCGGCGATTGTTTTATGGCGGGGCTGGTATACGGCTTCTACAACGGTCAATCCGCACAGCAGACGCTTGACTTTGCCACAGCCGCAGCCTATAGCAAACTATTCGTGCATAGCGATGCCACAACCAATACCATACAGGATATTACCAATACCATCAACCATGGATAACAGAGAGCAAGTATTAGACGCAATATTGACGCAGGGCATGCTGCCCTTATTTTTTTACGAGGATGCCGAGGTAAGCCTGCAAATCATCCGCACGTTGTACAAAGCGGGCGTGCGGGTGTTGGAATACACCAATCGTGGCAAAGAGGCCCTGGCCAACTTCCGCTACATAAAACAAGCCGTACAAAAGGACATGCCGGGCCTTTACCTGGGCATAGGGACTATCAAAACGGGCATAGAAGCAGAAAGCTTTGTAGATGCCGGGGCGGATTTCCTGGTATCGCCGATAGTGGATAACGAGGTTGCCCTGGTGGCCGCCAATTATAAATTGCTTTGGATACCCGGCTGCATGACACCAACCGAAATACACATCGCGCAGCAGTACAAGGCCATGCTCATCAAGCTGTTCCCGGCCAATATTTTGGGGCCGGCGTTCGTGTCGTCAATTCGCGACTTGTTCCCCGGGCAGCTGTTTATCCCAACCGGCGGCGTAGAGATCGAGGCCGGCAATATATCAGGCTGGTTCCGCTCGGGCGTGTGTGCGGTGGGCCTGGGGAGCAAGCTCATCAGCAAGCAGGTATTGGACGAGCGGTTGTACGCTCAGCTGTACGCTGATACTGTGAACGCACTTCAATTGGTGCAGTTAAGCAAATAACTCTCAGCAAGATAATGGCACAAACCAAAAGCGTTACTTACAGGTGGGGCGTAGTAGCCCTGTTGTTTTTCGTAACCAGCATCAACTACCTCGACCGGCAGGTATTGGGCCTTTTGAAACCGGTACTCGAAAAACAATTCCATTGGACCGAAATCGACTACGGCCACATCGTCATGGCTTTTCAGGCGGCATATGCTTTGGGTTTGCTGGCTTTTGGCGGTATTATTGATAAGTTGGGCACTAAGCTTGGGTACGCGGTATCGCTGGTGGTTTACAGCCTGGCAGCCATATTGCATGCCGTGGTAAAGACGACTACGGGATTTACTTTTATGCGCGCTGCTTTAGGTATCGGCGAAGCTGGAAATTTCCCTGCGGCCATCAAAACGGTTGCGGAGTGGTTCCCTAAGCGCGAAAGGGCCCTGGCTACAGGGATTTTTAACTCCGGTGCCAACATCGGCTCGGTAGGCGCTATGATTATCGTGCCCTGGATAGTGGGCGCATACGACTGGCAAATGGCTTTTATCATTACCGGCGCTATCGGTTTTATTTGGCTGATATTTTGGTGGATTTTTTACGAAGTACCATCGAAACATAAAAAGATAAGCAACGAAGAACTGGCTTTCATCAACAGCGATACCGCAGAAGCAACGGTGGCCAACGCGCCCGAAACGAAAATAGAATGGGTGGAGCTGTTCGGCATACGCCAAACGTGGGCGTTTTTTGCAGGCAAACTGCTGACCGACCCCATTTGGTACTTCTTTCTGTTCTGGCTGCCCTCTTATTTCGCCAGCACCTTCAACCTCGATTTAAAGAAACCTACCTTGCCATTGGTCATAATTTACAGCGCGACAACTATAGGCAGTATAGGTGGCGGGTATTTATCCTCCTGGTTCATCAAACGGGGGATGCCTATATTCAAGGCACGCAAAACGGCTATGTTGTTATTCGCACTATGCGTGTTGCCTATATTCTCGGCACGGTACGCCACTAATATTTGGCAGGCCGTAGCCTTAATAAGCCTCGCTGCTGCGGCGCATCAGGCCTGGAGCGCCAATATCTTCACCACGGCATCAGATATGTTCCCTAAGCAGGCGGTAAGCTCTGTAGTGGGTATAGGTAGCATGGCGGGTTCAGTAGGAGGCATTTTGTTCCCGATGCTGATTGCTTATATTTTAGAGGTAAATAAAGCCGCCGGGCATATCACGGCCGGCTATAACATCATCTTTTCCATATGTGCCTGCGCGTATTTGGCAGCATGGCTTATCATGCACTTGCTAACGCCTACCATGAAACCCGTGCAATTGCACGGCAAGGATGTATAATGGTAATTGATTAAATTTGCCACATGGAGCAAAAACCTAAGGACCCGCTGCACGGCATTACGCTGGAAGCTATCATTAACGCATTGGTGGCGCATTTTGGCTGGGCCGAGCTGGGCTACCGCATCCGCATCAATTGTTTTTTGGAGGACCCAAGTGTTGGCTCGAGCCTAAAGTTCCTGCGCAAAACGCCCTGGGCGCGTAAGAAAGTGGAAGACTTGTATGTGAAACACCACAAGGAGATGGCTACAAATAAAGCTTAGCACGCGGGTGTTCCATATTTAAATGCGGAACACTTGTTTTTTAATTGTTATTGATAGCCAGTACTTTACATTTTTTGCGGAACGATTTGGAACATCCCTTCTCTTTAAGTAACGGCTGTAAATAGTTGTAGGTTAAGCTATTAAATAAAATAGCTTTGTGTGCGATAAAATGCCTGGAACACCCCAGGTGAACCACCTAATGCCGCCGCATGGTGCCAACCCGGCACTGTTTTAAGATGAAATCTTAATGATTTTTCTTCTTATTCATCTTGGCCTTCTTATTTGCGCTGAGGTTGTAAGTTTTGGCGTTCTCGGGTTTCTTCTCGTGGAAAGCTTCGCCGGGTACGTATTTATTGGGATCCACCTTAGCGGGTTTTACCACCTTTTCGCTTTCCTTTTGCTTGCGGGTTTTTTGGATAACCAGTTCCTCAGGCAGCTCAACTGATTGCATTTTCTGACCCGTAACCTGTTCTATCTTCCGTATCTGGTCAAGTTCAATATCGGTAGCAAAGGCAATCGCCAGTGTTTCTTCTTCGGCTTCCGGGCTATTGTTGATGATATGGCCGATGAACTCCTCTTTTTCCAGCGGCAAATCGAAATGCAGGATGAAGGGGATGCCGCTGAGGTCAATATCCGTAACAGATTCGCCCGCTACTATCAGCACCCTCTGCGCATCGTTCGCTTTGAATTCGTTGATGTCTTTCACCTGGTTATGCTCATGAAAGGCCGGGGCCAGTAAGGCTACCGATTTACGCAGGCGATTCTCCAGATTTTTGTAAAGCGTTTCGGCAGTGGTTTTGGTGTTGGCGAAAACAACCGTTTTGGTAAAAAGCTCTTCATCGTACATAAACAGGCTCAGCAAATTAAGCTTGGTGCCAAAGTTGGGTACGTGGTACAGTATCTGTGGGTGGGTGCTTATCTTTTCTTCGGGCAGTTCATCTACCTCAATGGTGGCTGCATTCAACATAAATGGAGCTAGCATTTTCTCCAGTTTATCGTGCATCACTTCGGTAAAAACCAGGTGCTGCCCTTTATCTATGCTGTTAGCCAGCTCTACTACGGGGAGCTGTAAGCCCTGTTTTACGATGAGGTGCGCATCGTCTATCGCCATAAAATTTACCTTATTCAGGTTGAGGCCTAGCTTAAGGTAAATGGCTCGTGCACGGTCGGGCGTGGCTACCACGATGTCGGCACCATCTGCCAGGTCGTCCATTTGCTGGTCAACCGGCGTACCGTTGTGCAGGCTTACTATACGGATAGAGGTATTGCGGTTAAGGCGGTCGAACTGCGCTACTATCTCAAAAACGCGTTCCTGGTCGGGTGCCAGTATCAAAGCACGCGGCACGCCATCGGCTTTATAGCCGAAGCGGTTAAGGGTACCCAACACCAAAGTGGTGGTTTTGCCTGCACCTTCGGGACCGATACCTATCACATCCTGTCCGCCGGCAATGCGCGTCAAAGTTTTCAACTGCATTTCTTTCGGCATATCGAAACCCGCCTCGGTTACCGACTTTATCAGTTGCTTATTTAGTTTGAATTTTTCTGCCCACGCCATAGTACCAAAATTTGAGGGTGCAAAGATACTTCTTTTAGTTCGCAGTTTGCGGTGGTCAGTTTGCAGTTTTTTAAAGAGGTATTTGCCTGTAAAACACGCCCGTAATGCCAATTTTACCTTCGAAAATCTGCGTGAATTTGCTGTTTTTCGTTAAAAAAAGATACTTTTTTATGCAAAAAACGGATGAAAAGGGGCCTAAACAGCCGTTTTTTACCAGTATTTTGCAAAACGTCGCCAAATCTTCCTATTATTATATTCCGTCTGCCTTAAATTATGTCGATATGAAGCATCTAATTATTCCAACAGTATTGTTATTGTTCGCCATAAACACATCCAGGGCACAAACAACATTTACCACTAAAGAGGCGATTAACCATCGCAATAAGTACATAACCGTGTGCGATACCGTGTACGAGTCGCGGCTGCTGAACCCATATACCCGTTTGATGCGTCTGGGTTCTGCAAAAGGCAGCCATGCGCTTCATGTGGTGTTAAAATCCCGCAAAAAAATGAATGCTGCTAGCGTTTATATAGGGATCCCATTTTGCGTAGACGGCATTGTTCGCCTACAAAAAGGACGTTATACGGTATATACATCCAAAAAGATAATGTATATGGGGCCTATTGATATGTAAGTGAAATTACTGGTACGAGAACTTTGCTGTCATGGCTGCGTCGCGAGTGGACTCACCCGGCCTTTGCTTCGCTCGACCACCCTCTCTGCTCCGCAAAGAGGGTTAGCTTCAGTTTGTTTTTCACCCTCTTTGCGAAGCAGAGAGGGTCGACGCCCCGTATATACGGGGCCGTCGGGGTGAGTCAACTCTCGACGCAGACATTTGCGCCAGGTTACTAACCCCGAACTTTCACCTTCATTATTCAAAATTGGATATTCGGTGTTCGATATTTAATCGACACTTATTATTCGCTACTTTTAGTTCCCAATAAACCTGAATTATGAAGAAGCAATTATTCCTTTTCGGGATGCTGTGCATCCTGGGCCTCGGCGTGCGTGCGCAGCAAACCTACGATGGGTTGAATAACAACATGGGCAATATCTTCCGTACCTCGGATGCCGTTAGCCGCTCCATCAGTCCCGAAAATTTCCATGGTGAAAAAGGCAAAGGCGGCATGGCTACCACGGGCACAGGCGCCGGCGCCTCGCGCGATTTGGGGCAAACCTGGAAAGTGAGCCCCAGTGTAGTCATCAAAAAACACACTACCTATACCGTAGCCGAAATAGATGGCCCGGGTGCCGTGCAGCACATCTGGATGACGCCCACCGGCAACTGGCGCTACTCCATCATTCGCTTTTATTGGGACGATGAGACCACACCATCGGTAGAGGCGCCCGTTGGCGACTTCTTTTGCATGGGCTGGGGCAAATACGCACCCATCACCTCGCTGGCGGTGGTGGTAAACCCCGGCAGCGCATTCAACTGCTACTGGCCCATGCCCTTCAAAAAGAAATGCCGCATCACCATGGAAAACATCGACGATGAGGATATGGTGCTGTACTACCAGGTAGATTATACGCTGACCAAAGTGCCCGAGGATGCAGGGTACTTCCACGCGCAGTTCCGCCGTATAAACCCGCTGCCTTATAAAAAAGATTATGTTTTGGTTGATAGCATACAGGGCAAGGGCCAGTACGTGGGTACTTATTTGGCCTATGGCTCTAACAAGAACGGCTGGTGGGGCGAGGGCGAGATAAAATTCTTTATGGATGGCGATACCAAATTCCCTACCATCATAGGCACGGGTACCGAGGATTATTTTTGCGGATCGTATAATTTCGATACCCGCCGCAAAAACCCTGATGGCTCCGAAACGCATGGCTACACCGAGTTCAGCGGGCCATACACCGGCCTGGCGCAGGTGATAAAGGGCGACGGGCTTTATAACGTTGCCCAGCGTTTCGGCCTTTACCGCTGGCATATTGCCGACCCGATACGCTTCGAGAAAAACCTGAAAGTTACCCTGCAGGCACTGGGCTGGCGGGCCGGCGGCAGGTACCTGCCCCTGCAAGACGATATCGCCTCGGTAGTTTTCTGGTACCAAACGGGGGCGCATGGCGCGTTCCCCAAATTGCCCACCAAGGACGAACTGGAGGTAAATTAAAATTAGCCCGGAAACATCTTTGTGCCCTTGTGGTGAAATTTTACCGCAAAGCACACAAAGAAAAAACGCAAAGAGGCGCAAAGGCATAGTTTGGTAATTATATGGCACGCAAAGTCGCGAAGGCGCAAAGGTTTTTAAGCTTAGCTACTCTATCTTGTTTTTTTCTCCGCGACTTAGCGCCTTTGCGAGAAAAAAAATCTTTGTGATCTTTGCGCTCATCAGCATGTAAATCCTCTGCGCACTTTGCCGTAAAAAATAACGTAACGATTAATAACTTGATATAACATTTTACCGCAAAGCACGCAAAGAAAAAACGCAAAGAAGCGCAAAGCCTTGCAAGCGCAGAAAAACTTAATATTATTTTGCATTCTCTTTGCGGCCTTTGCGCTCATCAGCTTCCAAATTCTTTGCTCGCTTTGCGGTAAAATTAACCACACTGAGCTAAATTTATTTTAAAATGAAATTATACAAAACCAAAAAAGGGCAACCTGTTGCAAACCGGCTACGGATTTTTTAAAGTAAAAGGCGATTACGATACCATCGTAAACAACGATTGGCTGGAAAGCTATCTTGATACGGTTCACCATTTCACCGGAGATTATTCAGCGTTAAACGCAATTTCGTTGAAAATATGAGCAATTTCGTTAGATAACATACAAGCTGCATTTAAATAATATATCTTGTGGCCTCCAAAAAACCTGAATACATTTAAACCGACAATGCAACAAAAGAAAACAGATAGCAACCTTGTGGCTGTAGCACTTATTACGTCCTTGTTCTTTTTATGGGGATTTGCGCTCAACCTTAACCCTATACTCATCCCGCACCTCAAGAAAGCCTGCCAGCTGAGCGATTTTCAATCCTCGCTTATCGATTCGGCATCCTACATTGCTTATTTCCTGCTGCCCATACCGGCAGCCTTGTTTATGAACAAGTACGGCTACAAAGGCGGCATCGTGCTGGGCCTGTTGCTGTTTTCATTCGGGGCAGCGTTGTTCTATCCGGCAGCTGCGGCACGAAATTATAATTACTTCCTGGGCGCGTTGTTCATCGTATTCTCGGGCATGGCCTTTTTAGAAACGGCTGCCAACCCGCTCATTACCGTACTGGGCGACCCAGCCAAGGCTACCCAGCGCATCAACTTCTCGCAATCGTTCAACGGCCTTGCGGCTGTTTTAGGGCCATTGATGGGCGGGATTTTTATCCTGTCGGGCACAACGTTGACCGATGCACAGGAGAAGGGCATGTCGCCCGGGGCATTGACGCAATACCTCGATAAGGAAGCCGCATCCGTGCAGATACCTTACGTAGTGATAAGCCTGGTAGTGCTTACCGTAGCTATTTTAGTGTGGCGTACTAAATTCCCGGTTATACACGAAGAAAGCGCGAGCGAGTTGAACGAGGAAAAACGCCCTATCGGTGCCCGTATAGCCGAATTGTTGAAAGATAAACAATTGATGAGCGGCGCGCTGGCCGAATTTTTTTACGTGGGCGGCCAGGCTTGCGTAGGTAGCTTCTTTATCAAGTTCAGCGAAAAGGTTGCGGGTTTTACCGAGAAGGAGGCCTCAACCTACTATCTGCCGGCAGCATTCGCAGGCTTTATGGCAGGCAGGTTTATCGGCACATTCCTGATGCGCTATTTCAACCCCGTAAAATTGTTGGTTATTTATGCTTTTATCAATGTCGTACTTATTATAGGAGCTGTTAACCTTAAAGGGGAAGCGGCAGTGTACACGCTGATGGCAGTTTGGTTCTTCATGTCTATCATGTTCCCAACTATATTTTCGCTCAGCATCCGCGATTTAACAGCCAAAACCAAAAAACTGGGCTCATCGCTGGTCATCATGAGTATCGTGGGCGGCGCCATCATGCCGCCGATAATGGGCCGGATATCAGATAAGTTCCATAATATACAATTGGCGTACCTGGTACCGGGCATCAGTTTCGCGGTTATTTTGGTGTTTGGCCTTTTCAACCTGAAGGCGAAGAAAGTGGAGATAGTGGCAGGACATTAACTCGCATGGTATTTTACCACAAAGAACACAAAGTAAAAAACCGCAAAGGGCACTAAGATTTTTCTTGGTGCCCTTTGTGCTAAATGTGACTTGCAAGTCTTCGTGCCCTTTGTGGTTAAACAAAACTACAATATCGACTTCAACTCCGCCCAAACATTCGCCCCTACGATTTTAGCGCCTTCGGCAGTGGGATGGATGCCATCGCCCTGATTAAGCCTGCGTATGCCCGCAACATCCTGCAGCAGGAAAGGTACCAGCACCATATCATTTTTGGTAGCCAGCGTGGGGAATATGTTCTTGAAATCGTTGGCATAATTGGCACCCATGTTGGGCGGTACCTGCATGCCTGTCATTACCAGTTTTGCTTTCGGGTATTTTGCTTTTACTCTATCGATGATGGCTTGCAGGTTCTTTTCCGTATCTTCAACAGGCAGGCCGCGGAGGCCGTCGTTAGCGCCAAGTTCCAGTACGAAGATATCGAGCGACTGCTGTTTCAGCAACCAATCAATGCGGCTAAGGCCGCCGGCAGATGTTTCGCCGCTCAGGCCGCCGTTTACAACGGTATAGGGCAGTTTGGCCGAATCTATCTTAGCCTGCACCACGCCGGGGAATGCCTGCGAGGCATCTTCGAGCCCATAACCTGCAGTTAAGCTATCGCCAAAAAACAACACGATTTTTTTTCCTGCGCCCGTGCTTGCTGTGGTTGTCGATGTTGTATCGCTCTGAGCCTGTTTCTTATCGCCGCCGCAGGCGGTCAAAAGGGCAGTCAGCAGTAATACGGATGTTATTTTGAATGGATGTTTCATGTTTAAATTTAAGCGTTTGAACGTAACACCTCCAGCGGCGGTTTGTTTAATATGCCCCGGCTGTTGAGTAAGCCTATGACTACCGTTAACCCCGTGATGGCTACGAATATGTAAGCAACAGGTGCAAAATCTACGTGGTAAGGTGTTTTAAAAGTGTATTTAGCCAGTAACCAGCTGCTGCCTATGGCGATAACGATACCGGTTAAAGCCGATAGCGCGCCAAGGAACAGGTATTCTAAGGCGGTGATAGAAAATATCTGGCGGCGGCTGGCACCCAGCGTGCGCAGCAAAACGCTCTCTTGTATGCGTTGGTATTTGCTGATGCGTACAGAAGAGATAAGCACGATGATACCCGTAAGGATACTGAACCCGCTCATGAATTTGATAACATAGCCAATCTTATCCAGCAATTCATCCAGCACGGTAAGCACCAGGCCAAGATCGATGATAGATACGTTGGGGAATTGTTTCACCACCGCCTGCTGGTAAGCAGCCGAAGACTTTTGTGACGGCACATGCGTAAGCAACACATGGAACTGCGGCGCAGCCTCCAACACCCCGCTAGGGAACAGCACCTGAAAGTTGGTTTGCACCCGGTTCCAGTTCACCTTGCGTATGCTGCTGATATAGGTATTCATAATAACGCCCTGCACGTTGAATACCAGCTTATCGCCAACTTTGGCGTTTATCCTTTGCGCAAAACGTTCCTCTGCCGATACCGGGATATCCTTGCCCGGCGTGGCCTTGCCTATGAATTTGCCCGACGTGATGTCCTCCGAACTGGTGAGCGAATCGCGATAGGTAACGCGGTATTCCCAGGCGTAGGCGCGGGGCGATATGCGCAGCGTGCTGTCCTTTTTGGCATCCGCGGCGGTTTTGCCGTTCACTTTCTCCAGCCGCATGGTAATGATGGGTACTTGCGATAGCACCGGCAGGCCCTGTTTTCGGGTGAGCTCGGCAAGGGGTTTTTCCTGCGCGGTTTGGATATCGAACAAGATCATATTGCTTTGGTTGCCGCTTGATGATAGCGACACCTGCGCAATAAGCAATTGCTGTATCAGGAATAAAGTAGCGATAAAGGCCGTGCTTAGGCCGATAGATACCGTAAGGATGATGGTTTGGTTACGTGGCCGGTACAGGTTGGCGAAGCCCTGCCGCCAGATGTAGCTCCAACTGCTCATGATCAACAGGCGCGTAAAACGGATGAGCAACCAGGCAATGGCCGTCAAAATCAGGAAGGCGATGAGGATGCCGACGGTGAACGTTGCTGCGCTCGCCCAATCTTCCAGTTGCAGGTACGAGAAACTCACCACAAAACCTACCACTAACAAATACACCAGCCAGCGGAACGGGTCGCGCTTGGTGGCGGTGTCTTCGAATGATAGGCGCAGGGTGTTCAAGGGCGATATGTTGCGGATATTGATGAGCGGCAGCAGCGCGAACAGTACCGATATAATAATGCCCAGCACAATCCCCTGCCAAATGGCCATCCAGGAGATTTGTACGGATATGGTAATCGGCAAAAAATCCTTCAATACGAACGGTAGCAAATGCTGGATGGAAGTGCCCAATATAGCGCCTGCTACCGAGCCGATAAGGCCGATGCCGGTAATCTGTATCAGGTAAATCAGGAACGCTTCAGAAGCTTTTACGCCCATGCAGCGCATAATGGCGATGGAGGCAATCTTCTCGCGGATGTAGATGTTGATGGCGCTTGCCACGCCCACACAGCCCAGCAGCAGGGCTATAAAACCCACCAGCGACAAGAACCGCGACAAATCGCCAAAGGAGCGACCGGTGTTTTCTTTGCGGCCCTCTACGGTATCATAGCCATAATCAGCTTTATCCAGTGCAGGCTCAAGTTTCTTGGAAAGTTTTTCGGCATCGGTGCCGGGCTTCAGTTTATAATAGTAAGCATAATTGATGCGGCTGCCTAAGCCAATCAGTTTGGTTTCTTCCAGGTATTGGAAGGGGATATAAACGATAGGTGCAATGCCTGCCGCTATTCCGGTTTGCCCCGGTGCTTTATTCAGGATGCCTGCTATGGCGAATGAGGTGCTGCCCACTTTTATCGAATCGCCCACTTTGGCATTGAATTGCAGCATCAGCGTTTTATCAACCAAAGCGTATTTGCCTGTTTTGAAGCTTTTGCCCGCCTGCAATGGCGTGGTCTCTAAATCGCCATAGTAGGGGAACGCGCCCTGCAAAGCCTTTATGTTCACCAGTCGCGTGCCCTGCGTGCGGGTGAAGTATATCATCGAGGCAAAGCTGCGCTCCTCTGACCGATCGCCGGCGATGGAATCGAGCAGGGATTGTAGCTTTTTGTCGGGCTGTTTGTTGCCGGTGATGCTGAGGTCGGCACCGATAAGGGTTGCGGCCTGGGCATTGATGTCGTTCTGTATATTATACCTAAACGAGTAGATAGCCACCAACGCCGCTATGCCGAAGATGATGGAGGAGATAAACAGCAACAGCCGGGCGCGGTTGCGGCGGCTATCGCGCAGGGCCATCTTAAATAGCCAGGCAAAGTTTATTTTGCGATTGTAATTGATGTTGTCCATTTCAGCCGCTATTTGTTGCCTGTGGGTTCGTCGGAAACCAGCTTGCCGCCTTTTATGCGCAATATGCGCTGTGTTTTGGCAGCCAGTTCCAAATCGTGCGTTACCAGCACCAGGGTGGTACCGGCTTCAGTATTCAGGTCGAAGATGAGTTTCACTACTTTCTCGCTGGTTTCGGCATCTAAATTCCCGGTGGGTTCATCCGCAAACAATATCCGGGGCGAGTTGGAGAACGCCCTCGCCAAGGATACCCTCTGTTGCTCGCCACCCGATAGTTGGGCAGGGTAGTGGTGGCCGCGGTCGGCCAGGCCTACTTTATCCAGCAGATCTAAAGAGCGGGCTTTGATATTCTTCTCGCCGCGCAGTTCCAGCGGCACCATCACGTTCTCCAAAGCGGTAAGCGTTGGTAATAGCTGGAAATTCTGGAAAATGAAACCTACGTACTGGTTGCGCACCTGCGCACGTTTATCCTCGCCCAGCGAGCCAAGGTCTACACCGTTGAGCGCTACCAGGCCCGATGTTGCGCTATCCAGCCCGGCGCAGAGGCCAAGCAAGGTAGTTTTGCCGCTGCCCGATGGGCCTACGATGGCATTTGCCGTGCCGGCGCCTATGGCGAAGTTGATATTATCTAAAACCGTTAAGGTGCGCCCCGCGCTTTTGTAGGTTTTGTAGAGGTTGGAGATGTTCAGTATGGTTTCCAAAACGATTATATATTTTGCTGGTGCCTTGTAAATATCAATGTATTCTTAACAAAGCGATTGTATAATATTATTACTTACAAATGCATTACATTTCTATACGGTTTTTAAAATGCCAATATTATTTCTACACTTGTAATTAATACAATTGTAAATAAACTTACCGCTCATGCATGAATATCCCGGGCAGCTGCGTATGCTGGTTGCTGTTGACTGTATTATATTTGGTTTTGATGGCTTAAACGTAAAATTGTTACTGGTGAAGCGTGGTTTAATGCCCGAGAGGGGCAAATGGAGCCTGATGGGTGGCTTTATGAACCCCACGGAGAGCCCCGAAGATGCCGCAACCCGAGTGCTGGAAGAGCGCACCGGGCTAAAGGACGTATATATGGACCAATTCATGGTGTTTGGCAAACCCGGCCGCGACCCTGTGGAGCGCACCCTTTCGGTAGCGTACTTTGCTTTGATAGATATACACCAATATGAAGAGCAGCTAACCGGCGAGTATAGCCCCGAGTGGTTTTTGCTGGATAAGATGCCGCCCATGGTTTTCGACCATGCCGAGATGGTGGCCGGCGCGCTGAAGCAGCTTCGCTATAAGGCGGCGCTGCACCCGATATTGTTTCAATTGCTGCCTGGTAAGTTTACTATACCGCAGTTGCAGGCCCTATACGAGGGGGTTTATCAAACCGAGTTCGATGACCGTAACTTTAGCCGCAAACTGCTATCAACAGGCTTGCTGGTGAAACTGGCCGAAAAGGATAAGCTATCATCAAAAAAAGGCGCGTTCTATTACCGGCTGGACCAATCGCACTACGAAGAGAACTTCGAGAAATTTTTGAACCTGGTACCCAATCCTGATAAGTTTTTTTAGCGATAAAAAGCGATATATTTACGGGGATATTGCGCAAGCCGCCATTACGGGTTTGAATTTTAGTAAATATTTTAAACCTGAGCGCTTTTATGTTGCAGCCAATTAAATATAAACTATTGTTAAGTTGAATAAGGTTAAGGCGATAGGTGCGGCGGTGGCAATTATATTGGCATGTTTTAGCCATTTTTCCTTCGCGCAATCCAGCCAGGGTAAAGAGTTTTGGACGGGATGGATGTCGCACATCAAAGGTTCCGAGAATAGCCAGATGAGCCTTTACATTACCGGCGGCGCAAACACAACAGGCAAGGTAGAGATTGCCGACGGCAGCTTCTCTATCGCCTTCACCGTAACGGCCAACCAGGTTACCACGGTGGTTATCCCCGCAAGTGCATTTATAAAAGGGCAGGGGCAGTCAATGAAAGGTTTGCACATCACTGCGCAAAAGAATATTGCGGTTTATGCGCATATCTACGCCAGCAGCGTATCGGGCGCAACGCTTTTACTGCCTGTAAATGCCCTGGGCAAAAATTACTATTCCATCAACTACACCCAGGCCTCCAACTCCCAACAGGTTGAAAACGTCCCCTCGTACTCTATTTTTATGGTGGTTGCTACCGAAGATAATACTACGGTAGAAATCATCCCGAAGGGCAACCTGTTGAATGGTATTTTGGCCGGCCAAACTTTAACCATCACATTAAAAAAAGGCGAAGTTTACCAGGGGCTGTCGGCCACCGACCTCACCAACACGGTTATCCGCACCAAAAACGTAAACGGCGATTGTAAGCCCATAGCCGTATTCTCGGGCAGCAGCAAAATCGGCATCGGCTGCCCCGAAACGAATTTTACCTCTGATAACCTTTTCCAGCAGGTGTACCCTATTTCATCCTGGGGCAAAAATTACATCACCGTTCCGCTAAAGAACCGTAATTACGATATATTCAGGATAATTACCAGCGAGGATAATACCGCTATCAAAATTAACGGTAGCAGCACGTTCATCCCGGTTGCGGGGTTGATGAACTACGAATTTACCTCGCAGCAAACTAACGTGATAACGGCAGATAAGCCCATACAAGTGGTACAATACGCCATATCGCAGGGGCAAAACCTCAACGGCTGCACGCATGATAACAATGACCTTGGCGACCCCGAAATGATATACCTAACGCCTACCGAGCAAACGCTGGATCAGGTTACGTTATACTCCAGCCCATATTTCAACATCATTGCCAACTATATCAACGTAGTCATCAAAACCGACCAGGCGTCAACCTTTACGCTGGACGGCAAGCCATACACCGATTTTACCCCCGTGCCCGGCAACTCTATATATTCCTACGCGCAGATAAGCGTAAATGCGGGTACGCACAACATTAGGGCAGCAGAGGGGTTCAACGCCATTGCCTATGGTTTTGGCAACCTCGAATCGTATGGGTATGCGGCAGGTGCGAGCCTCAAGAACCTTAACCAGTTTATCGCACTGGAGGATGCCGCCGCGGGCAGCCATAGCACTGTCAAAATAAACGGTTGTAAAGATATTGAGTATAAATTGCTGCTGACGCTGCCTTATCCCACCCCCCGCATACAATGGGATTTTAAAGACGGCACAACACCGCTTATAATAAACAACCCCGCGGTAACCGGCACGGCCATTAAAGAGGGGAAGACCCTATATTACTACGAGTATTATAAACCGGTGAAATTTTCGGCCGGCGACTACAGCGTTACAGCTACGGTGAACAACCCCAACGGCGATATTTGCGGCGCTACCACCGATATTGATTTCGATTTCAACATTAGCGAATACCCCGATGCCAAATTTACGGTTGATGGCGCCTGCCCCGGCGAAGCTGCCAGCTTTACCGATGTTACGGATACCAAGGGCATAGCTATAAAAACCTGGCTATGGGATTTTGGCGACGGGCAAACAAGCGCCCTGCAAAACCCAAAGCACGTGTATGCAGCGCCAGGCAATTATAATGTTGTATTAACTACCGTGAACTTTAATGATTGCGCTGCGGTTTCGCAGCCCATGGTTGTGCATGTTGCTAAGGAGCCGCTGGCTGCTTTTAAGATCAGCGCACCACTTTGTGCGGGTAAAGAGATTACCCTTACCGATGCTTCTACAACCACAGATGGCAGCATTAAAGCCTGGATTTGGGATTTTGGCGACGGCACCAACGCCACGTTTAATGATAATAAGCCGTTTACGCACTTATACGCCAATACCGGGAGCTACAAAATAAAGCTCACTGTAGCCAACCAAAGCGGCTGTGCGGGCCTGCCTGCAGAGAGCACCATCGTAATTAACCCCATCCCCGTAGTTAATTTTACCCTGCCCGATGTTTGTATATCTGATGTTGCCCGCTTTAGCGATAAAAGCACTATTGCCGATAATACCGAAGGCGGCTTTACCTACCTGTGGGATTTTGGCGATGCCAGGGCGAATGCTGCCAACCCTAATACATCCACACTTAAAAACCCCAGCCATAGGTACACCCTTGCAGCGGTGTACACGGTTAAGCTTACGGTAACCAGCGCAAGCGGGTGCGTGTTCGAGAAGACCCAACAGTTTACGGTGAACGGCGCGCAGCCAATGGCCAAGTTTACCGTGCGCGATAAGGATGCGCTGTGCAGCAGCAGTCCCGTAGTGATGGATGAAGCCTCCACGCTGGATTTTGGCAACTTCACCAAAATTATTTGGTATTACGATTATAACGGCAATCGCCAGGATGCGGAAACCTTTTTGCGGCCCAACCTGCCTGCAGATAGGATATACAGCCACAGCTATGCCTTATTCAACACGCCTGCCACCAAAACTTACCGCCTGCGGATGGAGGCCTACTCGGGCGATGCCTGTGTAGATGTTACCGAGCAGGATATCGTTATAAAAGCTAACCCCATTGCCCAGGTTACCGCTTTAGGTAGCATTTGCCTGGAAATACCGCCGGTGCAATTAATAGCTAACAACAATGGCTATGCCGGCACGGGCGTTTTCAGCGGCAGGGGAGTGAATTCTTCGGGTTTATTTAGTCCCGCGACTGCGGGAGTGGGCGTTGCCACCATTACCTATGTTTTTACGGCTACGAACGGCTGCAGCTATACTAACATACAACAGATTACGGTTAATCCTACGCCAACGGTAAATGCCGGAGGCAATACCGGCCTGCTGGAGGGTGGTACGGTGCTTTTGAAAGCGAAGGCCAGCGGCAAGGGTTTAACTTATAAATGGACCCCGGCCACAGGGCTGGATCATGATGATGTTTTGAATCCCGTATGCGCTGCAACAGACGATATTAGTTACCGGTTAACCGTTACCAGCAGCGACGGCTGCCAGCAATCTGACGAAATTTTTGTTAAAGTGCTGAAAAAGTTGGGCGTAATAAATACCTTTACGCCTAACGGAGACGGATTTAACGACACCTGGACCATAAAATATCTCGAAAGTTACCCCGGAAACACTGTTGATGTGTACAACCGATACGGAGAAAAGGTATATTCGTCTGTTGGTTACGGCATTCCGTGGGACGGCACCTACAAAGGCGCAAATTTACCATCAGGAACATATTATTATATTATAAACCCTAAAAACGGCCGCAAAGCTGTTTCGGGAAGTGTCACAATTATCAGATGAGAAAAAACTTACTTCTAATGGTATTGCTTACTTTGTTTGTGCGAACGGCATTTGCACAACAGCGCCCGCAATACACGCAATATGTATTTAATAATTTTTTACTGAACCCGGCCGTGGCTGGTATTGAAAACTATACCGATGCCAAACTGGGCTACCGCAGCCAGTGGACCGGCTTGCAAGGCGCACCGGTAACCAGTTACTTCAGCATAAACGCACCGCTTGGGGAGGATTTTTTGCAGGGCGATGCAACCGCCTTCCCGGCATCGGGAGGGGAGAACCCATCCAGCAGGTTGTTTACGCAGTATTACCGCGCCGCCGAACCGCATCATGGTATAGGTTTTGCCATAGTATCTGATAAAGCAGGCCCCATTACCCAAACCAATATCGATGCCAGCTATGCTTACCACCTGGGCCTTACCGACCAGCTTAACCTGGCCGTAGGCGTACAAGCAGGGGTGAACCACATTAACCTGAATACGGATATGATAACGCTGGAGACGCAAAACGACCCGGCCCTCAACAATATCAACAACAACCAATGGAAACCCGATTTGGGCGTGGGCTTATGGGCCTATTCATCCAGGTTTTACTTCGGCGTATCGGTGCAGCAGATTTTGCCGCAGAACCTGTATATAACTACCGGCAATACTGCTAACCAAAGCAAAACCGTGCCGCACTACTTCGCAACAGGCGGCTACAAAATATTCCTTTCAGATGATGTTACATTGCTGCCATCGGCCCTGTTAAAGTTCATCGATCCGGCACCGGTAACTTTCGATATCAACATGAAGTTATCCTTCCGCGATAGGTTCTGGTTCGGCGGCTCGTTCCGTAAAGGCGATTCGTACTCGGTACTGGCCGGTTTTAACCTCAGCTCGGTAATAAACGTAGGCTATTCGTACGATGTTACCACATCTGCCCTGCGCACCGTAAGCAACGGCTCGCACGAGGTGGTGCTGGGTATATTATTGAATAATCGTTACAACGTAAGAAGCCCACAACACGGGTTTTAATTAGTTCATAGCTGATGGTTCATAGTTCATAGTAGAAGAAAGGGTTCGTTAATTGATAGCTTATTAGCACAAAGTGAAAATATGGCATTCAGGTTCGAAAGTTTGCAGGTTTGGCAGCGGGCACTCGATTTAGATGAGCGTATCAATCAACTAACGAAATCATTTCCGAAAGACGAAGTTTATACGCTAACCTCGCAAATGAAACGGGCCGCGGATTCTGTTGTGCTCAATATAGCAGAGGGTTCTACCGGGCAAACTAAAGCCGTTTTTAAGGTTTTCCTCACTTATTCTTTTCGTTCGGGTATTGAAGTTGTAAGTGCTTTATTTATTGCGCAAAAACGTGGGTACATAAACGACGAGCTGTTCGCCGACTTATATTCGGAATACGAAATCTTAGTTAA
Source organism: Mucilaginibacter sp. P1_D10 (assembly GCF_056406215.1). Taxonomy (NCBI): domain Bacteria; kingdom Pseudomonadati; phylum Bacteroidota; class Sphingobacteriia; order Sphingobacteriales; family Sphingobacteriaceae; genus Mucilaginibacter; species Mucilaginibacter sp. P1_D10. The sequence continues at coordinate 80,753 of NZ_JBFUAP010000005.1, read as the reverse complement.
AATGATTACCGCACTAAAGAACAGTTTATAAATTTAGTTCATGGTTTATGGTTGATAGTTCATGGCTAATAGTTCATGGATGATAACAGAAGAAGTAGTTGATAGGGGATTAGACCCTTACTATGAACCATGAACCTTTTCCCGCAGCTGCTATGAACCATGAACCATCAGCTATGAACTAACTACAGTTCCTTCCTCAGCCTTGCAACCGGGATGTTCATCTGTTCGCGGTATTTGGCTACGGTGCGGCGGGCTATGTTGTAGCCGGCATCTTTTAATATGTCGGTCAGTTTTTCGTCGGCAAGGGGGTGGCGTTTGTCTTCCTGGCCAATGTGCTCTTCCAGTATCTTCTTAACCTCCTTGTTTGATACCTCTTCGCCGCTTTCGGTTTGGATAGCTTCCGAGAAGAACGATTTCAGCAGGAAAGTGCCATGCTCGGTTTGTACGTATTTGGAGTTGGCCACGCGCGATACGGTGGAGATATCCATGCCAATGCGGTCGGCAATATCTTTCAAAATCATCGGCTTCAGGTTTTTGTCGTCGCCGGTTAAAAAGAAATCGTACTGGTACTGCATTATGGCGTTCATGGTTTTCAGCAGCGTTTGCTGGCGCTGCTTAATAGCATCTATAAACCATTTGGCCGAATCGAGCTTCTGCTTCACAAATTGCACTGCTTCTTTCAGCTTCTTGTCCTTCTGCGAAGCCTTATCGTAATGCTGGAACATCTCCTGGTAAGAGCGGCTCACCTTCAGTTCGGGCGCATTCTTACTGTTTAGTGTTAGTATCAGCATGCCATCGTTGTTACTGATATGGAAATCGGGTATCACCTGCATTTGCTTGGTGCTTACCTCGTTGCTGTCGCCCGGTTTGGGGTTTAGCTTCAGTATCTCGGCAACAACGCCGCGTAACTCTATGGAATTCATATTCAGCACGCGTTCCAGTTTATCGTAATGCTTACGGGTAAACTCGTCCAGGTAATCTTCAACAATTATAATTGCTTTTTTTACAATAGGGTCGTTAGCATCTTTTTTGCGGAGTTGTATCAGCAGGCATTCCTGCAGGCTACGCGCGCCAACGCCGGCCGGATCAAAGCTTTGAATTACTTTCAGCATATCCTCCACTTCCTCATCTTCGGCCATCACGTTCTGCGAAAAGGCCAGGTCGTCGGTAATGTTCATGATGGGGCGGCGCAGGTAGCCATCGTCATCAAGGCTGCCGATGATCTGCTTGCCTATAGCAAAATCTTTGTCTGATACGGGGAGCAGATCCAGTTGCGATTGCAGGCTCTCGAAGAACGAGCTTTGCACGGCAATGGGTATTTCCTTGCGTTCGTCTTCGTCTTCGCCGTTTTGGTCGTAACGAGAGCCATAATCGTTCACGTTATCTTCCTGCAGGTAGTCGTCTATATTAAACTCGTCCATCTCTCCACGCTCTTCGTCGGCGTTGAACTTATCTTCGTCGGGGTCGCGGTCGGGGTATTGTTCCTCGGGTTCGTTTATATTGGCCAGGCTTATATCTTCAAGCGCGGGATTTTCTTCCAGTTCTTCTTTTATACGGGTATCTAACGATACCGTAGGCACCTGCAACAGCTTGATGAATTGTATTTGCTGCGGCGAAAGTTTTTGTAAAAGCTTTTGTTGAAGGTTCTGTTTAAGCATAATTAAGACAAAGGCAAAAGTACATCAATTACCTTAACTTATAAAATAAACAAAAGGCATTGGTGTAATGTTGTAAAGGCGTATCGGCGTATTTTGTTTGAAAGCATGATACAATGTTTAAAATTTAACCTTTAAATATATCGTTATGGCTTTTTTAAAAGAGTTTAAGGAGTTTGCCATGCGTGGCAATGTGGTTGATTTGGCGGTGGGTGTGATTATCGGGGCCGCGTTTGGCAAAATAGTTGATGCCCTGGTGAAGGATATTATTATGCCGCCATTAGGGTATCTGCTAGGCGGAGTAGACCTGTCTAAATGGAAATTGGTGTTAAAGCCGGGCGATGCAGCAGCTAAAGTGGAAGAAGTTGCTATAAGTTACGGAAGCTTTTTAAGCGCTGTTGGTGAATTTTTGATTATTGCTTTATGTATATTTATGGTGGTTAAAATAATGAATAAACTTAAACGAAATGAAGCAGAAGTGGTGGCTGCAACACCTGCCGCGCCGCCTGCACCGTCAACAGAAGAAGTATTGCTTACCGAGATAAGGGATATTTTGGCTGCGAAGAAATAATGACAGCCAAAAGGATATTTACCGGAAGCGTAAAGGCCGTGATCTTTGTAAGTGTTTGCGTATTTATATGTTATTCACATCGTTACAATTCGCCTTATGGAGCATGGTCTTTGGTTGGTATTTGTGGGGGATTTTTAATTTTAACTGCCGTTAGGTTACATGGCCAGACATCAAATGACCTGCGCAATTCGATTATCTTTAATTACACAGGGCTAATAGTTGGTTGCGTTTTAGCAGCGTATGTATTGAGATGGGTTTATCAAAAATACGAACTTGCAGCGCACGGGCTGATTACTAAGGGAATAGTTGTGGGATTTAACCAGGTAATTGTAAAGCACACTGTTGCTAATTACGCTGTTGTTTATTATCGGTTTAACAACCGATTTTACACCCAAGAGTTTAGGGACGCGGATAACATGCTACAAACCTCAGATACAGTTACAATGTCGTGTTCATCAACCGATCCGGAACTTTGTGATATAACAGCTTATCAACGAAATGGCGTTCAAATAAAATGGTGAGTGTAGATTTTTTAAGGCGTGAAGCATTATCGCTATTTGGATTATTGAAGTTTGCCGTTTTGTGTTCCCCCAAAGAGTTCGATATAACTGAGGTAATTGTAGAATAAATACACCTTGTACTGATAAGTTGTGAGCGATTATAGTAAAGAGGACTTGAAAGTGATGTGGTACATGTATCCCGCTATCGCAGTCTTTATATTGGTTGCGTGCTATTTTTGTACGCAATATAACGACAAGCAGGTTGAAAGCAGGCTAGCTAAAGAGGGTGTAACGGTGTATTGTCGCATTGATTCCGTTTATGAATGGAGTAATTCTAAACGGACCGAATACCATGTTATGGTGGATTATACCCGTTCAGGAAAAAATCAGCGGCTTGATTTGGAAGTTGACTACAAGGATTTTATATCGAGCAAATACAGCGACACACTAATTTTAAAGCGCCTGCCTAATAATGATGCCCCAAGCTATATGAAGGTGTCGGGTTTTAGAGGTTATAGGTAGACTATTAAAGCAAATGATAACGACTGAAACGTTGCGCCAAACCGCGCTTTCTTTGCCGGAAGCGACCGAAGAGCCGCACTTCGAGAAAACCGCCTTTAAAATAGCCGGGAAAATATTTGCCACCATGGTACCCGAAAACGCACGGGCTACAGTAAAGCTATCGCCGGCCGACCAGGACATCTTTTGCCTTGCCGAAGGCAACGGCGTTTACCCCGTACCTAATAAGTGGGGTAAACTTGGCTGGACACATATCGACCTGAATGCTGCAAAACCCGAGATGTGTACCGAACTATTAAAGGTAGCCTACTGCGAAGTGGCGCCAAAGAAATATGCGGCGCTGGTTAGTTTTGAGGAGTGAGTGCAACTATCCACTACGTCGTTGCGAGTCGCTGCGCTGGGAAACGCGTGGTTGGGCGACGTGGCAATCCTCGGCAAGCAGAGCGGATTTGCGAAGTTCCTATTCTTGCCGATGGTTGCCACGCTATCGCTCGCAATGACGAGGTGGTAAAACGCTTTTAAAAAGTCTTCGCTAGCTTAGGGTCCGTCAAAATAATATAATCTCCGAATTTGGCATATTTGCTCCAATCGGGCTTGTCGAAGTTATCATCGGCGTAGGCCTGTACGTTGATTACCTTTATTTTAGGCGCGTACTTCTTTAGCTGCGCAACGGTACCCAGTTTTTCTTCACTATGGAAGCCACCGTTTACCTGCATTATTTTAAAGTCTTTATGCGCCTTGTAAAATTTGGCTATGGAGTAGCCCATTGTGGCATCCCACAGATTTTGCGATTGATACACGTGCATGGGGCCACCGTGCCCACCCATCACCTCGCCGAATTTATCGTAATATCGGCCGGTTGCGGTATCTATCGGTAAGGGCGGCAGCCAGGTTTTGGCGGTGGCATCCAGTTTTTGCAGGTCGCCAAGCCCAACGCGGGTGGTCATATTGGTGTAGCGGGTAGGGGCATTGGCAGCAATAACGGGCAGGTTATTGTCTTTGGCGGCATCAACCATTGGGCGGTAATCTTTATAGTTTTTCCAGGCGCGGCCCTCGGTAATCAGGTTCTTCTCGCGGATAAAGCCGGCCAGGTACTCGTTCAATACTGTTTGGCAATCGGTTTGGAACATCTCCATTGATAGCGCTGTTTTAACAGGGTATTTCGCTGCCAGCATCTTAAATAGCACGGCTTCCAGGTAATGGCCCGTGCTATCATTATGCTCCTCGCCGAAGAAAAGTACATCGTTCTTTTCCATATCATTAATTACATCATCCAGCGTAGCCGGGGCATTTTTGGCTGTATTGTATATTTTATAGTGGGCGGCCATAGGGTCCTGGCAAAAGGCGGCGAGAGGAAGCAAAATAAGCAGCAGGCAGGCGGTAAATTTCATGAGATAAGCGGCTATGTTAATATGTTAATAAATACGCGTTATCAAATAACAACATTTCTATTTGAAAAAACTAAAAAATACGCTACATTTGCACTCTTGTTTTTTAGGACGAAGATTAAGCATAATAAGAATAAAATATAGCCATGAAAAGAACGTTTCAGCCCTCACAAAGGAAAAGAAGGAATAAACACGGTTTCCGTGAGCGCATGTCAACTGCTAACGGCAGGAGGATATTAGCAGCAAGAAGAGCCAAAGGCCGCAAAAGATTGTCAGTTTCTGACGAGCGCACCCACAAAGCTTAATATACTGGTTGTTTTTCCTTATTAAAATAAATAAGGGGCCGAACCGGTTACAAGCTTAATTTAGGTTCAGCACTAACAACTATGCATACTTTTAAAAAAGAAGAACGGTTATGTAATAAGAAGCTTATAGACGGGCTTTTTCATAACGGTTCTTCTTTTTTGTGTTACCCCTTCCGGGCCTCCTGGATGCCTGTAGATAACGCGCAGCAATTCCCTGTGCAGGTAGTGTTCTCGGTGGCAAAAAAGCGCTACAAACGCGCTGTGGACCGTAACGTGATCAAGCGCCGCATGCGCGAGGCTTATCGCCTCAACAAACAAGCCTTGTTATATGATGTACTGGCCGATGCCGATAAACGCATCATTTTGTCTATTGGCTTCATTGGCAAAGAACTGGCCGATTACGCCCTTATCGAAAAAAAAATGCTTAAGCTTTTGGCGCAGCTTGGGGGGCAGGTAATCAAATGAAGTTTTTGTGGGATATATTTGCCCGCCTTATTGGCAGTATTTTTTTGCTGCTGATAAAGTTTTACCAGTACTTTATATCACCTATAACCGGGGCATCGTGCCGTTATACGCCCACCTGCTCGCAATACGGGGCAGAGGCTATTAAAAAATATGGGCCATTTAAAGGCGGTTGGTTTACCATAAAACGCATAGCCAGCTGCAACCCCTGGGGCGGCCACGGGCATGATCCGGTACCATAACAGTTGGTTCATAGTTCATGGGAGATGGTTCATAGCAGCATCTGAAGACGCACCTTCTCCCTTCAAACTATCAACCATGAACTATCATCCATGAACTAAAATGACCATACTACAAATAGAAACAGCAACAACCTCCTGCTCGGTAGCATTAGCCCGGGATGGGCAGGTATTGGGCCTTAAAGAGATAGACCAACGTAATATACACGCCGAGGTAATAACGCTGTATATAGATGGTTTGCTAAAGTATGCGGGTATAGGTTACGATGCCTTGGATGCTGTTGCGGTAAGCTGTGGGCCCGGCTCATACACGGGCTTGCGTATTGGTGTTTCTACTGCAAAAGGCTTATGTTTTGCGTTGGATAAACCGCTGATATCGGTTGATACCCTGGCGGCTATGGCTAAAGGTATTGCAGATGCTGAAGGCGATATGCTATTATGCCCTATGATTGATGCCCGCCGCATGGAAGTGTTTACGGCTATATTCGATCAGCAGGGTGATGTGGTTAAGCCTACCGCAGCCGAAATAGTAAATGGAGATAGCTTTGCGGATTTATTGGCCGATAATAAGATATTATTTTTTGGCGATGGTGCAGATAAATGCCGCGTGGCTTTAAGCGGTAACTCTAATGCCAATTTCCGCACCGGCTTTGCCAATTCTGCGGCACACCTCACGGCTATAGCTGCCGAAAAATACCTCGCTCAGGATTTTGTAGATGTGGCTTACTTCGAGCCTTATTACCTTAAAGATTTTATCGCCGGCAAAAAGGCGAACGCCTAATAATCGTCGCCACTACCAAACAGGCGGTTCCATATCCTGCGGAAGAAACCCGGTTTATTATCCGTAGGCACGTAGCTCGCATTAAGCGGGTGCTCTATCAGCGGGCCGAATTTAAAGGTTGCGCCAATGAATATGTCTTCGCCGGTATAAGCCGCGCTCCGGTTTATCTGGCCGGTATTTTTTGTTGATGCCAATGCCAGCCTTGCGGTTGGTATCAACCTTTCGCTCCCGGCAAAAAACTCCACATTGGGCGTTTTTATCATAAACTGGCCGCCCACGCTTAATATTTTGTAGTTATTGTAGCTGGTGGTAAGCGTTACCGTGTAGTTTTTATATTGCACGGGGTTTACAAGCGCCGCCGTTACGCCATCAAAAAACACCTCTTTAGAAATGATGAACGTTGGCGAATATTTATACAGGTTGTTATAATCGAGCCAGTAGGTTTTGTTTGCGCTTATCTCAATCTTGCTGTTAGTGGGTGTTATGAAACCGCCGATTTTGTCGTTGGTTTTGGTGATGTGCCTGGCCGCTTCGTAGATGTTGTGCTCGCGCTGGCTCGACGAAAACTGTGTTATGGTATCAGTAGCGGCAAAATTATACACGCTGGATCGGTTGCTCCAGTGGATAAAGCCCATATCCTTAAGGTTGAATTGCAGGTTGAATGCATCCCTTGTGCGGTACGATACCCCAAAGCCCGCGGATATACCCGGGTTGCGGAAGGTTGGCAAATAATCGCGCCCGGTAAACGGCCCGGGGTTATAATTAAGGTGGTACCTGCCAGTCATAGCAACAATTGCCTGGTCGCCCGGCCGGTCTATATCCAGCGACGAAGTTTTTGTTTCTAATTTTTGGTAACGGATACCCATCAATGCGCTAAGCTTTATGCCCAGGGCCAGCTTGCGGTCTATTTTTTCGCGATAGGTAAAACTAAGCTGGTGGTAGGCCTGGTAAGTACCCTGGTTGTTGAAGATGTTGTCGTAATGGTCGTCGGCAAAGGCATTTGGGCCGTTGTACAAGGCTATAGTTTCGTCGCTGAAAAGGCCGCGGGCCTCTATTTTGCTTTGTGCCGATATACCAATCTCGGCATTACCCTCCAGGTTGGTGAACATCTTGAACATCAGCGAGTAGTAGTTGATGTTGCCATTTACCCGGTTCATGCGCCCCTGGTTAAATGTTAGGTTGGTGGTGGTATAATAACCTAAAAATGCCCTTGATTTTAATGGGATTTGCGAATTGCCCGTTAAGAAAGTATTGGTAGACAAATTGGGTAGCAGGAAGTTGAAAGCAAACTTGCGGCTGGAATCGGGGATGAAGGTGCCGCGCGACGGGTTTTCGAAAGAATCATACAAAGTGCCGGTATTGTATTGCGAAAATTGTTGGCCAAAGGAGTGTACAGTAATTAACAGCAGGGGAAATGCTAATAAAAATTTCTTCATAAATCGCTTCGTATTCTTTGCTCGCGTTAAGGCTCTTAAATATATCATTCCAATTTCACTTAGCGCTAAACTACGCCAATATTATGCTCTTTTAACGGAATACAGCGGCAAGGGTTGTATTTATTGTTGGTTTTGGCCGTTTTTTGCGCTGAGCGTAGTGTCGCGCTGGTTTCGTAGCATGCAAAAGTTGGTGTAGAAATTGCCATCGGTGGCGGTGAGCTGGTACGATGCCGATTGGAAATCCTGCAAGGACAGCTTGTTGTTTTCGTAAGCATCGAAAACATTATCCTTCAGGTCGTTTTTCAATATCATGCGGGCGTTTTTGAAATTGATGTAGAATGTTACGTTGCTGCGCTCGGCCATCAGGTTATCAAAACGCTGGTACGAATCGGTCTTGCTCATGAATTTACGGTTAAGATAGCTATCGGCAAAGCTATCCAACTCCTTAACGCTGTTGGCGAGCACAAGGTAATTATCGAATATCCTGAAATAAGGCCGGCGGAACATGTTGAAGGCATCGCCGAATAGGAAATAAGGCAGCTTGTTGTAATTTAACTCGCCGGTATCATCATTTATCATTGTGCTGATGTTTACCATAAAGGGGCGTAGTTTTGAGCCGTCTTTTACGGTTATCAAGGCAAATTTCTCACGGTAACGAGTAGTAACTACGGCAAACTCTTTGCCTAGCAGTTTGGTAAGTTCTGATTTTAGGTTGATGCCGGTCTCGGCTTTTACCCTTTTCATAAGCGTATCCCGGTCGGTTTTCAGCCCCGCCTTATCCTGGAAGGTGCTCAGATCGTGCATAAATTTCTCAGGGTCGGATGCCGCCATATTTATGGCATACGCCGTAGTGGAAGGGAAAATCTCTTTCAGCTGGTTTTCTACCGGTGCCTGGGCAATAAACAGGTTGAGGTAGCTGGTCGGTTTGTTGGCATCTGCTTTGGTATAGCCGTTAAACATCAGCGCATCTGCTTTGTAATTGAGATTGAGCGCAGCTGAAGCAGGCAGCAACCGGAAGTTTTTGAAGATATCGTTGTTTTTGGTTTTGAACAACTTATCAAAAAGCGGCGATAGCTGGCTGTAATTGATGTAAAGATTGGCCAGCGAATTTGAGTTTTGCTGATCGGGCAAGAGCAGGAAGGCCGAGGTTTCCTTATCGTTCTGAGGGGAGGCCACCTGGGCTATGAGTTCTTTAGAAAAACTTGCCGAGTAAATGTTTTCTTCGGTATTGAGGAGATAGAAGCGTTTTTTGAGCGAAGCTAAGTAGATAACAAAGCCCCTTTTTTCATTCATGGTAAACGAAGTGATGAGCATCCCCGTTTTTTTTTGCTTAGCCAGGGCATCGATGATACTTATTTCGAAATCTTTCCCGGCGGCCGCGGTAAGCAGCAGTTGGGGCTCCGAACCGGTATTGGGGTGCAGTGAAAGGAATACGTTGCTACCCTCGAAGAATTGCCTCAGCGCCGCATTGCCAAAGAGCGTTTGGCGCACGGTATCCAGCTCGCTTATCGCTTGTTCGCCTATCAGGCTGCCCAGCAGGGTGTTGTCGGTAAAGATTTCGTAAAAGCCCTTATCGTTGCTGAATTCGAAAACGGCTACAGCGCTATCGGGTATGGTGCGCATAATGTTGCCCGCGTGTACGCCAGACGAGTTTAAGCTTTTGAAATACTTAATCGTAAGGTACCCGGTGCCCACAACAAGAATTAGCGTAAATAGGATGAATCTTTTCATGTGGCTTTGCGCCCGCAATTTAGAATTTTACCGTACCACAATAAAGTAATACTTTCATTTGGTTAACTTAGCCTTTTATATCTGCATGAACAAACAAATTATAAGTACCGCTGCACTCCTGGGTGCTATTGCCGTTATTTGCGGCGCGTTCGGCGCGCATGCGTTGGGGGCAAAACTACAGCCCCGGCAGCTGGAAGTTTGGCATACTGCGGTTCAGTACCAGTTTTACCATGTTTTCGCTTTGCTGTTCCTCTCTACCTTTGCCAGGTTCAAAAATAATCTTATCGTAGCTTCTTACTGGTGTTTCACGTTAGGGATATTGCTTTTCTCGGGCTCGTTGTATTTACTGGCCTGCCGCGATTTATTGAAAATGCCTGGTTTGGTAGCCATAGGCCCGGTTACGCCCCTGGGTGGTTTATTGTTTATAATTGGCTGGATAACGCTTGCGCTGGCTGCGTTCCGCAATAAATAAGCCCATGTTAGAGTTTGCCGAGGTACAGCAGCCTAACCGTAAAACGCTTTTTGTTGAGGTGATATTGCCTTTGGCCATCAGCCTTAACTATACCTACCGCATACCTTTCGATATGAACAGTGCTGTTGCTGTAGGCAAACGCGTGGTGGTGCAGTTTGGCAAAAGCAAGCTTTACACAGCCGTTATAGCCGCCATTGGCGAGCATGCGCCCGAAAAATACGAGGCGAAGTACATCATTGAGGTATTGGACGATGCTCCCGTGGTTACCCAAAGGCAGCTTGCTTTTTGGCATTGGGTGGCCGAATATTATATGTGTAATGCAGGCGAGGTGATGAACGCCGCCCTGCCATCGGCACTTAAACTGGCCAGCGAAACCAGGATAATGCTGAACCGGGAACATGAGTACGATAAAACCCAGCTAAACGATAAAGAGTACCTGATTACCGAAGCGCTTGACATACAGCCGGAGTTGACGGTGAGCGATATCGTAAAACTCCTTGGCCAAAAAACGGTGATGCCGATACTGCGCTCGCTGTTCGAGAAGAACATCATCATCCTATCTGAAGAAGTAAGCGAGCGATACAAGCCGCGCCGCAAAACCTATATCACTTTAAACCCGGTTTACCTTAACCCCGATAACCGCCGCGAACTATTCGAGATACTGGAAAAACGCGCGCCAAAGCAGGCTGATGCTTTGCTGGCCTATATGAAGCTATCGCGGCAGCAAAAAACCGTCGCCAAAAACGAATTGATAGAGGAAAGCGGCGCGGGCGAAGCCAGCATAAAATCGTTGATAGAAAAGGAAGTGTTTTTTGCCGAGCAGAAGGTGATTAGCCGCCTTGGGTATGAAGAAGATGCCGAAGAAAGCAGCTTGTTTGAACTGAGCCCGGCGCAGCAAAATGCTTTGACAGAAGTCCGCGAACATTTCGCGAAGAAGGACGTGGTATTGCTGCATGGCGTAACAGCCTCAGGCAAAACGCAGTTGTATATCAGGCTGATAGAGGAGATGATTGCCACCGGCAGGCAGGTGCTTTATTTGTTGCCCGAGATTGCTTTAACTACCCACATTATAGAGCGGCTGCGTATTTATTTCGGGGGTACCATTGGTGTTTACCATTCGCGGTTTAATGATAACGAACGGGTAGAGGTATGGCAAAAAGTGCTGCGCGGCGAATACAAAGTGGTGCTGGGCGCACGCTCATCGGTGTTTTTGCCGTTCCACGATTTAGGGCTCATCATCGTAGACGAGGAGCACGAAACCTCTTACAAGCAATACGATCCTGCGCCACGCTACAATGCCCGCGATGCGGCCATTTACCTGGCCAATATGCACAGTGCCAAAGTGCTGCTGGGCTCGGCAACGCCTTCTTTCGAAACGTATTACAACGCCCGCACAAGTAAATACGGCCTGGTAGAGCTTGTCGAACGCTACGGAGGCGTACAGTTACCCGCCATAGAGGTAGTAAGCATATCTAAGGAGCTGAAACAGAAAACCATGCAATCGCATTTCAGCAGCGTGCTGATGGCCGATATGCAACTGGCCCTGGAAAACAAGGAGCAGGTGATACTGTTCCAAAACCGGAGGGGCTATGCGCCGGTGCTAATGTGCCGGGTTTGCGCCCATACGCCAAAATGCATCAATTGCGATGTGAGCCTTACTTACCATAAGCATACCACCAAGCTGCATTGCCATTACTGCGGCTATAAGGAAGATACGCCCGCCGTTTGCCCTGCCTGCGGCTCAACCCATCTCGAATATAAAGGCTTCGGTACCGAAAAGGTGGAGGATGAACTCTCCGTTTTGATGCCGGATGTGCGGCTGGCCAGGATGGATCTGGATACCACCCGCTCGCGCAATTCGCTGCAAACCATCCTCAATAACCTCGAAGAAAAAAAGATTGATATACTCATCGGCACCCAAATGGTTGCCAAAGGACTCGATTTTGCCGATGTTACCGTTATAGGTATCATCAACGCCGACAGCCTTTTGAAATATCCGGATTATCGTGCCAACGAGCGCAGCTACCAGATGCTATCCCAGGTGAGTGGCAGGGCAGGGCGGAGGGGCAAGCAGGGCAAGGTGGTTATCCAAACTTACGACCCAAGCCATCGCGTAATAAAACAGGTGATAGAAAACGATTACCTCGACCTGTACCTCACCGAAATGGAGGAACGCAAAAGCTTCCACTATCCGCCGTTCTACCGTATCATCAGCATTGATGTAAAGCACATGAACCCCGAGATACTCTACAACCAGGCCGAATACCTGGCAACCGAACTCCGCAAGCATTTCGGCGACCGTGTGATTGGCCCCGAGCCGCCCCTCGTCAACCGCATCCGTAATTTCTACATCAAAACCATTATGCTGAAGTTTGAGCGGGATGGCATTTCCATCGTAAAAGCCAAAGCGCTGTTAAGGGAGGTAATCACACAATTCCACACGACGAAGTTGAGTAAGGGGAGCGTGGTGCAGCCTGACGTGGATCCATACTAAAATAATTAGCCTCTAAATCAATCCAATAAAAGAGGTGTTAGCTAAATCAATCTGGTTAATGGCTAAATCCATAATTCCTGTACTATATTCGTGATGAAATGGCCTACAAGTTTATTGATAATTATCGCGAGCAAGGTGCCCGCAAAAGGTTGGTTGAACTTTTAAGAAAAAAAGGGATAGAAGACGAGCGCGTTTTAACAGCCATTGGCAAAGTACCCCGCCATTACTTTTTCGACGAAACCTTCTGGAACCAGGCTTACAAGGATATTGCCTTCCCGATAGGGGCCGGGCAAACCATTTCGCAGCCTTATACCGTTGCTTACCAAACGGAACTGCTCCACATTAAAAAAGGCGATAAGGTGCTGGAGATAGGTACCGGCTGCGGTTACCAAACCTGTGTATTGATGGAGGTTGGCGCTAAAGTATTCACCATCGAACGACAGGAAAAGCTCTACCAACGCACCATACAAGTGCTGCCTTATATGGGCTACCAGCCCAAATTCTTTTTAGGGGATGGCTCAATAGGCGTAGCCAGCGATGCCCCCTACGATAAGATAATCGTAACCGCCGGCGCACCCACCGTGCCCGACTTGTTGCTGAAGCAACTAAACATAGGCGGCATATTAGTTATCCCGGTAGGGGACGAAAAATCGCAAAAAATGGTTACCGTATTAAAAACCGGCGAAAATAATTACGAAAAAATTGTGCTGGATACCTTTAGGTTCGTGCCGCTGGTGGGGGATAGAGCGTGGTAGAGGATTTCGGAATTGGAATTAACCCCGTCGAGGGCTTCGCCGTTTTCAATTTAGAATTTTGAATGGTAGGACGGTCGATATAAGCATTCAACTAATTTTCCCGGTTCTTTATCGCAAATTGTTTCTTTTTCAACTTAATCGTAAATCAAGCCCTTAAAAACAATAAACCCCGGTAACGTTATCCATTACCGGGGTTTGATGTTATATAGCGAGGGTATTACATACCGCCGCCGAGAGATTTTAGGTCATCCATAGTAATCCTTTCGAAATCGCCGGGGATGCCGAATGTGCCTGGAGCAGATTTAGCTTCGGTAACGCTTTTTACGGTAACTTCAGAAGTTTGCCCATCCTGAAAACTAGCGAACTGTACCGGGAAACCACCTGCACCTGCATAATATTTAGAGAATGCTGTAGCAGGTACCGATATATCGTTGGTTACCCAAACGTCGTAGGTTTTGCTGGTCTTGGTATCGGTTGCCACCACTTTTTTGCAGTTGAAGCCGTTGATAACCTTAGTTTCGGTACCTGGTGCAAATGTTAATGTAGGCATTTTCGAAAGAGCTTCTTCAATCTCAGCAGGCGACATAACAGCTGCCTTTTTCATGGAAGCAATAGAAACATCTACTAAAATGGCCATAAAAGTCTGCTTAGCGTCAGACAGTACTTTGATATTTGCCGGGCCTGCAGAAAAAGCGAGAGCGCTGGAATCTGCCCTGAAATAATGTTTGGCTTCTACGGCCTGGCCGCGCATATCCATATTGTAGGTAACATAACCTTCGGTGTATGCTTTTTGGGCACTTGCTTTAAAAGCTGTTGCGGTAAGCACAATGCCCATGGCAACCGTAAATAATTTAATTTTCATGTTTTTAGTTTGATAATTCAATTTGGTGTTTTGTTAAGTAAGTGTGTGCTGTTTCAATAAAGTTATTAAACTTATTTGCTATTTAGATGCGATTATGATGGATTTGTTACGCTTTATTATTTTACAAGTTACAGTAATATTTTTTAGTTTGTCAATATAAATATCCGAATTGCTCCCATCGGCGATAACCACCAGCCCATCAATCGCTTTCTTATTAATTAAAACATTGCTGCTCAGGTACAAATATTGAACATTTAATTGCCGGGGGATAGACTGCAATTGCCACCGTTGGTTTAAAAGCAATATGCGGGTATCATTAGACTGCACCAGGTTTTGCTGTTTGATGAAATAGGGCAGCCACAGGTTGCTGTCGGGCTTAAGTAGCGTATAGTTGCTGATCTGCATGCTATCCAGCCCGGGTTGTACGGCATAAAGGAATGTTTTGTCTGTATCGGCCAAATCGGTAAGCACCACGCCGCTACTACCGTTCTTGAAAACGATGCCCACATGCTTGCGCAGGTTAAGGAAGCTGATGGAATGGGTTTGGTCGGCATCGTGTTTTTTCAGGCTGATGCTGATGCAGAACAACAGCATCGTTGCTAAGCCAAGTTTTAGATAGATTTTGTTGCCCTTATAAAAGAAGCAAAAGGCGGCAACGATGAGTAGGTAAAGCAGTAAATGCTCCGGCCCGGTCAACCATATTTTGCCAATACTGGCGTATGGCACTTGTTCTATCCAGATAAGTGCTTTATTCATCAGCAGGATGCTATGCTCTAATACATAACCCAATATACCCGACACCCAGGGAAGTTGCGGCAACAACAGTAAGAGCAGGCCGCTATACATAATCAGCATTACAGGGATGATAATCAGCAAATTGCTGAGTAAAAAGTAAACCGGCACCTGGTGGAAATAAAACGCGCTGAGCGGGAAAGTAATAACCTGCGCGGCGATGGATACCGAGCACGCGCCCCAAAGATAATTGGTAACCTTATTTTTAAAAACCAGCCATCCGTAGACTACCGGCTGTATTATTACTAATCCGGCTACTGCAAGGTACGATAGCTGGAAGCCCACATCGGTAAGTAAAAAGGGATCGTACAACAATAATACAAACGCCGAAGCAGCCAGGATATTCAGGCTATTGATGTACCGTGCAAAGGTTCGGCCGCAGATTACAAGACTGATCATCAAGGCGGCACGGTTCACAGCCGGGGAGAAGCCTGTAAGCAAAGCATAGGCCCATATCAACACGATGATGCAAAGCACCTTGATCAACTTACCTTGCCCGTACCCATCTAAAAAGCCCAGCACAAGGGCCAGCAAGGCATAAATAATAGCTACGTGCCCGCCCGAAACGGATAAGATATGGATGGTGCCGGTTTTGGAGTAAGCCTGTATAACATCATTACTTAAATCGGCTTTGTAACCCAATATCAGGGTAGATGCTACGGCTATGGCCGTGGTATCGCGCATATTCGCCTTTAGCTTTTCTACTAAATGGCGGCGGGTTTGCAGGGCGAAAGATATGACGGGGTTACCCCGGCCGGCCCGTAGCACTCGATATTGCCGCGGGTACAAATATGCCTGATGGTAAACGTTTTTATTGGCCAGGTAACGCTTATAATTAAACTCGCCGGGGTTATAAGGCGGCGCTACCTCATCAAATTTTGCCGGGATAAGCAACTCCTCGCCATAGGATAAATGGAGAGCCCGCTCATCTTTAATGGCAACCAGCAAGGTGCCGCTGCAAGGGCTGCTGCCGCCGCTGTTGATGGCCTGCACTACATCCGCAGTAAAGCGCACTACATCGCCCTTAACAACGGGTTCTGTATTGATGCGTACTGCCAGATAACGGGCAGGTATTTTAGAGAAATGGTCGGCATTATTCGGCTCCCGGTGCTGTAGCGTAAGCAGCCATCCTGACAAAAACAGGATAGGATAAAGCAATAGCCCGCCGAGCCAGCGCATTTTATAGACGCTCAGTTTGCTGTAGGTGAGGTTGAGTGCAATGAATACGATGATAAGAACAGCAGCCGCTATATAAAGCAGCAGGAGGTTGGCCTGCAGCCAATAAAGCCCGGCAACAATACCGGCAATAAAGGGGAGTAATAAAATTACGACTGGGATTTCGCCTTTGTGCTTTGCTATCATACCAAAATCAGGCACCCGCAAAAGGCAGGGCAATAAGGTTTATGGGGAATAAAAATAGCGTATCTGCGGCAGATATTATAGTTCGTCGCGCACTTCCAGCAGGAATTTTTTCAGGTTCTCCAAAGAATCTATCACGCGTTGGTTATCGCGGCTGTCGCCCATATTGGTTTTCAGGTAATCTTTGGCACCTTGCAGGGTGTAGCCTTTCTCGCGTATGAGGTGGAAGATAATCTTGAAATTCTCGATATCCTCCAGGGTGAAGTAGCGGTTGCCCTTTTTATTCTTCTTGGGCTGCAGCACATCGAATTCCTTTTCATAGAAACGTATCAGCGACTGGTTCACATCAAACATGGCCGATACCTCGCCCATGGTATAGTACACTTTGCTAATCTCTCGTTCTTTGTAAGGCATACGCAAAGGTAGTTTTTTAGATATTAGCGCGAAAGTAGGGGCAGCAAAAAAACTGCATTAAATTAAACGGAGGTAACATAATATTAATAGCCTATTATTTCCGCAGGCAAAATAAAAACCTTATGTTAGGATTCTAATTAATTTATGATTAAATATATTGTTTCGGGCTTTTTATGCCTGTTTTGCACCCACATAGTTTATGGCCAGTCGGCCGATTCTACCATTTCCATCAAGTCTGCTGTAGAAAATTACCAGTTTGTTTACAATGCAAAAACGGCAGCGGTAGAAATCAAAGAAAAGCAAACCGTTAGCTATACGTCAACCCGTTTCCAGGCAACCGTACCGGTGGCCCTCAATTACAACAACCAGGTTACGTTAACTTCGGTAAACTGCGAGGTAGACGGCCGCAAGCCGCGCGATTTTAAACCCGTTTATACCTATTACGGCAGCGACGATATCTTTTATTCCGACGAAAAGATTTGCTATTTCCCCATGGCAATCCCCCGGAAAGGCGCGCTGGGGGTAGTCACCTTCGAGCAAACCGTAAACGATCCGCGCTATTTCACCAGCATTTATTTTACCGAACCCTATGCCCTTGAGCAAAAAACGGTTGCTATAAAAATACCCCGCTGGATGAAGGTTGAGCTGAAGGAACTCAACTTCGGCACTTTTAACATCAAAAAGAACAGCCAGTACATCAGCAGCGAAGATGCCGACCTGATAACCTATAGCATACAAAACCTGCCTGCCACTAAAAAAGAGGGCAACAGCCCCGGCCCAAGCTACCTTTATCCGCATTTGTTGGTCATGTGCAAATCGGCGACTCCGCCGGGCGGCAGCTTTACCTATTTCAACACGTTGGACGATCAGTATAAATGGTACCACAGCCTAACCAAAAACAACCCGGCTGCAGATCAGGCCGCGGTTGTTGCCAAGGCAAAAGAACTTACCGCCGGGCTTACAAGCGATATACAAAAGATAAAGGCCATTTATTATTATGTGCAGGATAATATCCGCTACATTGCCTTTGAAGATGGCATGGCCGGCTTTAAGCCCGAAAGCCCCGACGAGGTGCTGCGCAAAAAATACGGCGATTGCAAGGGCATGGCCAACCTAACCAAGGCGCTGCTTACCGCAAGCGGCTACGATGCGCGCCTGTGTTGGCTGGGCACCAACCACATTGCTTACGATTACCAAACCCCTTCGCTATCGGTAGATAACCACATGATATGCGCCCTGGATATCAAGGGGAAAACTTATTTTTTGGATGCCACCGAAAGCTATATCGGCTTTGATGAATATGCCGAGCGCATACAGGGCAGGCAGGTGTTGATGGAGGATGGCGAAAAATACAGGCTTACCCGTGTACCCGTTGCCGCTATGGGCCAAAACGCCAACACCGCTATCGCCAGGTACGAAATTGTAGACGGAGCCCTAAAAGGGACGGTAAATTACATTTGGAAAGGGGAGGACAAGGAAGAGGTGCTTACCGGCCTCAATAGCATCCGCAGGGAAAAAGCTGCTGATGCCATGATCAATTACCTGTCTGGTGCTAATAACGATTACACCATCACAAACCTTAACATGTCGCAAATGGAAAAGCCTGATGGTAATTTGACTGTAAGCTACCAGGTGAGTACCAAAAACGGGATTTCATCGTTCGGCAAGGCCTATTATGTGGACCTCGATCATACGCGCGAGTTTACTGAGGGTGCCATCAAGACCGACGAACGTAAGCACGATTACTGGTTCGGCCATAAAATGGATATCAAACGCGATGCCGAACTGTTGATACCTGCGGGGCTTAAGGTAGATTTCCTGCCGGCCGCGCTGAACATCATCACTTCCGATTATGAGTTCCACATCCAATACACCGCCACGCCAACTAAAGTTATTTATAAAAAGAATATCCTTATCAAAAACACGCACCTGGCCAAAGCCAAATTTGTGCAATGGAACCAGGATATAGAGCAATTGGTTAAGGCCTATAACGACACCGTAACACTTAAACCTTTATAACGAATGAAAAAACAAGTACTATTTATTTTGTTTTTGTGCGCCACGCTTAGCCTCTCGGCACAAACATACAACGAGAAGGCTGCCGAGATACAGAAACTGGTATGGGGCGCGCCTCCGCCCGAATTCTTAGTTAAAGAAGTACCCGCCAAATATGCAGGCGAGGGTGCGGTCATCCTGGCTCAATCATACTCTATGCAGCGCACATCAAACGTAAAGGTGCATTTCATGATTATTACTGCCGCCGTTACCAATAAGGTAAGCCGCATATCCACTTTCCACGAGCGGGTTAAGATAAACGATAAATCGGCCCTGGAAAGGTACTCTACACTCGAGTATCAAAAGCTATTGGATAAAAGCATATCGCTGCTGATAAGCAAGATAAAAGATTTGCACGAAACCTATATAGGTGCCAAAATCCTCAAACCCAACGGACAAGAGGTGGTAATCAATACCGGCGAAGAGGTGCTGCTGAAGAACACCGGCAAAGATCAGCAAGGCAAGCTGGCTATCCCCGGCCTGCAGGTAGGCGACATATTGGACTATTACATCAGCAACAATGATTTGTCGGAAAAGGTAGGCGATGATAACTACTCCAATAACGACCAGGTATTCGTGCTGGCCGATGAGTACCCCATCCTCAATTATTCGCTCAATTTCCAGGTGAACAAAAAATCGGCGGTGCTGTACATCAACGCCAACGGCGCCCCGGCGTTCCAGGAAAGCACGCTGGACAACGGCGATAAGGTTTATAACTTAAAACTGAAGGACCTCCCTAAGCTTGAGGGCCAGAAATGGACATCCACTTTCCGCCAGTTGCCTTATATAGAAATAAGCAACCGGAGTTCGCTCAAGATGCTCAACAACTACTACCTCAACAGCAAAACCGGCGGCATGGATGCCAACAAGGCCTTGTTCGAGAGCGCGTTTAACGAGCAGACTAACCCGATAGATGAAGAGCCGGCCAAGATGCTGAAAGACTACTTCGGTGGCAAAAAGAAGATGCAGGCAGTATCGCTTGATAGCTCCATGAAAGTGTTTTACGATACCTGGAAATTGCATGTCTTCGGCAATTTCGTGAAAAGCGACCTGGACGATATGAGCCAAATCAACTACCGCACCGCCCGCAGCAAAACCGCCGTGATTGATATGAGCCGCCTGCTTACCGATATGGATATACCGCATGATATTTTACTGGTAGCATCGCGTGAGGGGAGTTCGCTCGATAACGTATTCACCATGAGTGATTTTGATGCCATTATCAGGATAGCCAACGGCAACAGTCCGCTTTATATGAGTTTTTACGATGCCGTTACCCACTTTAACGAAATCCCCGCCAAATTTCAGGGCGAAAAGGCCATTGCACTTACGCCCGAGCGTAAAAATGCACGCAAGTACGAGTTTAACGAATATCAGGCTACCTTGCCGGTAACTCCTGCCGATAAAAACAAGCTAGAGGAGAAACTCAATGTTTGGCTGATGGCAGATTATCAGCATATTAAAATACAACGCACGGTAAAACAAACCGGCTTCCTGCGCCATAGTGGCCAAAAAGAGCTATTGAGCGCCATGGACATAGATGCCGGCCTTACCGAACTGGTTAACGGCGACCCGCTGGAGAAACGCCTTTCTAAAAACCCAGAGACCAAAAAATCGGCTGATGCTTTTTTAGCGGGCATGGGTAAAACATCTGCACAGATACGCCAGGATTTTATGGAAGAAGCAAAGAGCCAGTTCGACCAGGAACCTTCGCAACTACTCGATTTTAAGGTGATAAACAAAGGCCTCGAGATAAACCAGGCGCCCTTTGAATACACCTCTACCATGATACTGAATAACTTCGTGAAAAAAGCGGGCAACAACTACATCGTAAACGTGGGCAAGCTTGCAGGTTCGTTTGTACAGTTAGACGATAAAGACCGCAAACGTACCATTGATGTTTATATGCCGGGCGCGCGCACCTTTAAATATATCATCGCCCTTAATATTCCACCGGGCTATAAAGCTACCGGGGTAGAGGATTTGAACAAGCAAAAAAGCAATAAAACCGGGTCGTTCTCCTGCACTGCAGCCGTGGTGGGCAATATGCTCAACATCACCGTAACGCGCACATATGCCAACAACTTCGAGAAAGCTGCCGACTGGCCACTGGTTGCTGAGCTGGTTGATGCTGCCTTTGCTTTTAACAACCAAAAAATATTGCTGGAAAAATAACAACGATTCGACACTGCGACGATATTAGAAGCGATGGGCCCGTGCCTGTCGCTTCTTTTTTTCACAGGCCTGCCCGGTAAGGTGTCCTGCTGACCCAAATCCCGACAATCTTAAAATCCTGTTTGCATTTCTCGCCTGCGCCAATTACCTTTGCAGCAAATAATTATACGATGCTATTAAATAACTTATCCTTCAAAACCAATATGCGGCCCCTGGGCAAGCAGTGGGGGAGTTATGCATCAAGGATTCATTTCTCTTCATAGTACACCGGATAACCACCGGAAAACAATTTTAATTTTTTATCAACACAGCCCTTTTGGCTTTGCCCTTTGGGATATTTTTAATTTTTATGGACACTTATTATACTATCGAAGAGAAGTATTTGCAGGCTGTTGATGAGCTATCATTCGGCGAAACGCCAAAAGCACTCAACTTGCTCAATGCCATTATTGCCGATGATGCCACTTACGCGCGTGCGCACCACCAGTTGGGCAAGCTATATTATTATGATTTACAAGACTACCAAACCGCAGGCTTTCACTTTAAAACCTGCATGGAATTGGAACCCTTGTTCCCGGATAATTATTCCATTACCTAAGCCTGGTGGTATTCCTGAAAATGGACAGGCAGGTGACGGCTGTTTCGGCCAAAGCCTTGGCAACGCCGGGGGTAGATGTAGCTTCTACATACGCGCTGCTTGGCCTTTACGCCGAACAGAACAGGCAATGGGCCCCGGCACTCCAGGCTTACCAAAACGCCTACATGGAAGCAACCGACAAAACCGAGCGTGATGAAAGCGAGGAGGCTATTGACCGCGTTAAGGAGAAAATGCAGCAAAGCCTAAACTACCGTTACACGCTCAGCGGCTAACAAAAAACGGGGTGAGCCAAAATGGTTCACCCCGTTTTTATGATGGATGATTTTTACAGGAGCAATATGTGGGTAGCCACTTGGTAGGCTAACCTTTGGACGTAGCTTGCCCCATGGGGGCAATATGTCGGTAGCCACGCAAAAGACCCAACCCTTTGCCCCATAGGGGCAATACTTCATAAAGCGATTCATCTTCAATTATTCTAATGGGTGAAAAATGTATCGCTCGTCATATTCAACTTCAAACTTCTCGAGCAGTATTTTATATTCTTCTAAAAACGTTCGTTTCTTATGATGCTCCTCTTGGTTTTCAATGTATTCAGCAACGATTTTTATCTGCGAACGGCCATATGAAAAAGCCCCTTAACCTTCTTGCCATCTAAACTTTCCCGCACATAGCCCCTCATTATTTATCCATTCCGACGAGTCTCCTTTTACCATCCGCATTAAATCGGATAACGCCTGATTTGGCCTAAAACCGAAAAACAAATGTAGATGATCCGGCATGCTGTTGATAGCGATAATTTTGTGTCCGTTGTTTTGAACGATGCCGGTTATGTATTTGTGGAGATGTTCTTTCCATACCGGTGCGATGACCGCTTGCCTGTATTTTACAGCACACACGCATTGGATGTGTATTTGGGTGAATGTATTCGGATGCATGATTTAGGTATCGCCCCTATGGGGCAAAAAAGGTGTGGGAATTCGTTCTACCGACATTTTGCCCCCATGGGGCAGGGAAGATGGTATGATGGCAAAATATGCAATATCCGTCGGTTTGCAGGTGAGGCAAACCGACGGATATTGCGTATCCTTACTTCTTATAACTTA
Organism: Mucilaginibacter sp. P1_D10; assembly: GCF_056406215.1. NCBI lineage: Bacteria > Pseudomonadati > Bacteroidota > Sphingobacteriia > Sphingobacteriales > Sphingobacteriaceae > Mucilaginibacter > Mucilaginibacter sp. P1_D10. The sequence goes on along the minus strand of NZ_JBFUAP010000005.1, from coordinate 58,087 downwards.
TCTTATAAATATCGCCTTTCACATCGTCGGTTACGTAGAGGGAACCATCCGGCCCTTGTGCAAGGCCGCAGGGGCGACGCAGGGCATTGCCTTTAGCGGTATTTTCTGCAGAACCTGAGAAGCCATCTGCAAATACTTCCATCGGGCCATCGGCTTTGCCATTCTTTAAGGGTTGGAACACCACAAAATAACCCGCCTGTGGCTCAGGCGCACGGTTCCACGATCCATGGAAGGCTATGAATGCACCATTTTTATAACGCTCGGGAAATTGGTTGCCGGTGTAAAACAATAAACCATTAGGCGCAAGGTGACCGGGGAAAGCAGCGGCAGGGTCAAGGTATTTGCTGTCACCCTCTTTTTTGCCATCTCCGCCGTACTCAGGCATCACTATTTTCTTTTTCTGCACCTGGTCGTAATAAACGTAGGGCCAGCCGGCGTTGTCGCCTTTGTTCATGGCAAACATGCACTCGGCAGGTAAAATGGCCGATTGCTGTTGCGTGTACAGTGCGGGCCAGTTATCGTGCAGTTGGTCGCGGCCGTGCTGCATTACATAAAGCTGGTTAGCGGTTTTATTCCAGTCCATACCCACTACGTTGCGCAGGCCGGTTGCATAACGCACGCCGTCTTTATAAGTTTGGTTAAGCTTATCGGCCTTAAATTGCCAAATGCCCGCTGCCGAATCCAGGACAGGGCAGCCCGGCTGTCCCGGAGATTCTTTGGTGCGGTCTTTCACCTGGCAGGAGTTGGAGTAAGCTCCTATGTTTACGTAGAGGTTGCCGTCATCGTCCAGTAGAATAGCTTTCGCTTCGTGCTGATGGCGGGCTATAAGGCCGGTAACTACCTTTTCGGGTTTATCAGGGCTTTCTACTTCGTTATTGGCATTCAGTTTAAATCGAAACACCTCCTCGTCAGACGAGGCGTATAAGTAGCCATTCTTTACATAAATACCCGTGCCATCAAAGGTACCGAAAGAGGTTTTTACAGTAGCCGCGCCATTAGCTTCGGTTAGATACAAAATGCCTGCATTGCCGCCTGCGCTTTTATGTTTTACATATATGCCCCCTTGTGGTGTAATAGAGATATGCCGCACGCTGCCGAGGTTTTTGGCGATGGTGGCAGCACTAAAGCCCGCAGGCAAGGTTAGGGTTACTGCCGATGTATCGGTAGCAGAGGTATCTGTTTTGGCTGTTTTGCCTTTATCGCCGTTGCATGCCGTAAGCAACAGGGCGAAACAAGCAGCAGCAACCGGCAAAATTCGAAGGTGTTTGATAGTCTTCATAGTAAGTTCGTGTTTATGCTCAAATTAACCTATAAAACGTTGTAAACCGAAATCTGTTTAGGAGGGCGCATCAATAATTTTGTTATCAGGCAGGGCATATTTTTGATGGCATGCTGCGATATTTACAATTGCTAAACCGTTACTATGTTTTATGTTTCATAATTTAATTTCAATAAAGTATATAAATAAAGAATTATATTTTGTTATGTTAATGCGTCATGATATTATTGCCACGTGTTATTAAACTTTCGTTTACAGAAGCCGTCATAGATGTATAAAATTTAAACGAAATGAAAAAGATATATTTATTATCGGCCATGGTTTTAGCCGGTTTGTTCGCAAACAAGGCACAAGCGCAGATATCCGTTCACATTGGTTTCAACGTACCCGTTAGGCCGGTATATGCAGCACAACCTCAGGTTATTTATAATGATGACTTTGACGATAGCGACGATTACTATTACTTACCCGAAGTAGAGGCCTATTACAGCGTACCGCTACAATGCTATTTTTATAACGATGGCAACCGTTGGGTGAGGGCACAATATTTACCAGGCGCTTACCGTAATTACGATTGGCGCAGCGCACGCAGGTTCGAGATACGTGGCCGCAGGCCATACATGAACCACGATGCTTACCGTGGCCGCTGGGGCGGTAACCCTAACCGTGGCGACTGGAACCGCAGGGATAATAATTATGCCAGCCGTGGCAACAATGGCTGGGGCGGCAGGGACGACAACCGCGGCAACAATGGCGGGGGCAGGAGAAATGATAACCGCGGTGGCTATGGCCAACCCGGCAGGGGCAACCAGGGCGGCGGACAACCACAGCGACCTTCAAACGGCGGCCAGCATGGTAGCTGGGGCGGACAACAAGGTGGCGGACAACCACAACAGCCTTCGAACGGTGGCCAACAAGGTGGCGGCTGGGGCGGCCAACAGGGCGGTGGCCAGCAAGGCAATGGTGGCCAACACAACGGTGGCCAACAGGGTGGCGGTAACCAAAATGGTGGCGGTCAACACAATGGTGGTCAACAAGGCGGCGGACAAGGTAATGGCGGCGGCCAACAAGGCGGTGGCGGCCATAATGCAAGGCAGAGTGGCTTTATGCGCCCTGCAAGGTTCTAAGCTGTTTTATCCCAATATAGATAATGATGAGAGGCCTGCCGATATCCGACAGGCCTCTCTTTTTTAATCGAAATTAATAGCCACTGGCTAAGGTGAGCAGCTCTATAGCTTCGGGACTGAGCTTGAGTTCTGCAGCTTTGCCAAGCTCTTCTAATTGCTGCACGCTGGTGGCGCTGGCAATTGGCCCGGTAATGCCCGGCCTTGCCATTAGCCAGGCGAGAGCTACGGCGGCGGGTGTACTGTTGTACTCTGTCGACACTTTATCAAGCGCGGCTAATATTTTATAGCCCCGTCCGTTTAAATATTTTTTAATTCCACCGCCGCGTTTGCTTTTGTTCAGGTCGGCTTCTGAGCGGTATTTGCCGGTAAGGAAACCGCTTGCCAGCGAAAAGTAGGGGATAACGCCCAGGCTATTCTCCCGGCAGAGCGATTCGTAATGGTGTTCGTAATCTTCGCGGGCGTATAGGTTGTATTCGGGTTGCAAACTTTCGTAACGGGCGAAACCGTTTGCTTTGCTTACCTCTAAAGCTTCGCGCAGGCGGGGGGCGCTGTAGTTGGATGCGCCGATGGCCCGCACTTTCCCTTGTTTTATCAAATCGGTAAAGGTGGCCAGGGTTTCTTCCAGCGGGGTGTTGGCATCATCCTCGTGCGATTGATAAAGATCGATATAATCTGTTTGCAGGCGTTTCAACGAATCTTCTAACGCCTTGGTGATGTAAGCTTTGGATAAGCCTGTCATTCCTTCGCCCATCGGTTTGCCTACCTTGGTGGCCAGGATAATTTTATCGCGCTTGCCGCCTTGTTTAAGCCAGTTGCCGATGATGGTTTCAGATTCGCCGCCGGTATGGCCAGGTGCCCATTTGGAGTACACATCGGCAGTATCTACAAAGTTAAAGCCGGCATCCACAAAGGCATCCAGCAAGCCGAAGGAGGTTTTTTCGTCAGCCGTCCAGCCGAAAACATTCCCGCCAAAAACAAAGGGGTGTACTATAAGTCCCGATTTTCCTAACTCTCTTTTTTCCATCGATATTAAATATTTACCGCGTTGGGTATTTGCTCCGCAAGTTCGTCAATCCATCCCGAAAAATAGGGCTCCGAGCCTGCAATCCGTTCCCATTTGCCATCAGCATTGCGGGCTATTATCAAATTCAGGCTGCCATCCAGCGAGTTGAATTCATAAGCACCGTTATCAAGCCCCGTTGCAATACCGTTTACTTCGCTATCCGAGCCGGTAAGCACTGCATCAAATTGTTGTTCCATAATCTCCGTTTTATATTGCAACAACGGGTAGGGGTTTGTGTTTGGATAATACGGAATGATGGCCTTAAGGTGTTGTTAAAGAGCATAGTATTTACTTACACCCCTGCAAATCGCGCGATACATCGTCTGAAGTTACCGTGCCCGTTTTATTGCCGAAGGAATTGGTAACGTAGGTGAGCACCTTTGCTATATCTACCGGGGCCATATCGTTGGCCGGCATATCGCCCACGAAACTTTTACCGCCAACACGCAGCAACTGGCCTTTGGTGCCATTGTTTACAATGCAGGCCAGCAACTTCTTGTTCGCCTTCAGAAAAACGCTATCGGTAAGCGGGGGGATAAGGTTAGACAGGCCCTCGCCGTTTTTGCCATGGCAGTTTTGGCAGCGTTCGCGGTAAAGCTGCTCTCCGCCAATGTAGTAGCGCTTAAACTCCATATCCGTTTCGCTGCCGCAGGATGCTGCTATGATGCCCAACAGCAGCACGATGCCGGCAATTACCTTGAATTTCATTGAGCGATTTGGGTGTTCGATTCTGCCCGCAGGGTTTTGATATCGGCTATCAGGCGGTCCACTTCTTTTTCCAGGGTGCCATCGTAAGTGCCGCGTACGCGCTTCTGCTTATCTACCAAAATAAAATAGCCATCGTGTATGAACCTCTCTTTGGCACTTTCATGCGGCGGGCTTACCAGGTAACTGGCCGATAGGACATAGGTGTCGTCCTTTGTGCCTTGCAGCAGCCACCAGCTGTTGCCACTGATGCCAAGGTTATCGGCATATTTTTTTAGCACGGGCACGCTATCATGCCTTGGGTCGATGGTGTGCGAGAGTATCTTGAAATCGCTTACGTTCTTGAACTCGTTGTAAACCTTCAGCATATTGCGGTGCATAATGGGGCATATGGAAGGGCAGGTGGTGAAAAAGAAATCAGCTACGTAAATGTCGCCTTTCAGGCTTTTTTCGGTAATACTGTCGCCATATTGGTTAACAAATTTGAACGCAGGGATGGTGTGATAAATGGTATCTACCACCGCTTTGCCGTTAACCGTGTCGGTTTTAGTATCGCGATTGCCATAAATAGGCAGGGTAGCTTTATTGCCGTCGCTTTTGCAGGCTGCGTAAAGCAGCACAATGCCGATGATAATTGCCAGTTTCCTCATTTTTTTATCAGCGATTTTTTATAGGTGTTTGTTGCTGCGATAGCCGCATCGAATTGTTTGTCGATATCCTTTATCTGCTTTTTCTGGTCGGCCAGGTAGGTCATAATTTGCTCGTGCGATTTGCCTTTGTTCTCGGCATCAAACTTATTCATCCAGTCATCCATCGTGGTACTGGCATTATCCAATACTTTTACCAGGCTTTTGGCACCGGTATCCGCATTCAATGCCGAATCTTTTTTGGCCAGGGCCTCCAGCTGTATTTTGGTTTTGTACACCAATTCGTTTTTCACCATCACGCTGTCGTGCATGGCTATTACTTCATCTAATAAGGTTTTCTCTTGTTGTTTTGGGTCGGTACAGCCTAAAAACAGCAGGCTTACTAACGCTGCGGCAAATATTTTTTTCATGTCAGATGTTATTTTCAAGGGTTCGGATGTAAAAGATATAATCAAAAATAGGCAGCTCAGCGCCGGCTTGCTTAAGGTGCTGGCCAATCTGCGCACGGTGATGCGTTCCATGGTTTATCACATGGGCCAGTATATCGCTTAAGGTATTTTCAAACGCCTCTCCTTTGGTATTCTTATAGGTAATTATCGTGTCAAAATCGGCAGGTTGCAAGGTTTCCAGATAGGCTATCCAATCTGCGTGGTTAGCATCTATAGTCTCTTCGAAGCTTTCTACCCGGCCTTCGGGCCACAGCGGGCCACCCGGTGCCGGAAGGTGTTTGCACCGTTTTAACCAGGTTTGCTGCGCCGCCAGCATGTGCGCCATCAGCCCCGCCGGTTGTGGTACGTTGGGGTACTGTAACATTAGCCCGGTAGCTTGCTTGTTGGCGTGGGTATCGTAATTAAACAGGCGGATAAAATAGTTTTTCATGGCCCACAAAAGTAAAAATTATAAACGCCAATTCCACGGATTGAGTGAACACGAATAGCACTAATTGAGACGAATTTCACGAATTGAATGTCTGAATCAGAATTTGCAGAATTTTAAGATGAACAGAATATTTGAATGTCGGTAAGGCATTCTGAAAATTCTTTAATTCTGAAAATTCTGATTCAGACACCCTTAACCTAATCATAACATAAACAACACTTTAAGCACACATGGTTGCCTTACATTAGTGATATACAAATTAAAGCAAAGCACCATGAAACTCTTCAGCAAACTAACCGGCTTTATTAACGATATACGCGAATACCTGTTCCTGAAAAGCATGCGCTCATCGTTCAAGCACTAATTTTTACGGAATCGTTTCGTATATACAATTATAATGTACATTTTGGGCCTCGCACCAGCTCAAATTAATGGCATCTGAACGTCCTGTAATTCAACTCGATAAAAAACAATTCGGCCCGGATTTCGCCTGGGGGGTGTCTACTGCGGCACTTCAAACGGAAGGCTCATGCGATGCCGAGGGCAAAGGTAAATCTATCTGGGATACCTTTACCGCAAAAAAAGGCAAGATACTTAACGGCGATACCCATACCCAGGCCTGCGATTTTTACCTCAACTACCGCCAGGATATCGACCTGGTAAAAAAGCTTAATATACCCAACTTCAGGTTCTCCATTGCCTGGTCGCGCATATTGCCGCAGGGTATCGGCGAAGTAAACAAGGCCGGGATTGATCACTACAACAACGTTATCGATTATTGCCTGCAGCAAGGCATTGAGCCATGGCTAACCGTTTACCATTGGGATTTGCCGCAAGCGCTGGAAGACAAGGGCGGCTGGACCAACCGCGACATCATCGGTTGGTTTACCAACTTCGCGCAGATTTGCGCGAATGCTTTTGGCGACCGGGTAAAAAACTGGATGATTATGAACGAGCCAGCCGTATTTACCGGCGCGGGCTACTTTTTGGGCATACATGCACCCGGGCGGATGGGGCTGCGTAACTTTTTGCCGGCCGTACATCACGCGGTGCTTAGCCTGGTGGCGGGGGCTAAAACGCTGCGCAAGGCATTGCCGCATGCGCATATGGGTACTACCTTCTCTTGCTCATATATCGAACCTTATTCTGATAAGCCGCGCGATGTTGCTGCTGCAAAACGTGCCGACGCGCTAATCAACCGCTTGTTTTTAGAACCAATACTGGGCCTTGGCTACCCAACGGAAGTTTCGGCTTTGAAAGGTATCCAAAAATATTTTAAGCCGGGCGATGAGGATAACCTGCATTACGATTTCGACTTTATTGGCTTGCAGAATTATACTCGCGAAATCGTAAAATATTCTTTTTTTACGCCATACATCGGTGCCCGGCTGGTTAAGGCCGAGGGCCGGAAAGTGGAGCTTACCTCCATGAAATGGGAGGTACACCCGCCTGCTATTTACCACATGATCCATAAATTCAACAGCTATCCGCAGGTAAAGAAGATAATAGTTACGGAAAACGGTGCGGCTTTCCCGGATACCGTAGAGGGCGACGCGGTTGACGACCCAAAGCGTGTGAATTACCTGCAAACGCATTTACAGCAGGTACTTAAGGCAAAACAGGAAGGCTGCAGGTTGGAAGGATATTTTGTGTGGACGCTAACTGATAATTTTGAATGGGCCGAAGGCTACCACCCCAGGTTTGGGCTGATACATATTGATTTTGACACCCAAAAACGCATCATTAAAGCCTCAGGACACTGGTACGCTAGCTTTTTGAGGTGAGTTGTTTGCGATATCCAATGGCTGCACCGGCAGGCTTACGAAGAACGTAGTGCCCTGGCCGTCGCTGCTTTCGAGCCATATCTTACCATTATGCTTCTCTACAATCTGCCTGCATATAGATAAGCCCAGGCCAAAGGATTTTTCCCCATCGGTACCGGGCCGCTGCGCACTGGTAAACATATTGAATACTTCGGTCTGCAACTTTTCGGGGATGCCGATACCATTATCTTTTACGGATATTACCACAGCATTGTCGTTATTCGTCACCTTCACAGTAATGGTTTCACCCGTAGGGCTAAATTTAATGGCATTGCTAATGAGGTTGCTGATAACCCGCCATATTTTTTCGCGGCTTACTACTAGTTCTTGTTGTTTTTCCGACGTTTCTAAAAATATTTTCTGTCCTTTTTCGGCGGCTTTGAACCGGAGCAACTCCACGCTGTTGTTTACCAGCGAATTTATCTCTACCGGTGCCAGGTTCAAATGCACCGAAGCGATGTTGGTTGCCTCCAGTATCTCGTTTATCAGTTCCAGTGAGTTTACCGATGTTTCTCTAACCAGGTTTATAAGTTCCTTTTGCTCGTCGGTATAATCGTCCTCGGCCATCATGCCAGTTAACGAAGCTATGCCGCCGATGGGGTTGCGCAAATCGTGCGCTACGGTGCGCAGTATGCGGTCTTTTTCCTGGCTGCTGTTGTTCAGTTCGGTAAGTGTGTTTTCCAGCACATGGTTCTGTTCGTTAATCTGCTGGTTCAGGATGTTTACTGTAAGCACATCGCGTTTAGACCGCCGCCAGTTGCGGAACACCAAAAACATGATGATGACCGTAAGTATGGCCACCAGCGTAATGGCGTAAATGTATATTACCTGCAGTTTGTTATCGTTGCTCAACAGGTCAATCTCGTGCTGCTTTTCGTAATTGGCCACCTGCTGGTTTACATCGCTTTCCATTAGCAGGCTGGCGTTTTTTGCCAGCGAATCTTTAAGATAGTTATAACGTTGTATGTGGCTTATGGCCTTGCTTAAGTCGTTCTTTTTTAGATAGTAATTGCCTATCAGGCGGTTGTAATCGGCCTCGGCATCGGGGTTTTTGGTGGTGTCGAGTTGCGCACGCAGGTTTCCTAACAGCAATGCAAGAGAATCGGTCTTATTTGCTTTAAGGTATAAATTGCCCAGCTTTACCTCGGTTAACTGCGCATCCCTGTTATCGTACCCCGATTTTAAGTTTATATCGATGCTCCTTTTTAGCAGGGCGATAGCCATCTGATCCTGATTTTTTTGGATATAAACCTCGGCTTTGTTGCCATAGACCACCCCGGAAGCCATATCGATATGCAGTTTCCTGTCGGGGAAATTAGCGGCGTTATCGCTAATGAGCTGCAGAGCTTTATCGAAATAAACCACGGCGCTATCGTTCTCGTTATTGTGCCTGTAGCTGAGGCCTATATTATCTAACAGTTCCTGGCGGCGGTAAAAGCTCACGAAGTCTTTATTCAGCGTGTAACTGTCGCTGCCGCTATGCCGGTAGCTATCCTTAAAGTAGTTTGCAGCCAGTTTGTATTGCGCCTTTTTGTACATAATCATGCCCATGCGGTAGGTATAATCGGCAAGCGCAGCGGAATTGAGGTAGTTTTTGCCTGCAAGGTAACCCTCATAGTATGCCTGATAAGCATCGTTGAATTGCTTCAGTTCGAAATAGGCATCTCCAAGTGCAAAATTGGCCTCCGGATAATTTTCGGAGTATTGCTTGGGCGTAACGCTCTTTTTGGCCATAGCAATCATGCTATCGGCATATAACAGGCTGGTTTTATAATCGTGCAGCAACTTTTGGTAGTGCACGTAGTGAAAAGCGTAAAAACGGAACTTATCGTTGATGGTGGCATTTGGCAGTTTGCGGAACGCCGAATCCATATAATGCACGGCCCTGGCGCTGTTGTTAAGCCCCCAAATCTTATCGGCCTGTTTCTGTATAGTTAAATATTCTTCAGAATACTCGCCGGTATCGGTAGGTTTTTCCTGCCCACAAGCCGCAATAAGGGGCAATAGCCAATAAAGCCACCAGTTACGTTTGGATAATTTGCTGCCTGAAGAATAAATTTCGTGCATCAATGTTTATAGGGTAGGTAAAGAAACTCCGACAACAAATATAATATTCGGAGACATATTTCGGCTATACAGAACCTTAATTTATTAACTAAAAGCGTTTTCGCCGGTAATGTCCATACCCGTTATCAACAAATGTATATCGTGCGTGCCTTCATACGTAATTACCGATTCCAGATTCATCATATGGCGCATTATCGGGTATTCGCCTGTAATGCCCATGCCGCCGAGCATTTGTCTGGCCTCGCGGGCTATATTGATGGCCGTTTCAACGCTATTGCGCTTGGCCATTGATATCTGCGCAGGTGTAGCGCGGCCCTCATTTTTTAAAGTTGCCAGGCGCCAAACCAATAATTGCCCTTTAGTTATTTCGGTTATCATTTCGGCAAGTTTTTTCTGCTGGAGCTGAAAACCGGCTATCGGCCTGCCGAATTGCACGCGTTCTTTTGAATAGCGCAAGGCTGTATCGTAGCAATCCATGGCTGCACCTAGCGCACCCCAGGCAATGCCGTAACGTGCCTGGTTGAGGCAGCCCAGCGGGCCTTTTAAGCCGCTTACGTTAGGCAGCAAGTTTTCTTTAGGCACCTTTACGTTATCGAACACCAATTCGCCGGTGGCAGATGCGCGCAGGCTCCATTTGTTATGCGTTTCTGGCGTACTGAAGCCTTCCATGCCGCGCTCTACAATAAGCCCGCGTATTTTGCCTTCCTCATCCTTTGCCCATACAATGGCAATATCAGCAAAAGGGGAGTTGGATATCCACATTTTTGCACCATTGAGCAGGTAATGATCGCCTTTGTCTTTTATATTGGTGGTCATGCCGCTTGGGTTGCTGCCATGGTCGGGTTCGGTAAGGCCGAAGCAACCCATTAGTTCGCCGGATGCCAGTTTGGGCAGGTATTTGTGTTTTTGTTCTTCGGAACCATAAGCATTGATAGGGTACATTACCAATGAACCCTGTACCGATGCGGTAGACCGTATGCCCGAGTCGCCGCGCTCAATCTCCTGCATAATAATGCCATAGGCCATGTAATCAAGCCCCATGCCGCCATATTCCACAGGAATAGTAGGGCCAAATGCGCCTACTTCTGCCAGTCCCTTTAACAGCTGTTTGGGGAACTCGGCCTTCTGGGCATAATCTTCTATAATGGGACTTACTTCTTTCTTCACCCAATCGCGCACGCTTTGGCGGATGAGTTTATGCTCTTCTGATAAAAATTCGTCAATCTGGTAGTAATCCGGTGCTTCGTACAAGTCGGTTTTGGCCATGGCAGTATCGTATTGGTTGCCTCAAATATATACACGATTTAACGATTAAAGGAGCTCGAAATCGTTGTTTTTGATAGGTTGGAGGCGCTTTTTGGCAAAAAGCAGGTTTAAACGGTTTAAACATAGATTTTACACGAATTTATTTTTGAAGTTTTTTTACAGGATTAAGGGAAAGATGGATTTTGCAGGATTAGTGATGATTTTTATCACGCAAAGGCGCGAAGGCGCAAAGAAAGAAAAAGCACGAATTTAAGCTTAACCATTGGCGGAAATCTTAACGAATATGATAACACCTGTCCTTAAAAACCTTTGCGTCCTGGCGCCTTTGCGAGAAATAATCTTCCCCTTGCACTTTTGTATTAAACTGATTTTTGTCAAATAATCCACTACTTTTGGCTTATGGTAAAAGTGGCTTTACAGGGCGCGGAGTTTTTTGCTTATCACGGGTTTTACCCGCAGGAGCAGCTTTTGGGTACCCGTTTTGTGGTAGATATTGAGGTGGTTTTTGAAAACTCCTACGATTTTAACGATGATAAGATTGCCAACACCGTAAACTACGAGGAGCTTTACCTCATAGCCAAAACCGAGATGCTACACACGCGTAAATTGATCGAAACCGTTGCGCAGGGCATTATTGACGGTATTGCGGCTAAGTATAGTTATGTTAAGATAGCCTCGGTCACTATCAAAAAAGCGCACCCCGCTTTGGGCGGTCCGGTGCAGAATTCGGTAGTGAGCATTAGTTATAACAAAGATAAAGCAAAGCATGGCATTTAATAAGATAAGCGCGGAAATGCTTGCCGCCATAACCGATATTTTGGGTGCCGAAGCCGTATTGAGCAGCCCGGCAGCGATAGCAGATTACAGCCACGACGAAACCGAGGACCTGGTTTATTACCCCGAAGTAGTGGCCAAGCCAAAGGATACGCAGGAGGTGGCAGCGTTGATGAAGTTTTGCAACGAGAACCTGATACCCGTTACCCCACGCGGGGCAGGTACCGGCCTCGCAGGTGGCGCACTGGCTATCAACGGCGGCCTGATGATATCCATGGAACGCTTTAATCAGATCCTGGATATAGACGAGCAAAACCTGCAGGCTACCGTAGAGCCCGGCGTTATCACGGAAATATTTATGAACGCCGTTGCCGAAAAAGGGCTGCTTTACCCGGTAGATCCGGCCAGCAAAGGCAGCTGTTTTATTGGCGGCAATGTGGCCAACTGCAGCGGCGGGCCAAGGGTGGTTAAATATGGCACCATCCGCGAGTATGTGCTGAACATGGAAGCGGTGCTGCCCAACGGCGAAATCATCTGGACGGGCGCCAATACGCTTAAATATGCCTCAGGCTACAACCTAACCCAATTGCTTATAGGCAGCGAGGGTACGCTGGCCATTGTTACTAAAATTGTAGTGAAGCTGATACCCAGGCCAACGCTGGATGCTTTGATGCTGGCTTCTTTCAACACCAACGAAGATGCATGCGCGGCGGTGTCGGCCATATTCAGGGCAGGGGTGGTACCATCCGCGCTGGAGTTTATGGAACGCAAGGGGATTGAATGGGTGATAGAGCATGATGGGCTAACTTTCGACCTGCAGGATGGGGCAGAAGCATTCCTGCTGATTGAAGCCGATGGCACAAACCAGGATGTGATTTTTGCCGACTGCGAAAAGATAAACGAAGTTTTAGAGGCTCACAACTGCCGCGACGTGCTCTTCGCGGATACCTCGGCGCAGAAAGAGGAGTTATGGCGCATACGCCGCACCATGGCGGTGTCGGTAAAATCGAACTCTGTTTATAAGGAGGAAGATACGGTGGTACCCCGTGCCGAATTGCCCAAGCTTATTAACGGCATCAAGGAAATCGGCAGCCGCTATGGCTTTTCATCGGTTTGCTATGGCCACTGCGGCGACGGCAACCTGCACGTAAACATTATCAAAGCCGGTATGAGCGATGAAGACTGGAACAATAAACTGAAGGCCGGCATTACCGAAATCTTCGAACTAACTGTGAGCCTCGGCGGCACTATCTCTGGCGAGCATGGGATAGGGGTAGTGCAAAAAGAGTTTATGCCTTTGAAGTACACGCCGATGCATTTTGCATTATGGAAGGGTATTAAAGCTGTGTTTGACCCGAATGGGATTTTGAACCCCGGGAAAATTTTTTAGATGCGAAAATGTGCTGTTTTTAGGTAAACAAGCATCAGTTGGCTTGTTCAACAATGCCGAAAAGTCCGGCAAAAATTAAAATTAACCCTACCCAAAACAAGATTTTCATAGCTTTTTTGTCTTCTTTGTAACCGCCCCTGCCTTCTATTTTGCTTACATATCTGTCGTAACCTCCTCTTGTCACTTGATAAGGAATAAATTCTTTGCCGTATTGTCTCCAGAAAAAAGCGCGTACAATATGATAAAGTAAGAAGGTTACCAATGGAACCACACAAAGACTTGAACCATTGATTAAAAGCAGGCAGCAGTTTAAAAACCAAATTATTGAGAAATAAACACTCCTAAAGCGCAAACCAATAGGCGTTGATACTGTCAAAATTCCAACTGCAAGAGCAGTAAAAAGCAAGTAAGGGAAGGCCCGTTGAGGATCGATTACCCTTATAATCACTTGAGTTAAAACAGCGACTGAATAGGCACCAAGTATTAGAACATCTGAATTAGTTAGATTTCTAAATTCTAATCTGCCAACGGTGAATCTCCTTTCTAAATCTTGATAATAGTTTTTCACTTCTCTCAGTTCGTATTCAAAATCAGTCTCGGCTCATCATGATCAATCATCTTTTGCCTGCCTTCCCTGGGGATAGAGACAGATTTGCCGGCGGTATAATCGTAACTGATGCACACGGTTTTGCATGTGGTGCAGATCTCTTCGCCTTTATCGGTAAGTTTTACCAGTACGTGCATTACATCAAAGCTACTGTTGCCTATGCGGATAACGCGCACGTAGCAAACCAGGCGGTCATCAATAGTAACGGGTTTTAGGTAGTTGATCTCCGACCGGCCCACAATAATGCCCGTTTCCTTTAAATTCCAGTGGGCTACATCGCGCCAGTAGTTGAAACGGGCAACTTCAAAATAGGTAAGGTACACCGCGTTGTTCACGTGCCCCACGCTGTCGATATCCGAAAAGCGGATAGCAATATCGGTTTTATACTTGTAATCGGTCAGTTTTTCAGCCATGTTATGACAAATTGTCTGATAGAATTTTATTTTACAGACATCCTGTCTTGTAAACGCGCGATTTTACCTGTTGGTATAACAGTTGATAAATCTTCAACGAAGTTAACAAAACAAAAACTCAGGAGGATATAAAAATGACATTAGTAAAATTCAACAACGGACTGAAAGCTAACGCTAACCCATTCTTTAGCGATGTATTCGATTCTATCGTAAACGATTCGTTTTTAAGCGACAAATTGGTTGCCCGTGTACCGGCAGTAAACATTGCCGAAAACGACAACGAATTCCAGATAGAATTGGCAGTACCTGGCTTAAAGAAAGAAGATTTTAAAATAAACCTGGATAAAAACGTGCTGAGCATATCGGCTGAAAAGAAAACCGAAAACAACCAGGAGACAAAAAAATACAGCAAACGCGAATACAGCTACAACTCTTTCGTACGCTCATTCACTTTGCCAGATAGCGCCGATTACGCAAAAATCGAAGCTGATTACGCTGACGGTATCTTGAAATTAACCGTTGCTAAAAGAGAAGAAGCTAAATTCCAATCAAGGGAAATAGCTGTAAAATAATTGAAGAGTTAGGAGCCTCACCCCGGCCCTCTCCAAAGGAGAGGGAGTGGAAATTCTTTAAAGTCCTCTCCTTTGGAGAGGATTTAGGTGAGGCTAATTGAAGAGTGTTTTCATAAGTTTGGTTTAGTTGAAAGGCCGGTCCGCAAGGGCTGGTCTTTTTTATTTGCGATCTTAGATATTAAACTCAATCCAGTTAGCCGCAACGACTTGAGTGAACACGAATTTTTACGAATTTAATCGGATTGCACGGATTTTTAGCTTCGTCCTCATGGCAATAAAATTCGGGTAGCCACAACGATTTGAGTGAACACTAATTTTTACGAATTTAATCGGATTGGACGAATTTTAGATTCGTCCAGGCGGTAAATTAAAAAGATAATTAGCCACAACGATTCGTGAAATTCGCCTTAATTTTTTTAATTCGTGTTAACTTAATCTTAAGCAGGACAAGCTCAGTATACCTGTTAAAAGATAATTAGCCACAACGATTCGTGAAATTCGCCTTAATTTTTTTAATTCGTGTTAACTCATCTTAAGCAGGATAAGCTCAGTATGCCTCTTAAAAGATGATCGGCCATAAACTAATCGTATATCTCAACTCTAACCTACGTCCCCTGAAGGTAATTCTAAAATCGTAAATCTAAAATCGTAAATCCAACCTACGCCCTCATATTGATATACTGCAAGGGCTGGCCGAAATCTTCGGTACGGCACAGCGCGATAACGGCTTGCAGGTCGTCGATTTTTTTGGCCGTAACGCGCACCTGGTCGTTTTGGATGCTGGCTTCTACCTTTAGCTTGCTGTCTTTTATCTTCTTTACTATTTTCTTCGCAGCTTCTTTATCGATGCCTTCTTTGATTTTTATCTCCTTGCGAATCATATTGCCCGATGCGTAAACCTCCTTGCCAAAATCGAGGGCTTTTGGGTCGAGCCCTTGTTTAGACATGCGGCTGATAATCGCGTCCTCTATCGCCTTTACGCGCATATCATCCTCAGTAACAATAGTTACTTCGTTTGTTTTCTTATCCAGATCTATGGTACTCTTGCTACCGTTAAAATCGTAACGGTTCAAAATTTCTTTCTTGGCGGTATTGATGGCGTTATCCAGCGTTTGTCCGTCTATCTTGCTTACTATATCAAATGAAGGCATAATGGTTATTTTAAAATGCAAAGCTAAGGTAACATTTGCATATGCTATAAACTATAATGCAGATATTTGGTTTACCTGCTTTGCATCTATTACAATTATTTAATATTATCTTAACAAATAAAAAGGCAGATTTGTGCTTTATGGATACTAAAAACATTCCGTTAGTTAACAGGGAAATAAGCTGGCTATATTTTAACGACAGGGTTTTGCAGGAAGCTGCCGACCCAACCGTGCCGCTTATAGAACGCGTGAAGTTTTTAGCCATCTTCTCCAGCAATCTGGATGAGTTTTACCGCGTGCGCGTGGCAACCTTGAGCCGCCTGGCCAACCTCAACGAAAAAGCCAAAGAAATTTTAGGTTACAACCCCAAAAAACTGCTCAACCAGATCAAAAACATCGTGGTGAAGCAGGAGAAGAAATTCAACAACCTGTACGAGAACATCATTGTAAAGGAACTGGCCGAGGAAAAAATATTCCTGCTGAACGATAAGCAGCTGAACGTAACCCGCGGCGAATTCGTAAAGGATTTCTTTCGCGAGAGGCTGCTATCTACCCTGGTGCCTATCATGCTGGATGATGAACTGCCCTTGCCCGAACTGCGCGACCGCGCGATATACTTCTTCGTAAAACTCACCAAGGGCAAAAAGTTCCGCTACGCACTTATAGAGATACCCGATAACCTGTCGCGTTTTTTGGTACTGCCCGAGACAAATAAGCTCAAATTCATTATCCTGCTGGATGATATCATTCGCTACAGCCTCGAGGATATCTTCTTCATCTTCGAACATGATAGCATAGAGGCGTACTCCATACAGCTGACCCGCGATGCAGAACTGGACCTGGATAAGGAGGTGAGCGGGAAATTTATCGATTCGCTGGCCAAAAGCCTTTTAAAGCGCCGCAAAGGCAAGCCCATGCGCCTGGTGTTCGATACCGAAATGCCCCCCGACATGCTGGGCTACCTGGTGAAGAAAATGCGCCTGCAGGGCGAGAACCTGATACCCGGAAGCCGTTACCAAAATTTCAAGAATTTTATCAGCTTCCCCAACGTGGGCCGGCCTGAGCTGGAATACGTCAAAAACCGTGCATTGCCGCTTAAGGGGCTATCGTTCGGCAAAAGCCTGATGGAACTGATTGCTAAGCGCGATTACCTCATTAGCACGCCCTATGAGTCGTTCGATTACGTGATACACTTTTTGCGCGAGGCGGCTATAGATCCAAAAGTAAAGGAGATAAGCATAACCGTTTACCGCCTGGCCGAAAACTCCAAGATTATCTACGCCCTCATCAATGCTGCCAAAAACGGCAAAAAGGTGAACTGCCTGGTAGAGCTGCGCGCCCGCTTCGACGAGCAGAACAACATCTACTGGAGCAACAGGCTGGAAGAGGAGGGTGTAAACGTGCTTTATGGCATCGATGGCTATAAGGTACACTCCAAGATATGCCTGGTTACCCGTATAGAAAAGGCCAAGCCGGCTTATTATGCCTGCCTTTCTACCGGCAACTTCAACGAAAAAACCGCCAAAATATACGCCGACCACACCCTGCTCACCGCCGACAAACGATTGACGGGCGACCTGGTGAACGTTTTTAAGGCACTGATAAAACTGACGCTGCCTAAGGATCTGAAGCATCTCATCGTATCGCCTATAGATTCGCGGCCGGCCATTTATAAGCTGATAGATAATGAGATAAAACTGGCCAAAGCCGGCAAAAAGGCGTATATGATATTCAAGATGAACAGCCTGGCCGATGAGCAGCTGATAGCTAAACTATACCAGGCCAGCAACGCAGGGGTTAAGATAAAGATGATCATACGCGGCATGTGCTGCCTTATACCCGGACAGAAGGGTTTCAGCGAGAACATCGAGGTGATCAGCATCGTTGATAAATACCTGGAGCATGCCCGTGTGCATATCTACGGCAACGGCGGCAACGAAGTGATGTACCTTACCTCGGCCGATTTCATGACCCGCAACATAGAGAACAGGGTAGAGGTAGGCTTCCCAATTTACGACGATAACCTGCGCAAAGAAGTACGCGACATTATTGATATCCAGCTGCGCGATAATACCAAGGCCCGCGAAATTACCGGGAGTGCCGCCAACAAATACCACAAAACCAAGGCCGATACGCTTACCCGCGCCCAGATAGATATTTACACATACCTTAAAAACAAAAACACCACAAATTGAGATACGCTGCCATTGATGTAGGTTCTAACGCCGTTAGGTTGCTGATAGCCAATATTATAGAGAATAACGGTTCTATTTCGTTCAAGAAGAATACGCTGGTGCGCGTGCCTGTAAGGCTTGGCGACGATGCCTTTCTAAACAAGCGCATCTCCGATAAAAAGGCCGATGATCTGGTAAAATCTATGCAGGCCTTTAAAAACCTGATGGATGTTTTTAAAGTAACCGATTACATGGCCTGCGCCACCTCCGCCATGCGCGAGGCGGAGAACGGGCAGGAGGTTGTTGCACGGATAAAAGCAGAAGCGGGGATTGATCTGCAGATCGTACACGGCCAAAATGAAGCCGAAATTATCTACGCCAGCCACGCGGAGATAGATATTGATAAAGACAAGAATTATCTCTACATAGATGTAGGCGGTGGCAGTACCGAACTTTCGCTGTTTTCTAAAGGCGAACTGCTGGCTTCGCAATCGTTCAACCTGGGTACTATACGCATACTGGATAATCAGGATAAGGAAGAAACCTGGAACGAGATGAAAGATTTCATCCGCGAGCATACGCGCCAGCTCAAAAGTATTTTCGGTATAGGTACGGGCGGCAACATCAATAAGCTTTACAAGCTATCCAACGAGAAGGATAACGCCCCGCTTACCTATGTTAAACTGAAATCCCTGTACAATTACCTCGATTCGTTTTCGATGAAAGAGCGTATAAACGTTTTGGGCTTAAACCAGGATAGGGCCGACGTAATTATCCCCGCCTGCGAGATATATCTTACGGTTTTAAAGTGCGCCAATATCAAAAGCATGTATGTGCCAACGGTGGGTATGGTGGATGGTATCATCCAAACACTTATAGAAAAAAACCTCGACCCGCAGCGTTAAAATTATTTTAACAAATTGTTTACAAATCAAAAAACTGTTGTTATATTTGTAGTGCCCGCTCAAAGGGCATGTTTTTCATAGGTAGATGTAGGGTCGGAAACTTGTTTTCGACCCTTTTTTGTGCCCCTTGCTTTTCTGTTCCGTATCTTTGCTGCCGAAGATGATGAAGAGAAAAATCGTAGTAGCCGTAACCGGCGCAAGCGGAGCCATATATGCCAGGCTTTTACTGGATAAATTGCAAACGCTGCAGGCACAGCTTGCCGAAGTGGCGGTGGTGATGTCTGATAACGCCAAACAGGTGTGGGCGTTCGAATTGGATAACACCGCTTATACGAGCTATCCTTTTAAATTTTACGCAAAAAAAGATTTCATGGCGCCTTTTGCATCGGGTTCGGCAAAGTTCGATACCATGGTTATTGTGCCCTGTTCAATGGGTGCCCTGGGCCGGATAGCCTCCGGAATATCTGACGACCTGATAACCCGCGCGGCCGACGTGGTGCTTAAAGAACGCCGCAAACTGATACTGGTAGCGCGCGATACGCCGCTGAACCTTATTCACATCCGCAACATGCAAACGGTAACCGAGGCAGGTGGCATCATTTGCCCGGCTATACCATCGTATTACAGCAAGCCCCAAACCATAGAAGAACTGGCCATGACGGTGGTAAACCGCGTTATAGACCTGATAGGGCTGGAGGATGAAAGTTACAGATGGGAGGGGATTTGATAATTATTGAATTACTTATTTTTGAATTATCGAATTAATGAATTATTGAATTTGTGTCTCTGGCATTGCTAAAGTTGCAACAATTGCCGATTTTAGCGGGGCGCAAATTGGCATGAAAAAACTTCTGAGCATCTTATTGATTATACTAGTAGCGGGCTGCAAAAAAAGCTATTACGTAGTGCCGGATGAAGACTCGCCAAACGCCAAGGCCGCAAAAGCATTGCTAGCCACCATCCAGCCCCCTTTGCATATTCCCGGTAAAGCTTATTTTTTTGGCGACAGTATTACCGAAGGCTATGACGGTAAAATTGTGAACCCGCGCAATTGGGTCGGCCTCGTCTCGGCGTTTACAGGTTGGGATGGCTATAACTTCGCCATCGGTGGCACAACACTCGAAAAATATGTGAACGGCGTAAGCGCGGCCCAAAGCATGGTAAACCGCGTTGGCGAGATACCGGTGAAAACCGATAATGATAAATACCTGTTTTTTGCATACGGCGTAAACGATGTGTACCTCAACACTGCCGACCTTAATCCAACACAATTCTCTGCCGATTATCAATTGGTTTTGGACAGTGCTTACAGCAAAGGCTGGCTACCGAAAGATATTGTTTTGGTAAATATTTACTACCTCGACGAAGCACGCTTGCTGCAATTTACCGATCCATCGGGCAACTCCACCGGCAGGCTCGCTGCTTTCAATACGGCGCTGAAAGCCGTTGCCGATAAAAACACCGTGCATTTTATAGATATACGCACGTTTATGCTGAACCATGGAGCCGATTACTTACTGGGCGATGGTATACACCCCAACGAAACGGGTTATGCGGTGATAGCCAGGGGGATAGAAGAGGAGCTGCGCTTATACCAATAAGCGTTTTCGAATAAATCTATTGCGGGAATTGCATAGATTTGATACTGCAGGCTGTGCTGAAAGAAATGAAAAAGAAGGTGAAATAGAAGATTAGCGATATTGTTTTACATTCCAATTAACTACAGTCGATAATTCACTAACTCAATAATTCATTAATTGCTTACCTTTGTCGGCTGAAAATGAATAAGAAAGTCGCATTTTATACGCTTGGCTGTAAGCTTAATTACTCGGAAACCTCGTCGATAGGTCGCCTGTTTACGCAGGCCGGTTTCGAAACGGTGGAGTTTAGCAATACACCGGATGTGTTTGTGATAAACACCTGCTCGGTTACCGATAATGCGGATAAAAAATGCAAAAAGATCGTAAAGGAAGCGCTTAAGATTTCGCCAAATGCCTACGTTACCATTGTGGGCTGCTATGCTCAGTTGAAACCAAAGGAGATTGCCGAGATACCGGGCGTGGACATGGTTTTGGGCGCAGCCGAGAAATTCAGGATAGTAGAGTACCTTACCGATCTGACCAAGAACCCCAAGACATTAGTATATAATCAGCCGGTTAGCGAGGCCAACGAATTCGTACCCTCATTTTCGTATGGCGACCGTACCCGTACCTTCCTTAAAGTACAGGATGGCTGCGATTACTCCTGCACGTTTTGTACCATACCACTGGCCCGCGGCGCAAGCCGTAGCGATACCATCGGGAATGCCGTAGCGCAGGCCCGTGAGATTGCTGCGTCGGGCGTAAAAGAAATCGTATTGACCGGAGTGAACCTGGGCGATTTCGGCATCCGCAACGGCCAGCGCGAAGATAAATTCTTCGATCTGGTAAAGGCGCTGGATGAGGTAGAAGGCATCGAACGTATCCGCATATCCTCTATAGAGCCAAACCTGCTGAGCGACGAGATCATCGAATTCGTAGCTACATCAAAAAGGTTCGTGCCGCATTTCCATATCCCGCTGCAATCGGGTTCCAACAAAATATTGGGGCTGATGCGCCGCCGCTACAAGCGCGAACTGTATGTTAGTCGCGTTGAGAAGATAAAACAAGTAATGCCGCATTGCTGCATCGGCGTGGATGTTATCGTTGGTTTCCCCGGAGAAACGCGCGAAGATTTTATAGACACCTACAACTTTTTAAACGGACTGGATATTTCTTATCTCCACGTGTTTACCTATTCGGAACGGGAGAACACCCCGGCTGCCGAAATGGGAGGCGTAGTGCCCGGTTCTGCCCGTGCCGACAGGAGCAAGATGCTGCATATCCTTAGCGACAAGAAACGCCGCGCTTTTTATGAGGACCAATTGGGCAAAACCGATAAGGTTTTGTTTGAAGGCGATATAAAAGACGGTTTTATGCACGGCTTTACCCGCAACTACGTCAAGGTAAAAACCAAGTACGATCCAATACTGGTTAACGAACTAAGGGCCGTGCGCTTAACCCAAATTTCACCCGATGGTGATGTTGAAATAACAGAAAGCGAAGAAATATTAGTGCATTAAAGCCTATATTCGCCCCCAGAAAATACCGATAAATGTTTCCAACTATATCCTACCTCATAGAGTACTTCACCGGGCTAAACATCCCATTGCCTATACAAACTTTTGGTTTTTTTGTGGCACTGGCCTTTATGGCCGCCTATTGGGCATTTACCAAAGAGTTTAAGCGCAAGGAAGCCGCGGGCTACATAAAAGGTACCGGAAAGGACATTATGGTGGGTAAGCCCGTTTCAATGGGCGAGCTGGCTGGAAACGCGGTTTTCGGCTTTGTATTCGGTTTTAAGGTGGTAGATTCTGGCATGCATTACGCTGCCCTTATAGATAACCCTCAGGATTTCCTGTTGTCTTTAAAAGGTAATTGGGTTGGCGGTATCATATTTGCAGCGCTATTTGCTTACTGGGCCTATTATGAGGCCAAAAAACAAGAACTGCCAAAGCCTGAGTTGCGCCGCGTTACTGTACATCCCCACGAATTGATGGGTAGCATACTGTTATGGGCCGCTATTTTTGGTTTTGCTGGTGCCAAGCTATTCAACGCCCTGGAGAACTGGGGCGAGTTTATGCGCGATCCGATAGCGATGCTTATCGGCTTTAGTGGCTTAACTTTTTATGGCGGATTGATTTGCGGCGGAGCTGCTGTACTATACATCGCCAATAAAAACGGCGTAAAACCGCTGGATATGCTGGATATCGGCGCAGCAGGTATGATGCTGGCTTATGCTGTAGGTCGTATAGGTTGCCAGATGTCGGGCGATGGGGATTGGGGCATACCAAACCTTGCGCCAAAACCGGGCTGGCTTAGCTGGGCGCCTGATTGGATGTGGGCGTTTAAGTTCCCGCATAACGTTAACGGTAACCCAACCGACCCCCTGATGGTGCACATGCCCGATTGCGTTGGCAAATTTTGCTACGAACTTAGGGAAGCAGTTTACCCAACTTCGTTTTACGAGTCGGTTATTTGCCTGTTGCTTTTCTTCTTTATCTGGAAGATACGCCATCGCGTAAAAGCACCGGGCGTATTGTTCGGTATTTATATGATATTGGCCGGCATCGAGCGTTTCCTGATAGAACTGATACGTGTAAACACTAAATATGTAGTTGCGGGCATACCCTTTACCCAGGCAGAGATGATATCGTTGATTATGGTTTTGGGTGGTGCGGCGCTGATCTATTTTGGCAACACACGTTATCAAAAATCGCCCCTATCCACAACAACATTATGACGCTCAACCCCATCATCAGCCAGGTAACTGAGGTTGCCAAAACAGCAGGCCAGTTCATCCGCCAGGAAAGATTGACTTTCGATGCCGATAAGATAGAATACAAAGGCCTTAACGACCTGGTATCCTACGTGGATAAAACCGCTGAACAAAAAATAGTTGCCGGGTTGGAGAAGATAATGCCCGAGGCCGGTTTCATTACCGAAGAAAAAACCACCACCAAAATAGGCGATACTTACAACTGGGTTATCGACCCATTGGATGGCACCACCAACTTTATCCACGGGCTGCCTTCGTACTCGGTAAGCATCGGCTTGAAAAAGAATGAAGAACTCGTTTTGGGCGTAGTGTACGAAGTATGTCAGGACGAGTGCTTTTACGCGCACAGCGATTCTCCGGCGTACCTTAACGGGAAAGAAATAAAAGTAAGCAACAAACCTGCAGTTGCCGATAGCCTTATCGCAACGGGTTTCCCGTATTACGATTTCAGCAAACAGGCTGCCTATATCGAATTATTCACCGAACTGATGCGCAATTGCCATGGCCTGCGCCGCCTGGGTTCTGCTGCGGTAGACCTATGCTACACCGCAAGCGGTCGCTTCGATGCTTATTACGAATACAATCTTAACGAGTGGGATGTAGCCGGCGGCATCGTTATCCTGAAACAGGCCGGCGGACAAGTGCTTAACTTTAAAGGTGGCGACGAAGTATTGAATACACGTGAGGTTTTAGCAACCAACGGTAAGATAACAGGGGAGATGTTGGATTATATTCAGAGATATTTTTGATTTTCTGCGATTCCACCGATTTTACCGATTTTTTTTATTTCACCGATAGGATTGAATACAGAACGCCGATTTGAATCATCTTCAAATCGGCGTTTTTTATAGAGATCACAAAATCAAATCTGTGAAATCGTAAAAATCTGTTTAATCCCGGTTAAAGCGCTTCAGAAACCACTTCGGTAACTTCTGGCACCATGCGTTTCAATAGGTTCTCGATACCTGCTTTAAGCGTTACCGTTGATGATGGGCAACCACTGCACGAGCCGCGAAGCTCTACGGTAACCACGCCTGCATCAAAAGAACGGTAGCTGATAGCACCGCCATCCTGCTCAACAGCCGGGCGCACGTAATCGTTCAATATCTGCTGTATTTTTATCTCGGTTTCGGTACCTTCAAATTCAACATCGGTAGCTTGCTCAACCAGTTGCACTTTCAATTCAGATTCAACTGCGCCTTTTACAAATTCTTTCAGTATCGGCTCAATATCGTTCCATTCGCTGCCCTCTGTTTTGGTAACGGTTACGAAGTTGCTGGCGAAAAACACACCGTTTACGAACGAAAATTTATATAATTCCTTGGCGAAAGGCGATTTTTCGGCACTTTCGCGGGTGGCGTAATCCACGCTGCCGTTTATCAGCAACTTGTTTACAATAAACTTCATTGTTGCCGGGTTCGGGGTAGATTCGGTATATACGTTGATATTCATGGATGTACAATTTTAAATAGTAAACAAATGTAGTTAGGTTTTTGATTGTTTGGGCAGGCGATGTTTAGTTTTACCTGATACTGACAGACGGGTTTTAGGCCCTTCTTAGATATACTTCCTCAAATCAAAAATGAGTTTGTTTTTTATAAAGCTGAATGTGAAATGATAGTAGCTACCTTCAACTGCGAAGCTAAGTTTATAAACCCCCAATATCATATTAAACGCCCGCATCTCCTTCTTAACCTCCTTCAAATCTTTTAAAAATAGAATATACGGTATTCTCGAATAAAGATCATATACGTATAGTGTTGAATCCTCAACATACACCCTCTTTAAGTCTGTTAGAAACACATAAAATACTGATAAAAAAATCAGGTTAACTAATGCCACAAGAAATAAAAGACCAAAGGAAAAATCAAAACTGCTTACAAGCGAATAGGTGATAAAACCATCAAACAGCAGAATACACAATACAAAGGGATATGTTAAATGCGAATGCAGCCTCGTCATCGCTCTTAAACTCCCGTATAATTCTGCGGCGTAATCGCCTTCAACTCTTCTTTAACGCTCGCGCTCACTTCTAAAGTATCCACAAACTCTGCAATGGTTTGTGCGTTTACCTGCGTATTGGTGCGGGTTAGTTCTTTCAACGCTTCGTATGGGTTTGGATATCCCTCACGGCGTAATATAGTTTGTATTGCTTCGGCCACGACCGCCCAGTTAGCTTCGAGGTGTGCGTTGATGGCGGCCTCATTAAGCAATAATTTATTCAAGCCTTTGATGGTTGATTTAAAGGCGATGAGCGTATGCGCTACCGGTACGCCGATGTTGCGGAGCACGGTAGAGTCTGTTAAATCACGCTGCAGGCGCGAGATGGGCAGCTTGGCGGCCAGGTGCTCGAACATGGCGTTGGCTATACCCAGGTTACCCTCACTATTCTCAAAATCTATCGGGTTTACTTTATGCGGCATGGCCGATGAACCAACTTCGCCTGCTTTTATTTTCTGCTTGAAGTAGTTCATGGATATATAGGTCCAAACATCGCGGTCAAGATCTATCAGTATGTTGTTGATGCGTTTTAGGGCATCGCATTGGGCAGCAAAATTGTCGTAATGCTCTATCTGCGTGGTAAACTGCGAGCGGTATAAGCCCAGCACATCGTTAACGAAATGGTTGCCGAATGCTTTCCAATCGGTATTTGGGTATGCTACTTTATGCGCGTTAAAGTTCCCCGTAGCGCCGCCGAATTTAGCGGAGTATGGCACATCGCGCAGCAAATGCAGCTGGTTTATTAAACGCTCTACAAAAACCTCTATCTCTTTACCCAAACGTGTTGGCGATGCCGGTTGGCCATGCGTATGGGCCAGCATAGGGATGTGTGCCCACTGGGCGGCATAGTGCCTTAATATATCTATCAGGCTGTGCAGCGCCGGGATGTACACATCATTAATGGCCAGTTTGAACGAATAAGGGATAGCCGTATTGTTGATATCCTGGGAGGTAAGGCCGAAATGGATAAACTCCTTGAATTCCTGCAAGCCCAGTTCATCGAATTTTTTCTTGATGAAATATTCCACGGCTTTTACATCGTGGTTAGTGGTTTTTTCGATATCCTTTATCTCAGCGGCATCAGCTTCGCTGAAATTTCGGTAGATATCGCGTAACTTTTCGCTCCTGGTGCCGTCAAAAAGTTCTAACTGCGGTACTGGCAATGCGTGCAGGGCCAGGAAATATTCAATTTCTACAAGTACCCGGTATTTTATTAAGGCGAACTCCGAAAAATAAGCGGCTAGTTCTGCTGTGGCATTGCGGTAACGCCCGTCGATAGGGGATATGGCGGTGAGGGAATTCAATTCCATGTGTTAGTTTTTTGCAAAGATAACAATTTGAAATTAGGCGGGTGAAGGGCGGTAATTATTACGGTGCAGGCAATCAAAAAATAAGCTTACCGCAGCGATGATTTTCAAACCCATCGCTACAAATGAGATAGTTAACGAATAAATAAACGTGTTTGTCAGCCAAAGGTAATTTACGATGGAAACTTTGAAATCTAAAAATGTTTCCATAGTTTTGACTCGTAAAGTCAATGAGTCAGGAAGAAAGAATAATAAACGGCGCGCTCGACCTGTTTTTGCAAGCAGGTATTAAAAGCGTAACCATGGACGATATAGCCCGGCATTTGGGCATGTCGAAGAAAACGATATACCATTTTTTTGGAGATAAGAACGAGTTGGTGGTTGAGTTGGTAAAAAGCCGGCTAAAGGAAGACGAGCGGCAGATAAACGAAATCATCGAGAAATCGGCAAACGTTATCGAGGAGATGATTGGCATGATGAAGTGCTCGGAGGATATATTCTCGCGGATAAACCCCATCGTGTTCCACGATTTGCAGAAGTACCACCCCCAGGCCTGGCAGGAGTTCCAGAATTTTAAAGCCGGGGTTATTATCAGCAAACTGGTGGAGCTTTTAAATAAAGGTATGGAGCAAGGTTTCATTCGCGATGATATTGACGTAAAGATACTGGCAACTATGCGCGTAAACCAGGTAGAGATGGGCTTTAATACAGCCATTTTCCCGGTTAACCAGTTCAATAGCTGGAAGGTACAGCTGCAATTGCTGGAACATTTCAACTACGGCATTTGTACCATAAAGGGGCACGAATTACTGGATAAGTACAAACAACAAAACGCAAACAAATAATAGAAACCTGCTGACATACGGTTGTCAATAAAAACGATCTTTTTGCAGTAAAGAAAAACGGACAAACCAAAATCCATCATATATATGCATACCAACATGAAACGATTACTACTCATAATGCTTTGCGCTGCAGCCAGCCTCAAAGGCTACGCGCAAACGCAGCCGGCCCCTCAAACTTACAGCTTCACCATACAGGATGCTATCAACTACGCGTACGAGCACCGCGACTCGGTGGTTAATGCAGCGCTGGATGTGAAAAGTGCCGACTATAAGGTAAAAGAAACCATTGGGCAAGGCTTCCCGCAGATTGACGGAACCGCATCTATACAGGATTATCTGAAGATACCTACCACCTTATTGCCCGGCGAGGTTTTTGGTGCACCGGCAGGTACTTTTATACCGGTAAAATTCGGCGTAAAATATTCGTCTAACTTAGGGGTAAACGCTACGCAATTGCTGTTCGATCCAAGCTACATCATAGGCTTACAAGGACGGACTACTTATAAGGAGCTGTATAACAGGGCCTATAACCGAACCAAGATTGATATGAACGTAGCGGTTACCAAAGCTTATTACCAACTTTTGGTAAGCCAGGAGCAAATAAAATTACTGGATGCCAACATAGCCCAATTAAAGCTAAGGCAAGACCAAACCATAGCCCAAAACAAACAGGGCGTAGTGGAGAAAATAGATGTAGACCGTATTGCTGTGCAATATAACAACCTGGTTACCACACGTGAAAATACACTGCGTTTGCTGGCACTGAATTACCAGGTGTTGAAATTTCAGATAGGCATGCCAATAGATTACACCCTCACTTTAAAAAACAGCTTAGCCGATGTAAAACTGGATGATGCCGAGGCCGAAATAGTTGCAGATACAACGGCCTATAAAAACCGGGCTGAGTATGGTTTTCTGGAAACAAGCCTTGCTTTGAGCAGGTTCGATCTTAGACGTACCAAAGCCCAGTTTTTGCCAACCTTATCTGCAAATGCAGCTTACACGTTTTCGTACCAAAACAACAGCTTTGGCGATTTGTACAGCTCAAGTTTCCCCTCCAGCTATATTGGCCTTACCTTGAAGGTGCCCATATTCAGCGGCTTCCAGCGCGTGAACCGTGTTAAGCAATCGCAAATAACCGTATTAAAGGCAGAGAATAGCCTGGCACAAGCCAAAAATGGCCTTAACCTGCAAGCACAAACAGCTAAAATTAAATATATCAATGGTTTGCAATTGCTTAATAACCAAAAGCGCAGCCAGGAGCTTGCACGCGAAGTATTGCGCGTAGCAAATATAAAGTATCAGCAGGGCGTAGGCAGTAGCATTGAAGTTACGCAGGCGCAAACCGACCTGCAAAACGCAGATAACGATTATATAAAAGGGCTTTACGATGCTTTGGTAAGCAAGGTAGATCTGGATAGGGCATACGGACGCATACAATAAACAAACTAAACTCACATACACACTCCATATAAACATGAAAAAATTACTATACATACCGGCCATACTGTTATTAGCAGCATGCTCAAAACCAAAAGATAAAAAGGCCCAACTGGCCGACCTGCA
Organism: Mucilaginibacter sp. P1_D10; assembly: GCF_056406215.1. Classification (NCBI taxonomy): domain Bacteria; kingdom Pseudomonadati; phylum Bacteroidota; class Sphingobacteriia; order Sphingobacteriales; family Sphingobacteriaceae; genus Mucilaginibacter; species Mucilaginibacter sp. P1_D10. Next base: position 29,170 of record NZ_JBFUAP010000005.1, on the reverse strand, counting down.
AAAGCAGCAGCAAGAGATAAACGCCAAGATCACTAAACTGCAAAGCGAAATTGGCACGGTAGATTCAACAAAAGCCGTTGAGGTGGGAGCGCTTGAAATTAAGACCTCAACGTTTACCAACTACGTGCAAATACAGGGTAAAATAGATGCCCAGGATAATGTTACGGCTTTTTCTCAGTCGCCGGGTACTGTTACGGGCCTGTATGTAAAACCGGGCCAGCATGTGAGCAAAGGGCAGGTGCTTGCGCAACTTGATGCCAGCGTACTGCAGCAAAATATTGCGCAAAGCGAGGCGCAGGTAAGCCTTAACCAAACCCTTTATGAGCGTCAGAAAAACCTTTGGGATCAGAAAATAGGCACCGAAGTACAGTTTTTACAGGCACAAACAACTTTACAGGCAAGCAAAAAAGCTTTGGCCTCCTTACGCCAGCAGGCAAACCTTTACCGCATTGTATCGCCAATAAGCGGCACAGTAGACCAGATGGATCTTAAGCTTGGCCAGGCCGTGCAGCCCGGGCAGGCAGGCAACGGCATACGCATTGTAAATGCCGATATATTAAAAGTAAAAGCCGACGTGCCTGAATCATATTCCGGTAGTGTAAACACAGGCAATAGAGTGCAGATTTTGGTACCCGATGCGCACGACTCATTAACTACGAGTGTAAGCTTTGCTTCAAAAGCTATCGACCCTACCTCACGTAGTTTTGCGGTAGAAATAAAGTTGCCGCAGCGTGCCACCTTGCGCCCTAACATGACGGCCATCATCAAAATTGCCAATTATACCAATAATGCAGCCATTACCCTGCCTGTAAAGGCTATACAACGATCGGAAGATGGCGATTACGTTTACCTTAATGTTAACGGCAAAGCTAAACGCGCGCCCGTAAAAGTAGGCGTTACCTATGGCGGCCAGTCAGAAATCCTTTCGGGGATTAAGGTTGGCGACAAGGTAATTACCGATGGCGTTACCGATGTGGAAGAAGGCGACAAGGTAAAAGTTACCGTAGCTGCTAATTAATCATAACCTGATCTAGTACATATCATGAAAGATCTGAAGAAAGAATTTGGGCCCTCAAGCTGGGCCATCGATAATAAAACCGCCATTTACGTGCTTATCCTGCTGATTACGGTAATGGGGGTGATAAGCTACAACAGGCTGCCGAAGGAGAATTTCCCGGACATCGACGTGCCGAAGATTTTCATCACCACGCAGTTTATAGGCCAATCGCCGCAAAACGTAGAGAATTTGGTTACCCGCCAGATAGAAAAGCAACTAAAATCGCTTAAAGGTTTAAAAAAGGTAACTTCCAATTCGGTGCAAAACGTATCCATCATTACTGCGGAGTTCAATACCAACGTAGAGATTAAGGATGCCAAGGTAGAAGTAAAAGACGCGGTTGATAAAGCAAAAAGGGATTTGCCGCAAACCAGCGACCAGAATTACCACGAGCCTACGGTATCTGACGTAAATATATCCGATTTGCCAATTTTATATGTAAACGTATCCGGCGATTTCGACCTCAAGCAACTGAAAGAATATGCTGATATACTTAAGGACGAGATAGAGAGCTACAAACAAATATCGCAGGTTGTTGAAATCGGTGCGTTAACGCCCGAAATACAGATAAATGTGGACATGAATAAAATGGCTGCCGCGCAGGTAAGTTTTAGCGATATCATCCAGGCTATTGGTTCTGAAAATATCCTATCCTCTGCGGGTAACATCCCCATGGATGGCTACAGGCGCACAGTAGACATCAAAAAGGATTTCAAGAATGCCGACGAGGTAGCTGCCATGGCTATCCGTAACCCCAAAGGTCAGGCCGTTTACTTAAGGGATATAGCCGAAATAAAAGATTCGTTTTTAGAGCAAGAGAGCTTTGCCCGCTTAAAAACACCCGATGGCAGCAAATTCAAGAATGTTATCACGCTGGCTATAAGCAAAAGGGCAGGCGAAAACCTGATCGAATCATCAGACAAGATAAACGCGCTGATCAAAGAAAAGCAAAAAACTACATTCCCTAAGGGCCTCAACATTACCGTAACCGGAGACCAGAGCAATAAAACGCGTACCACGCTAAACGATTTGATCAACACCATCATCATCGGTTTCATACTGGTAACCGTTATCCTGATGTTTTTCATGGGTACCACCAATGCCATATTCGTGGCGCTCTCGGTACCGCTATCGTGTTTCGTGGCCTTCCTGATAATGCCCTGGATCGGGTTTACGTTCAACATGATCGTACTCTTCTCCTTCCTGCTGGCATTGGGTATAGTGGTAGACGATGCCATTGTGGTTATAGAGAACACGCACCGTATTTTTGCCAATGGCAAAGTACCTATAAAAGAGGCTGCTAAAACTGCCGCCGGCGAAGTGTTCCTACCGGTATTCTCCGGTACCATGACTACCCTTGCGCCATTTGTGCCTTTGGCGTTCTGGAACAGTATCATCGGCCATTTTATGTTCTTCCTGCCTATAACGCTCATCATTACCTTGCTGGCATCATTGGTGGTAGCTTACATTATGAACCCGGTGTTTGCGGTAGATTTCATGAAACCGCACCACGATGGCGAACACGACCACCCAAAATTCGATAAGCCTACCAAACGGGCGATGATTTACCTGGGTATTGCAACCATTGTGGGGTACCTTATCAATTTCGGTTTCGGCAACTTTATGGTGGTGATCATCATATTCTACCTGGCCAACCACTTCCTGTTTCTTCGCTGGATTGACAGGTTCCAGAAGAACGGCTGGCCGAGGTTCCAGGCTTGGTATGCGCGTTGGCTCGAAAAGGCCGTACAACGCCCGGTTACCATGCTGGTGGGTACGTTTGTATTATTCATCGTGGCCATAGTTGCTACAGCTAAGTTTGGCAAAACACCGGAGTTCTTCCCCGCAGGCGACCCTAACTTTGCTTACGTTTACATTACCCTGCCGGTAGGTAGCGACCAGGCAACTACAGATTCTATCACCAAAAAGATAGAGCAGCGTGTTGCCAAAGTAGTCGAGCCCGATAAAGAAATCGTTACATCTATCATATCAAACGTAACCAAAAGCGTAACCGACCCGCAGGATGAAGACCAGGGCGATTACCCGAATAAGGGTAAAGTTACCGTAGCCTTCGAAGAATTCGGCAAGCGTAACGGAAAGGATACCAAGCAGATATTGATTAACATTCGCAAGGCGGTACAGGGCGTTCCTGGTGTTAAAATATCTGTTGCACAGGAGGCCAGCGGCCCGCCGGTACAAAAGGACATCAGTTTGGAAATTGCAGGAGACAACCTGGATACACTGGTACATACCGCAGCAAGGCTTAAAGCCTACCTTGCCAAGCAAAACATACAAGGTATTGAGAACCTGGTAGCCGATATCGAAAGCGATAAGCCTGAGATTGTATTCGACATAGATCGCGAAAGGGCAAACCGCGAAGGTATTTCTACTAAAACCATTACAGATAATCTCCAGGCGGCGATATTCGGTGCCCCGGCGGCCGACTTCCGCAACACTAAGGAAGATAACTATAAAATACAGATAAGGGCGATGCAAAGTCAGCGCCGCGATATCGACCAGATACGCAACTTAAAGATAACCTATCGCGATTTAGCTACCGGCGGCGCAATACGCCAGGTGCCTATTTCGGCCTTTACAGACGTGCGCTTTACTAACACATATAGCAACATTAAACGCAAGCTGTCCAGGCGCGTATTGACTTTGTCATCAAGCGTAGTAAAACCTTACAACGCAAATGATGTAAACGCAAATATCCTGAAAGCGCTGAACAACTTTAAGCATGCTGAAGATGTTACCATTCGCCAGGGTGGAGGCCAGGAAGACCAGATGGAAGCAGTAACCTTTTTAGGCACCGCGTTGCTCACCTCCTTCGGCCTGATACTGATTATCCTGATGATACAGTTCAACTCTGTGGGTAAAACGCTTATCATCATCAGCGAGATATTCTTCAGTATAATAGGCGTTTTGTTAGGCGTAACCATCTTCCACATGACTATGGCCATCGTAATGACAGGCGTAGGTATCATAGCCCTTGCCGGTGTGGTGGTGCGTAACGGTATTTTGCTGGTAGAATTTACCGATATGCTGATAGAGCAGGGCACCAGCCTGCACGATGCCGTGGTTGAAGCCGGCCACACCCGTATGACGCCCGTATTGTTGACGGCAACCGCCGCCATATTAGGCTTGATACCGCTGGCGGTAGGTTTCAATATCGACTTCGTGGGATTGTTTACCCACTTTGAACCGCATATTCACTTTGGTGGCGATAACGTTGCATTCTGGGGCCCATTAGCTTGGACGATGATCTTCGGCCTCGGTTTCGCAACCATCATCACTTTGATACTGGTGCCATGTATGTATATCATCCGGGTAAACATGAAGACTTATTTCTTTGGCGATCAAAGCGCAAAGAAAGAAGCTGAAAGAGAAAAACTGTTGGCTGCCGAAGCCGGCGCATAAGCTGATATCCTAAAAATTATACTCAAGGCCGCGTAGTTTATTACTGTGCGGCCTTTTTTGTGCGAATTAGTGTCGTTTTAACATTTGAATATCATCTTTTAAGTGGCCGTTTAATTAGTGGACTGAAAATTTGATATTTTTGTTAAATAAGTCAGGAATACGGATTGACTAAGAGCAAGATAAGCAATAGATGAGCGCAGGCATAGAAAACCAGGATATCAAACGCGAGAAGATTTTAGAGGCATCGTACCAGCGGTTCCTGCATTATGGTTATTCAAAAACCACGATGAATGAGATAGCGGGCGATCTTTCTATGTCTAAAGCCTTGCTGTATTACTACTTTCCGGATAAGAGCGAACTGTACATGGCCGTAATGCGCAAGCTGGCCAACGATTACCTAAAGCTGCTGCAGGATAATGTAGACAGCTTTACCGGCCTTCGTGACGCTTTCCTTTTCCAGGTGAATACCCATCACCATTTTATGGTGGCCAATTATAACTTCTTCGATTTTGTAAGGCTTAACGAGCAGAACCTGCCCGACACCATATGGGCCATAGTGGACCAGATACGCGCTGCCGAAACCACGCTGCTTGCAAACGCCATACAGGCAGAAATAGCCAAGGGCAACATACAACAGGTAGCCAATCCGGATGAGATCGTGGATGTTTTCCTTGATGCGCTGCACGGCATCAAAGTGGGCGCTATGCAGCACAAAAAAGCCGCCTTCCCCCGCAAAGAACACCTGGACGAGATACACGCCAAACGCCTGCTGTTGATAGATATCTTCGTAAAAGGCCTTCGGTAGGCGTGCATCCTCTTCAAGCGGCTTTACCCGCATCCCTCCTAAAACGTTATGAATATTGCAGCATAAAACCTGATGTTTGTTAGGTTAAAATGCTTAGTCATTTACAAATCCTTTATGATCTTTGTCATAAAAAAAGCCATATTTATATAATAGTTTTACGCCATGATCAACGCAGAACAAAACTTCACAGCCTTAAGGCTTATTTTACCTCCCGCGCCAAAACCGCTGGGAGTGTACAAACCTTGTTTAATTGATGGAAAATACCTCTACGTATCGGGCCACGGCACGGTTAAGAGCGATGGCAGCCTCATCATAGGCCGCATTGGGCAAGATATGACGGCTGAAGAAGGCAAGCTTGCCGCCAGGCAGGTGGGCCTGGCTATTTTAGCTACCATTAAAGCCAATGTAGGCAGCCTGGATAAAATAAAACGTGTTATAAAAGTGCTGGGTATGGTGAACTGCACGCCCGACTTTGAGAAGCACCCTTTCATCATAAACGGCGCAAGCGAACTGTTTGCGAGTGTTTGGGGCGAAGATAACGGCATCGGCGTGCGTAGTGCCGTAGGCATGGGTTCTTTACCCGATAATATCCCGGTAGAGATTGAGGCTTTATTCGAGCTGGAAGATTTATAACAATGAAACGGTTGTGCTATGTAGTTTTATTGATAACTGTGTTGTGCAGCTGCAAAAGTATTGCCGATAAAATGATAAGCAACTTTGATGGAAAAAGCGCAGGCACGGTTTGCGTTATTAAGCTAAAAAATGCCACTAATTTTAAATGGGATAAGGTTTACCTTTTTAGTTCACTTATCGAAGCAGATTCTATCAGTAAAATTATTGGCTTTACCTATAGTGGTAGCGATTTGACAGGCGGTAATACAAGAATGATTTTCACGGTCGGTAAAAAAGTGGTGTATCAAGAAGATAACGACGGTTCGATAATAAGTTTTGGTTATCAAGGAAAAAAATTGACTCCGGAAACCGCCATATTTGAGGTAGATAAAACTAAAGATAAATTGGAGAGCGACTCCGCTGATTGTTTTTATTATTCTTTCGGTTTGATAAAAAAATGAATAGCAACTGGTACACAATCAGCGACGTAGATAAACTGGATACCCCGGCTTTGGTGGTTTATCCCGATAGGGTAAAATACAATATCGACCTGGTTAAAACCATGGTAGACGATGTTAACCGCCTGCGACCGCATGTAAAAACCCATAAAAGCCCGCTTGTTACCATGCTAATGCTGCATGCAGGCATAGGCAAGTTTAAGTGCGCTACCATTGCCGAAGCCGAAATGCTGGGCCTGTGCAAGGCTATGGACGTTTTGCTGGCCTATCAGCCCAACGGACCTAAACTGACAAGGTTTATCGATCTGATAAAAACGTATCCAGATACCGCGTTTTCATGCCTGGTAGACAATGTTGGCACCGCCAGTGCCATAGCAGAAGCGGCGGTAAAAGAGGATATCACAATCACAGTTTACATCGACCTGAACATCGGTATGAACCGCACCGGCATTACGCCTGCCGATGCTTTGGAGTTGTACCAGGCATGTGCCGATATGCAGGGCATTGCCCTTAAGGGTTTGCATGCCTATGATGGGCATATACACGATGCAGATTACGCAGTAAGGCAGCAACGGTCAGACGAATCCATCGAACCTGTGCTGGAGCTTGCCCGGATGATATACGATGAGGGTTACCCCATGCCGGTAATCATTGCAGGCGGTTCGCCAACGTTTCCTATCATCGCCCAAAGGGAAAATTTAGAATGCAGCCCCGGCACCTTTGCTTATTGGGACAGAGGCTATGAGTTGGCTTTTAAGGAGCAGGCTTTCCAAACGGCGGCCCTGGTTGTGGCGAGGGTAGTATCATTGCCGAATGAAACTAAACTGTGTATAGATGTGGGGCATAAATCAGTATCGGCAGAAAATGAATTAAGTAAACGCATCTACTTCCTGAATGCGCCCGAATTAGTATTTACAGGCCACAGCGAGGAGCATTTAGTTGCCGATGCAGGCCCTAACCACCATTATAAGGTGGGCGATATTTTGTATGGTTTGCCTTACCATATTTGCCCAACGGTTGCTTTGTACGAGCGGGCGATAACCATCGAGAACCAACAAATAACCGGAGAGTGGCTCAATGTGGCAAGGGATAGGAAAATTACGATATAATAAAATTAAGTTCATTCGGCGTAACCATCCTACGTCGGTGAAATCGGTGAACGAAAAATCGGTGAAATCAAATAAATCTGTGTAATCGGTGAAATCAAAATTCATAGTAGATGCCCACCTCGACCTCAGCATGAACGCCCTGGAATGGAACCGCGATTTAACGCAACCCATTGCAGCTATCAACGCCCGCGAGGCAGGCTTAACCGATAAACCCGATAGAGGGATAGGCGTAGTATCCCTCCCCGAACTACGTAAAGGCAACATCGGCCTGGTGGTAGCTACGCAGATAGGCCGTTACGTGGCGCCCGACAACCATCTGCCGGGATGGCATTCGCCGCAGCAGGCCTGGGCGCAAACGCAGGGGCAACTGGCCTGGTATAAAGCCATGGAAGATGCCGGCGAAATGGCGCAGATAAATAACCTTGCCTCGCTGGAACAGCATTTAGCATTGTGGAGCGATAAGGGGGATAACCTTAAAAAACCGATTGGCTATATTTTAAGTTTAGAAGGTGCCGATTCCATTGTGGACGTAAGCTATCTGGAACGTGCCTATCAGAATGGGCTACGTGCGGTCGGCCCGGCGCATTACGGCCCCGGCAGGTATGCCAATGGTACCGATGCAACCGGCAAAATGGGCGCAAATGGATTGGAACTATTGAAAGAGATGGAACGGCTGAATGTGATATTGGATGCCACCCACCTGTGTGATGATGCCTTTTGGCAGGCCCTGGATAACTTTAACGGCCATGTTTGGGCCAGCCATAACAATTGCCGCGCATTGGTGAGCCATAACCGCCAGTATAGCGATGAAATGATAAAGGCCCTGATAGACCGTGGTGCCGTAATAGGCGCAGCGTTAGATGCCTGGATGATGGTGCCGGGATGGGTGAGGGGCCAATCCACCCCGAAGGGCATGAACTGCAACATGGAGGTGATGGTTGACCATATCGACCATATTTGCCAGATTGCCGGTAACGCCCTGCATGTAGGCATGGGCACCGACCTTGACGGGGCCTTCGGTAAAGAACAATGCCCATATGATTTGGAGATTATTGCCGATCTGCAGAAGGTGCCGGATTTGTTGAAGAAACGCGGCTATACGTATAGCAATATCAATAATATAATGCATGGCAACTGGCTGCGGTTTTTGAGGAACGCGTGGAAATAGATTTGTAATATGAACGAAGAGCAGGCGAGGTTAAAGGAAACGGGTTGGAAAAAATGGGGGCCTTATGTAAGCGACCGCCAGTGGGGTACCGTGCGCGAGGATTACAGTCCCGGCGGCGATGCCTGGCACTACATTACACACGATATGGCCCGCAGCAAGGCCTACCGCTGGGGCGAGGAAGGTATAGCCGGCATTAGCGACCGCGACCAGTACCTCTGTTTCGCCATCGCCCTGTGGAATAAAAAAGACCCGATTATCAAAGAACGCTACTTCGGCCTGAACAATAGCGAAGGCAACCATGGCGAAGACGTAAAAGAGCTTTACTATTACCTGGATAGCACCCCAACGCATTCGTATATGAAAATGCTGTATAAGTATCCGCAGCAGCAATTTCCATATACTACCTTAGTTGAAGAAAATCGCAAACGCGGCCGCAACGACCCCGAATTCGAACTGGCCGATACCGGCATCTTCAACAACAACGAATATTTCGACGTGTATGTGGAATACGCCAAGGCCTCGCGGGAGGATATCGGCATCAGGATAACCATCCATAACCGCAGCGACGCAGAGGCAAGCCTGCATGTGCTGCCCACGCTTTGGTTTCGCAATACCTGGACGCTGGGCTACGATAGCGCGATGCCCGTGATGTCGGCTATCTCCGGGAATCAAATCAAGCTCAATCACCCGGAACTAGGCGAAATGCATTTGATTGCAGATGGTTCGCCCGAACTGCTTTTCTGCAACAACGAAACCAATACTATACGCTTTAATCATTTCGATGATGGCAAGCGTTTCTATAAAGACGGCATAAACGATTATATCGTACACCGTGCGGAGAGCATCAACCCGGATAAAACCGGCACCAAGGCGGCTGCTAACTACGAAATTACTATCCCCGCGAAAGGAAGTTACACGATTAAGTTGCGGCTTTCTGAAGACGCTGCAAACAATCTGGATGGTATCGACGCGCTATTTGCCACCCGCAAAGCCGATGCAGATGAATTTTACACCAACCTGCAGCCAACGGCCAACGAAGATAAGGCCCGTGTGCAGCGCCAGGCCTTTGCCGGTATGCTGTGGAACAAGCAGTTTTACTACTACGATATACACCAATGGCTGCATGGCGACCCGGCCCAGCCGATGCCCGCTGTGCAGCGTTTAACAGGGCGTAACCATAAATGGCCGCAATTTAATAATCGCGGCGATATTATCTCCATGCCCGATAAATGGGAGTTCCCCTGGTTTGCCGCCTGGGACCTGGCCTTCCATTGCATTCCGCTGGCCAGCGTGGATATGGCATTTGCCAAAAACCAGCTTACGCTGCTCACCAAAGATTGGTATATGCACCCTAACGGGCAGCTACCCGCCTACGAGTGGGATTTTAGCGATACCAACCCGCCCGTTTTGGCCATGGCCACCTGGAAGATATACCTGCTGGATAAAGCCGCCAACGGCGAAGGCGACACGTTTTTCCTGGAACGCATTTTCCACAAGCTGATGCTCAACTTTACCTGGTGGGTAAACCGTAAGGATGATGCCGGCAATAATATCTTCGAGGGCGGTTTTTTGGGACTGGATAACATCGGCGTGTTCGACCGCAATACTCGCTTTGGCAATGGTACGCACCTCGAGCAGGTAGATGGCACCAGCTGGATGGCCATGTACTCGCTCAACCTGCTCCGCATCGCCACCGAACTTGCCGCCACTAACAAGGCTTACGAGGATATCGCCTCTAAATACTTCGAGCATTTTATTTATATCGCGGGCGCCATGTCTACCCTCGGTACGGATAACACCGGCCTATGGGACGAAGCCGACGGCTTTTTTTACGACCAGCTGCGCCTGCCCGATGGCAGTGCCGAAAAGATGCGCGTGCGCAGCATAGTTGGCCTGATACCATTATTTGCCGCCGAGGTGCTGGATGAGGCGGCCATTGCCGATAATCCTATTTTTAAGGGCCGTATGGATTGGTTTATCGCCAACCGGCCCGACCTGGCTTCGCTGGTATCGCGTTGGACTGAGGTTAGGGCAGGGGGCACGCATCTCATCAGCTTGCTACGTGGTTACCGCATGAAGAGCCTGTTGCGTTATATGCTGGATGAGAAAGAATTCCTGAGCGATTACGGTATCCGCTCGCTCTCTAAATATCATTTAGATAAACCTTACAGCGTAAATATCTACGGCAACCACTTCAGCATAAAATACCTGCCTGCGGAAAGCGATAGCGGCATGTTTGGTGGCAACAGTAATTGGCGCGGGCCGATTTGGATGCCCATGAATTACCTCATCATAGAAAGCCTGAATACTTTTTACGAATACTATGGCGACGATTTTAAGGTAGAATGCCCCACCGGCAGCGGCAACATGATGAACCTGAAAGAAGTGGCCAACGAAATTTACCGCCGCGTCTCTTCAATTTTCCTTAGGGATGACAAGGGCCGCCGCGCGGTATTCGGCAGTAACGAAAAACTCCAAACCGACGAGCACTTCAAAGACCATATCCTATACCACGAATACTTTGACGGCGACAACGGGATGGGCAAAGGCGCATCCCACCAAACCGGATGGACAGGGCTAATAGCGAATTGTTTGTATCATTGAGGGTTTACCAGATATAAAATACTGTTATTACCTTTTGTTGTTTTTTGGAAAAAGCAATGCTTTCTACGGTTTTGTAATCGAATCGATATCTGAAGCTGATAGCCTTGTTGTCTGTTTTAATTTCATTCCAATCGGCCCGAACGGCTTCACTGTGATTTGCCAGGTCGTCGTCCATTTTCTCGTTTTCACGTAACGCTGGCTGATGGAAGTTATCATCGTCGAAAAAATGCTTCATTATTGAAGCAACAGTATCGGTCTGTTGTTTGGGTTTTAACTGCTCATAGCTCAATATAAAGTCAGAAACCTCGCAAATATTTTCATATATCAGCTTATTTGCCGGATTGAATATCTTCAACGCAAATGTGCCGTTCTGTGCGTTTGTACCGTACAAAGAAATGATGAACTTATCTTTCGCAACCGTATCCGAAAAGAACCTTTGCGCCGAATAAGTTGATAGCTTATGGCTTGTGTCTATTGGCGGCGGCACCTCAACTTCATGTAAAGGTGGAGGAGGCATTAGGGTAACCTTAACAACTTTCGCAGTGTCTATTGCTTTAGTAAGTGTTTTTTTATGTCCACAGGAAGCGATAATTAAGGTGGCGATAAGGATAAGGTAAAGTGGTTTCATGGTTTTTAGCTTTCTTTTGAAATGAGCTTTAAAAGGTCTATCAGTTCGGTTTCGCTGAAAGAACGGGCTTGAACCTACCGCTTCAGTGCCCTATCCATCTCAATCTTGGTATCGCGCTCTTTCATGGTTTCGCGCTTGTCGAAAGTCTTTTTACCTTGGGCCAGGGCTATCTCAACTTTGGCGAAGCCGCGTTCACTGATGAACATGGCCAGGGGTACTATAGTGAGTCCTTTTTCTTCGCTGCGGGTAAGTAGTTTTTTGAGTTCCTTTTTGTTGAGCAGCAATACGCGGTCGCGCTTGGCCTCATGGTTGTAAAACGAGCCGAACGTATATTCGGAGATATGCAGGTTGCGTATATAAAGCTGGTTGCCAATAAAGGTGCAAAAGGCATCGTTCACGTTGGCTTTGCCCTCGCGGATAGATTTTATCTCGGTGCCCAGCAATTGTATGCCCGCCACATATTTATCCAGTATGTGGTACTCAAAGTATGCCTTTTTATTCTTGATATAGATGTCCTGCTTCATTACGGTGCAAATATGCAAATTATTTTGCGGCTGGTTTAACAACCAGCACAGGCACGTTTACCTTGTGCCGCACGCTGTTAACAGTGGTGCCAAAAATAAGGTCCTTAAGCGCTTTATGCCCGTGCGAACCCATCACGATGAAATCGATGCCCTCGCTGTTCACAATTTCGGCAATAGCGGTTGCCGGGCCACCGTAACCAATTTTTGCTTCGGCGTTGTAATTTAGTTTGGTTAATGCTTCTACATATTTATCCAGGTTGCTTACGTCGCTTTGGGTTTCGTTATCCATTACCTGTTTGCCATAGTAGCGCGCACCTGCTGTTTCTACCACATGTATTAAACTGTATTTTGCTTTTTTGCCGCCTTGCATTAAAGCATGGCGTATGCAGTCCTGGTCGTTTTTCGAAAAATCGATGGTAACGGCGATATGATTGTAATGCACTGCTTCCAAATTATCCAGCGAAGCCGCAATGCCATGTGGGATGTAAGTGCGATGATCGGTATGTTTATACAAAAGCGGGCGCAGGAAAACGTATAGCAACAGCGCTGCAACACCAACAGTAATCGGCGTTATTACAAAGTGTACCAAATTGGCCGATCCCTGGTTTGCTTCGGCCCAGGCACCTATCACTTGCACCACCAGCTTTGCATTCAAACCAACTATCAACACGGCAAATACCCAGGCCAAAACCTTTAAAGGCAGGCTGGTAGCAAATTTACCCATCCGCTTTTTATCCGATGTAAAATGTATCAGCGGGATAATGGCAAAACCCAATTGCAGGCTCAGCACCACCTGGCTTAATATCAGTAGTTTACCCAATCCTTCTTCTCCGGCATATAGTATGGTAAAAAACGCGGGTACTATGGCAAATATCCTGGTGAGCAAACGCCTTAGCCAGGGTGCAATACGCAGGTTAAGGTGCCCTTCCATAATAATTTGTCCGGCAAGGGTGCCTGTTACTGTTGAACTTTGGCCAGCGGCAATCAAAGCTATGGCAAAAAGGGCGGGTGCCAGCTTACCGAATATATTGGTAAGCAGCTTGTGCGCATCCTGTATCTCGGCCACCTCGTGGTAACCCCGGCCAAAAAAGGCGGTTGCTGCCAGTATCAATATGGCTGCGTTTACAAAAAATGCCAGGTTTAATGCTATGGTGGTATCCCAAAAGTTGTAACGGATGGCGTTTTTTATTCCCTCTTCAGTCCGGTCTATTTTTCGCGTTTGCACCAGTGAGGAGTGAAGGTAAAGGTTATGTGGCATTACTGTAGCACCGATAATGCCAATAGCCAAATATAACGACCGCTCGTTCAATGCCGTGGGGATAAAGCCCTTGGCAACATCAATTACATGTGGCTGCACAATAAACATCTCCAATAAAAAGGCTAATCCTACTATAAATATCAGCGAGATAATAAAGCCTTCTAATTTGCGCATGCCCTTATTCAGCAAAAACAAAAGCAGCAAGGTATCCAGCATCGTGATAGATACGCCCCATATCAAAGGCAGGCCGAATAGCAGGTTTAAACCAATGGCCATACCAATAACTTCGGCAAGGTCGCAGGCTATGATAGATATCTGCGCCAATATGTACAGGCAAAAATTCACGAAACGTGGGTAGGAGTGCTTGGATGCCTGCGCCAGATCGAGCCCGCGCACTATACCCAGCCGTACACATAGGTTTTGCAGCAGCAGGGCTATCATGTTCGATAAAAGCAATACCCATATCAACTTGTAACCAAACTGGCTGCCTGCGGCTAAATCGGTGGCCCAGTTGCCCGGGTCCATATAACCAACGCTTACCAAATAGGCGGGGCCTAAAAATGAGAACAATTTGCGCCAGCCGGTTTTATTTTCGGTACCTACCGAGTTGTGCACATTGCCCAACGATTCGTTTGTTATCATATAGCTATCAAAAGGTTATTGGCCACTTCGCGGCTTATCTGTAAAACTTTGTTATCCATTTGCAGTACTACGGTGTTATCGTAACTGATTATTTCTTTCACCGTTATTTGTTTGCCAATTACCAGGCCCTGCTTATCCAGGTATTGAAGGAAAGCCACCGAGTGGTCCAGAACGCCCGATATGATACTCCCGGCACCAACAGGTAGGGCGGAAATTGGTTTAAGGTCGTTCGTTTTAAAATGGCCGTTGCAGTCGGGTATCGGGTCGCCGTGCGGGTCGCGCTTGGGGAATCCCATGAATTCATCCAGCCGGTCTATCAGTTCGTTCGATGATATATGCTCCATCTCTTCGGCCATGGCGTGTACCTCGTCCCATTTAAAATTCAGCTTCTCTACCAAAAAGTATTCCCAAAGGCGGTGCTTGCGTATGATGTTGATGGCCACCTTTTCACCCGCCTCTGTAAGACTCACGCCCTGGTAGCGGGTGTAGTTAATAAGGGTTTTGTCTGATAATTTGCGTAGCATATCGGTAACCGATGATGCTTTTGTTTCCAGCGAAGCCGCTATCTGGTTGGTGCTTACGTTTGGGCTAAGCACAGCCAGTTTGTATATGGCTTTCAAATAATTTTCCTCGGCTAATGTATTCATTTAGGCAAATATAATAATATTTTTAGACTTGTCTAAAAATAGCCTTAATTTTTTTATTTGTTTGGTTAGGCGATATTTATGTGGAATTATATTTTGCGTGCTATAGATTATTTTATATTTGCATGTACCATGGCAGCTGAATTAGATAAGATAGACCTCCAAATACTCAAGATATTACAGGAAAATGGCCGCATAACCAACCTGCAGCTATCCACCGAAATAGGGCTTTCACCGGCGCCCACCCTGGAGCGCGTGCGCAAACTGGAGAACGCCGAATACATCAAAAGCTATCATGCCCTGGTAGATGAGGAGAAGCTGGGCCTTGGCATCAAGACGTTTATACAGATATCCTTAGATTTCCACCAGAAGAACACCATCCAGACTTTTTTGGATGAGATACAAACCATTAAGGAAGTTACCGAGTGCCACCACGTAACCGGCCAATGCGATTTTCTGCTGAAGGTTTACGTTCGCGACATTAAATCGTACGAGCGCCTCATTATGGATAAAATCAGCCGCATCACGGTGGTAAAAACATTCCAAACCATGATGATTATGAGCACTAGCAAAAAAGAGCCAATAGTGCCGCTGGAATACTAGGTAGATGTGCAGATTTCGGATGTGCAGATTTCAGATGAAGAAAAATGYGCAGTTGAAAAGTTAAATACGCAGATTGCAGCTATATAAAACGCCCTTCAAGCTTTGCTTGAAGGGCGTTTGCACTATAACCACAGCGTCATTGAGTATTCAGGAAGGTGCCCCGGGCGCGTCGTTATAAGGAGCGGATTGCGGCATAAAAAATAGCGATGGGTTCAACCCATCGCTATGATAACAGTTTTTTCAAAAATCTCTAAATTCGGATAATCGGTTTAATCCCGGTTTATTTCACCACCTCAACCCATTGCCCTTTCAGTAGCGCGTTGATATCGTGGTTGTACATGGCTTCGCAATAGGCCGCCGGCAGGTAATATTTACCGGCGTAGGCTGCGTTCAGCATCACGTAGTAAGTTACCTCCGTCCCTTCGTATAAACTGAAATAGGTGTTCACCCGGTCATCGCGGATGTCGCGGTAATCGGATGGGGACGATTTAAAGGCCTCATCGTTATTCAGCATCCGGGTGTTCAGTATCTCCCATCCCGAAGGGAATATCTGCGTAAGCGCCATATTATCGTAACGGCCGCGTTTGCCCGGGTTTTTGATATTTACCTGGGCAACGAAATCAGTCCCTTGTTTTAGTTTGGTTGGGTCGATAGGGGTGCCGCCCAGGGTGGTGTAAGCCACGCGCATCTGCAGTACATCCGGGTCCTCATGCGACTCAACATCCTGGCTAGGCGATGGCTGGCCTTGCTGTATCAGCCTTACGTATAGCTGATTTTTGCCGTTGTTTGTCATAGTCACATTACCGCCATTGGCCGCCAATTGAGCCTGCCACATGTACGAATCGGAATTGACGTTTGCCTTATCCTTATTCGCCTGGTAGTTGAATAACAGCTTGGCCCCCGATTTATTCTGTCCGCAATATTCCGCAATCGCCACAAGCGAATAAGCCGTAGTTTGCGTGCTGTACCAATCATCTACCGAAAGCTTGGCCGCTACTGAACGCAGCAGTTCAGCAGCCTTTTGGCGTTGCCCAAACAAGGTGAGCGTTTCCAAAATCATGGCCTCATCGCGGAGGTCTGACCCATAGGTTCCGTACATCGAATTGTACGGGGCGATATCGGTATTCAAACCTTTTATCATTCGCAAGCCAACTTCCGGCTGCCCGGCAAGTTTATAGGCTGCTGCTAAACGCCAGCGCGCTTCTACGCTTAGGTACTGGTATTCTTTCAAGCGGTTCATGGCACCTAACTCAGCCGAGCCGGAGAGTGCCAGCAGATAAAGGCGGTAGGCCTGCACCAAATCGGTATAGTAATAATAATCGTGTATGTTGGTACGCGGATCTGGTGACCAGTTAACGGCTTTTTGTTTTTGGTAACGTTTCCAGTCGTTAATCATGCCTGCGGGCAGGTTATAACCCTTTGCCTGTGCAGCCAGTAAGAAATGGCCTGCGTAATTGGTTCCCCACTCGTCGGCATCGCCATAACCCGGCCAATAGCTTAGGCCGCCGCTATTCACCCTAAAGCCGTTAAGGCGGTTAATGGTAAGTTTGATATTCCGGTCGCTTTCGGCCTTTTGGCGTGGCGAGAGATCCAGCAGCTGGCTCAGGTACAACTGCGGGAAGCCCGATGAGGTTGTTTGCTCTACGCAGCCATGCGGATAGGTGATCAAATAACTCAAGCGTTTGCCCAGGTTTAACGGCGGTATGCTGGCAACCTCCAGCGTGGCTTTATTGGTGCCGTTGATGCCGATGGCCGTGTAGGGTACCGACCAGGTTTCGCCCGGTTTCAATTCTTTCTCCAGTACGCGCGTTACCGGCGGGTTGGGGTTCCGTACGTTAAGCTCTACATCGTAAGCCGTGCTTTCGCTGCCCGATTTGGCCGTAATCCGCACCTTGCCGATGCCCACGAAATCCCGCACGTCTAAATCGAAAGTAACCAGCTGGTCGCCCGGTTTGGTAAAGGTAACGACACGGGTGTTGTTGCCGCCCAGATTGCTGAACGCGTTTGATTGCACCTGCACCGTTACCTGTTTGATGTTGTTCTCCATGGCAAAAACCGTTACCGGCAACTGCACTTTTTCTGATGGGCCCAGCACCCTCGGCAGGGTGGCCAGTATCATCAATGGCTTTTTGACCGCCACTACCTTTTCGGCGGTGCCGTAGGCACCATCGTGCCCGGCAATAACTACCGCTTTTATAGAGCCGACGTATTGCGGCAGCGTGAATTTAGTGGTTTGGCTCCCGCCGCTCTCCAAACGGAACGGCCCCAGGAATTTCACCACAGGTTTAAAGCGGTTTACCGTTACGTTTTTCTTAGGGCCGCCGGTACCGTCGCCACCTATGCTGAGGATGCGCTCTAAGCCACCGCCAAATGCGCCGATGACGAAATCGTACAAGTCCCAGGTTTTTACACCAAGGGCCTCGCGGGCGTAGAAAGCATCGTGCGGGTTAGGCGTTTGGTAATTGGTAATATCCAGCAGACCTTCATCTACCAAAGCGATGGTATAGGTCATGGCTTTGCCGTTGGCTTCGGAAACCGTGATAGCCGATTGCGTTTCGGGCCGTAACTTATCCGGCATGGTTATCACCGGCTTCAGCGTAGTTGCCGGGTTATCTACCGAGAGCGGTATAGCACCGTACATGCGTATAGGCAAATCGTTTTTGGTTTGCGAGTGGCGCTGCAGCAGCGTTACGTTCACGAAAACGTTTGGCGCCATGGCTTCATCTACCTTAAAGGTGTAGCGCGTTTCGCCTTTTTTGGTATCTATCCATGTGGTTTTTATCACCTTGGTGCCGTTTTCGAAACTGATGAGCGCGCGCCCATCGGCACCGGTTGGTATAGTAAGCGTGGCATCGTCGCCCACTTTGTAGCTCGTTTTGTCGGACGTAAAGGAGAGCATCGCGGCATCGGTAGGGGAGCTTTGCTGCAACCTTTCCGACCAGTTTGGCCAGTCGGCATAAATAATTTTCCCCGTAGAGTGCCCTGTTTCCGGGTCTTTTATGCGGATAAGGTAACGGCCCCAATCTGCCTGCGGTATGTTGAGCGTGTACCTGCCGCGGCCATTATTCAAAGTAACTGTACCCACGCGCACCAGTTTATTGTATTTATCCTGGGTAAAGTTGCTCATCTCGTCGCCGCTGTTATCCCACCACCAGCGCCATTGTATTTTGTAAAGTTCCAGTTCAACTTTGCGCGTGCCGGCAAATAGCTTGCCTTTGGTGTCAACGTCTACAATGTCGATAACATGGTCTTTATCGGTAACCAGCATGCCCGACATTTCGCTTCCTTTTGGCGCTTTTAGCCCTACATAGCCGGGGTAAACGTTATAATCCATAGCGGTTTGCTGCAGGCTGAAGTTGCCACCGGCTTCGAAAACTTTTACCACGAAGTTGGCGCGTAACTGGCCGGGGGCCTGACCTTCCACGTTGATATCCGTATTGATGTTGGCCGTGCCGTTTTCATCCAGCTTGCTATCAAAAACGGTTTGTGTCTGAGTGTTGAAGGCCAGGGTTGGGTCGTCGAACTCATAACCATCGAAACCCGGGAAAGCGGTTTGCTGCGACGACAAGAAAGCATCCACCTTAGCTTTTAAATTCTGCGCAGCCCCGCCGAACAGCCATTGGGCGCTTAGCTTGCCGCTGGCACCATTACCCTTGGTAAGCTCGGTAGCCCCGCCGAAATCGAGTTTCAGCTTAAGGCGGTTAGGCATAATGGTTTCTACCTTTATCTTCTTCTCGAATATGGCACCGCCAACGGTTACCTTGGCCGACCAGTTGCCCGTTGGCGAAGTTGTCTCAGTAGCCGTATGGAAACTGTAAAAGCCATCTACCGAACTGGTGCGGGTGATTTTTTTGTACAGCTGCCCTGCGGGGTTGAATAGCTCGAATTGCACGGGGTGATCGGCAGGGAGGGTTTTCTGTTTATCCTCCAATATAAAGGTGGTGAATATCGAATCGCCGGGGCGCCAAACGCCGCGCTCGCCGTAGATAAAGCCTTTAAGGCCGTTCTGCACTTCCTCGCCGCCAACATTGAAACGAGAGAGCGGCAGCGAGCTGCCATCGTCTAATTTTAAGTAGCCGCGTTCTTTGCCGTGTTTGGCAACCAGCAGGTAAGGCTTGCGTTTAGTTGTAAGGATAGCCATACCGTCGCCATCGGAGGTGCCTTTTACGATAACCTGTTTCTGGTAATCCAGCAACTCCAGGCTCACGCCTTTCATTGGTTCGGCGGTGAGGATATTGGTAACGGCTATGGTGATGTTGTTGTCGCTGCCGCGTTTTACGATGAGGCCGATGTTGGAGGCGATGATGTTGCGCATTGCCCAGCGATCTTTGGTGTAATACGAGTTATCGCAGGCATCTTCGCGTTTTTCCCAATCGTAGCCCTCCGGGTAATAATTATCATACCTCGACCAGAAATCATCGTCCTCATCGCTTACTGTGCCGCTATTGTTGCCGTAGCTATCGCCGCCATAGTATTCACCTTCTCCTTCGTCGCCATCGCCCTCGTTGCCAGTGCTTTTTAATACAGCCGTGCCGTTTTTGCAATTGTATAAAGAATACTCCTGCCTGAAACCGATCACCACGCGGTATATGGCCCCCGGTTCGGCACGGAAAAGTTTATCTACATCAAGCATGAACCTATTCTTTTTATGCAGGTTTAGCCCTTTGTCCTCGGTAAGCGAAATGGTTTTTTGCAAGATAGGCTTGCCCACCTGCCGCAACTGGTTGCCGCCATCGAAACCGTTGCCCTGGAAATATTGCGGCACGTTGTTTTCGTATATTTTGATGATGGTTACATCTACCGCCTTTAGGTTCACGGCTTCGAAAGGCATCATCAGCCTCCCCGAATCGGGCAGGATAACGCCCTTGCCGGGGATGGTAACTGCCGGCAGCCTGTTCTCGAAGAACACATTGCCCGAATAGCTTTTTGTGATTTTTTTGCGGAAATAACTCTCCACACCCTCGTTTACGGTTACGGCGAAGCTGCCTTCAAGCCGCTCGGGTGCGTAAACTTTTACCACGCTGCCATCAATGGTGTAGGCAGCGTTGGTGATATCGGCCAGGGTAATGAGGCCGCTAAGTTCCTGGCCCACCATAATGGGGTCTGAGAATTGTACTGCTACGTATTGGTCGTTATCTTGTATGGCTTTTATATCCAAAACCTTAAAATCGCCGATTGCAGGCACCTCGAAGCTTTGGGTACCCGTTTTTTCGATGTCAAGGCCGCTGCCATCCCAGTTTACTTTAAGAGACGATGCACTAGTTGAGCGTTTGATGCCGCTGATGGTGAATTTATGCGTTTTGGTTACGCCGTTGTGCTGCCAGCTTATTTTTACCGGAGTAGCATAAGCTGCGCTGAGCAGCTTTTCTATTTTTTCGGGGCTCTCGTTATCGGCGGTTTCCAATGTGCCCGTAAGCTTCATCATATCTGCCGAGGTGTTGGTGGCACTGGTGAGGCCGAAGAAATCGATGCTGAAATCGGGCTTGATGGTTTGGAAATCGAACTTGAATTCTTCGTACTCGCTGGCTACTTTAACAATTTTGCCCAGGTTGAAAGTTGCATCGTATTTTTTATCCGGGTCGAGCTTGCCTTCGGGGCGGAACTCGATGGTGCGCTCGTCTATCCAATAGGCCTTTCCTTTGATAGATGGAGAAAATTCGAATACATCATCGCTCAGTTCTTCGCCGCGCGCATGGGTTACCTGCACCTCGCCTGCAAGTTTGATGCGGATGGAACTTTGCTTTGAAATTACCCCCGTGGTGTACGATTCGATGTACCGGCTGAACTCGGCACCGCCCTTTTTACGGTTGTTGGCGCGGATGAGGGAAATACTTATAGCTATCAGGATCAGTGTTGCAGCCACAATGGCCGGCCCTCTTCGCGAACGGAAAAGGTTGTAAATGTAGTTCATGGAATAGGCGTGTTATTTTCCCTGAATTTAAATAAGTTTTATTGAATAAATATTGAGTTATTCAATAAATATTTTCGCAAAGAGGAATTAGGCGAAAATGGCCCTTATTGTGGCGTAAAGCCATAAAATTGAGCTGTCGCGGACAGGCAAAGGGGCAGGGTTTCGTTACTCATTAAAGGTAATTTGACGGTAGGGGATTAAGCGCGATTTTCCTGCTTATCCTTCCGAGAAAAAATCTACCAAACTACCGAAGTAGGCCTCGTTCCAGCCTTCTGAAATGTCGTAGAAATCGCTGTCGGGGATGTTGGTGTGGCGTAGCTCTACCGAGGTGCCGTGTTTATCAGCGTGGAGTTTGATAGTGACAATGGATTCATCCGACTGTCCGTCGAAATACCACTGCTGTACGATTTTTTTGTTTTCCTCAAACTCCAGATTCTTGCCTACGATACTACCTTCCCACATCGAGAATTCCGAGCCGGGCTCGGTAGACATTTCGGCTTCCTCGCCCGTCCACAATTGGATGGTGATGGGGTTGGTAAGCGCCATATATAGCTCCTCGGGCGTAGCCGGGATGATGTAGTATTTTTTGAGGTCTTTCACGGGTGCAAGTTAGCGGAAAAAAATGGGAGTAGGATGGATGGGGCCGAGATGAATTATAGCGATGGGTGTCAAGCCCATCGCTATAAAATATTATACTATCACGTCATGCCGAACTTGTTTCGGTACCCCACACGGCAGGTATAAAACATGCAAAGCGGCTTTGCACAGTGGCCATTTTTATGATGGGGTCTTGAAACAAGTTCAAGATGACGTCGTTTTTTATCTAACGCCCAACTACTATTTACTCTCCACCGGCCCGATGGGCAACACCACCCGTCCGTAAACTTCATTCAACACGCCTGCGATGCCGGTGTATATGGCCGATAATCCGCAGATGATGCCTTCATAACCGGCAAGCGTGGTGATGCTCTTATTCCCCGTTGCATCGCCTATAGCCAGCAGCGCGAATAGCACAGTTAACGATGCGAATACGAATTGCAATGCTCTGTTCAGTTTCAGCGTGCCGAAGAACAGGCAGAAGGTAAAGAAACCCCAGATGCTTAAATAAGCCACCATAGCACCTTCGGTAGGTTTGGTGCCCCAACCCAATTTTGGCATCACGATGAGGCCCACCAACGATAGCCAGAAAAAGCCGTAGGAGGTAAAGGCCGTTAAGCCGAAAGTATTGTTCTTTTTGGCTTCGATTACGCCGGCGATAACCTGCGCAAGCCCGCCGTAAAAAATGCCCATGCCTAATATCATGGTGTTGAGCTCGTAAAAGCCGGCATTGTGTATGTTCAATAAAACGGTAGTCATACCGAAGGCGCAAAGGCCAAGTGGTGCAGGATTGGCTATGCCATCCTTCACAACAACAGGAGTAGTTGGGATCATGTGCTAAAAGGTTTTAAATTTGGTTTATGCATGCAAGCTAATTTATTTACACCTAAATAGCAATTATTATTAAACTCAATTGCCGGTTGGCCGTTAACCATACAATTATGCAGAAACTCGTTTTGATTCGCCATGGCGAAAGTGTTTGGAACAAAGAGAACCGTTTTACCGGGTGGACGGATGTAGACTTGTCTGAAGACGGCGCAGAGCAGGCCAAACGTGCCGGGCAACTGCTGGCCAAACATGGCTACACGTTCGATATCGGCTTTACATCCGTACTGAAACGCTCCATTAAAACGATGCATTTTGTGCTGGAACAGCTAGATCACCTGTGGATACCGGTGCATAAGTCCTGGCGGCTTAACGAACGCTTTTACGGCGCCCTGCAGGGCCTTAATAAAGACGAAACCGTTGCCAAATATGGCGAGGAACAGGTACACAAATGGCGGCGCGACCCCAAAGAGCACCCGCCTGCTATAACCGAGCAGGACGAGCGTTTCCCCGGCCACTACCTGCGCTATAACGACCTTACCTACCGCGAACTCCCCCTCACCGAAAACCTGAGCGAAACCATGACGCGGGCATTGCCCTTTTGGCATGAATCCATCGTGCCGGCCATCCGCGATGGAAAAAAGGTGGTGATTTGCGCGCACGGCAACAGCCTGCGGGCGCTTATACAATATATAGATAACTTAAGCGATGAAGATGTTGCTAAACTGGATATACCAACTGCCACCCCGTGGGTTTACGAGCTGGACGATAGGCTGAACCAGATAAGGCATTACTATCTCAGTTAGCAGTTTTCAGTTCGCAGTGGGCAGTCCTCAGTTTGCAGAAGGCAGCTTTTGCTAACCGCCATCTGAAAACTGCTATTTTTACTGCAAACTGCCCACTGACTTACTGCCCGTTAATTTCCAATCCCCAATCCTTACCCTTATTCACGGCCGGTACGCCTTTATCCAGCCAAACGGGCAGTGGTTCGCCTTTGAGGAAATGACCGAAGAATTGCGCTTCGCGGATGCTGATATCTTTGCGGTTCTGGCGTTTTACCAGGTTATGGGCCTCGTCATTATACTGCAGCAACCACACGGGTTTATTAAGCCGGCGCAGGGCGGTAAACATCTCTATGCCCTGGTACCATGGCACGGCGCCGTCGGCATCGTTGCTCATGATAACCACCGGAGTTTGTACTTTGGGGAATTGGAACAGGGGCGAGTTTTCGATATATAACTCGGGCTTATCCCAAAGCGTCGCGCCTATGCGGCTCTGCGTTTTTTCGTATTGGAACTGGCGGTTCACGCCGCTTTCCCACCGGATGCCGCCGTAAGCAGAAGTCATGTTGGCAACGGGCGCGCCGGCCCAGGCAGCGGCGTACATATTGGTTTGGGTAATGAGATAGGCAACCTGGTAGCCACCCCAGCTTTGGCCCTGTATGCCGATGTGCGCAGCATCAACCCAGGCGTTCTTCTTCAAAGCCTCTACGCCCGAGTTTACGAATTCTACCGCCGATGCACCGGGATGACCAGTGATATAGCTGATATCCGGCGCAAAAACCAAATACCCGTTGCTCACGAACCACGATATGGGCAAGCGCGACGGTGTAGGTGCAGGGGCCTGGTAAGCGTACAGCCCATCGCTCAGTTTTTCGTAGAAGTAGGCAATCATAGGGTATTTTTTATTGGGGTCGAAGTCCTCGGGCTTGTACAGGATGCCCTTTGATTTATAGCCCTTCGGTGTAGTCCACCGCACCAGTTCTGCCGTGCCCCAATTGTAATTGGCCTGCTGTGGGTTGATGGCGCTTAGTTTGGTTTCCTTCAGCAAATCGCCGGAAACGTATAGGTCGGGAGATTGCTCGTAGCTGGCCTTAGTATAAATAAATACATCGGCGTTTTTGGCTTTTTGCAGGCTGCTGTAGCTCATAGGCGCTACCACCATTTTTTTAGGGTCGCCGGGCGTGCCCAGGGTTTTGGTGTAATAACCCCATTGTTTATCCTCCTCGTTTTGGGCGATGAGCCAAAGTGGTTTCTTCGGGTCGACGAATTTCTCTTCGCTATCTGTTGGTGTGTAACGGAAAGTTATCTTATTATGGCGACCGAAATTGTTGGTGAGGTTAACCATATGGCCCGTTGCCGGGTCTATACTCCAGATATCGTAGCGGTCGTATATCAGCACGTTCTTGTCGTCTTTTTCCCAACCGGCTATGCCGTATGCGCCGGGGTCATCGGGCACGTCGTTTTCTTCGTCGCCCATTTTTACGCCCGTGGCAGCTGTTAAATTCAGTTTTTTGCCGGTGGCGATGGCATAAGAATACCAGTTTTGCGTTTTGGAATCGAACCAAACCACGTAGTTACCTGCGGGAGATATGCGGTAGCTGGCCTTTGTACGCGCGTTGATGCGGATGCGTTGGCCGGTTTTGGTGTTGATGAGGAAAGCTTCCTGCTGCGAGCCGCCTTCCCATTGCGATTGCACGCGAGCGCCGGTATCTGCCAGGCCCAATACATAATCGCCATTATTATTATCGGGCAAGGCTATTTCGCGTATGTTCTCATCGCCCAGTTGGATGAGTTTCTGTTCCCCCACGCCGGGACGGATTACATCGAGGTAGCTGCGCTTCAGTTCGCGCTGCAGGTTTTTGAGCTGGTAGGGCTGCAGGTAATCGTCTTTATAATTCCAGATGTCCAGTCGCGCAACTTCAAAATCAACTATAGTGGTATCGGCGGGTTTCGGTATAGGGGCGGTGCCAAAGAATAAATTCGCGCCATCCTTGCTGAAAAACACCCGGCCATCGCCGCTGGCGGCCCAGTTGGCGGGCATCCCTTTGCTGCCCTGTGCGGCAACAACAGCTGCACTATCTTTTGTGGTATTGTAATAGTAGAGTTTGAAGGGTTTCACCAGGGCTTTCTCGGGGTTCTTTTCGGCAGTGAAGGCCAGTTGCTTGCCGGCATCGTCGAACGCCAGGTTACGGTAATTGCCCCGGCCGGTGCTAATGGTTTTAAGGCTGTCTTTTTCTATATCGTAAACAAATAGGCCCGAAATAACGGTTTTGGATTTCTTGGGCGCGGTTACCGAAAAGGCCAGCAGCTTGCCGTTTTTGCTCAGTATATAATCGTTTACGTATTTAAAGGCGCGGGTTTTGCCGTTAAGCAATTGCCTCAGGGTGAGCTCTGCGCCATCTTTTACAGGCGGCGCAATTGTAGTGGCTACGGCTTTTTTGGAAGTATCTCCCGCTTCGGGTTTCTTCACCGTATCAGCGGGGGAGAGGTAGGCGATAACCGAAGCTTTTTCCGCAATCTTGAACGAGCGTATAGCCGGGATTTTATCTACAGTGCGACTCCCTACGATGGTAATGCCCAGCGTATCTTTAGGGAATTCGTTAGGTTTCTTCTTCTTTATTTTTGCCCGGCGGATATCCTTGAAAAACGGGCGAATCATAAACACCGCGTATTTGGAGTCGGCCGTAAAGCGGGCGGTATCTGCGCGCGGCACGGTGAAAGGGCTTTTGTTTTTGGCATCGGTGAGTACCAGGTTGGCATCGCCCTCCTGCGGTTTTACCACGTAGAGCACCCATTTGCCATCGTTGCTAACCAAAGAATTGCTGATGCTCTGCCAGCCATCGTAAACCGACTGGTCGAGCGGTTTTTTGGAAGTTTTTTGAGCAAACGCGTTTACGCATGCCAGTAACAGCAAGGCGGAGAGTAGTATATTTTTCATAGCAGATGGTAAACCTTAAAGATGCTAAAAATTAAAGCCCGACGGACTTTTGAAATGAAAAAGTTACAGTTTGGCAAGCCTGGGCAAACAATCAGCCGTTTGGCTTATTATACAGCTAGATTATGGCTTCATCCAAAACATCCATTTATGCTGCCCTTGTGGCCAACCTGCTCATTGCCATAACCAAGTTTATTGCGGGCGGCATCAGCAACAGCGCGGCCATGGTTGCAGAGGGGGTGCATTCATTGGTAGATACCGTTAACGAACTCTTCCTGCTGCTGGGGCTGGCGCGAAGCAAAAAACTGCCCGATGCCACCCATCCCTTCGGGTACGGAAAAGAACTTTATTTCTGGTCGTTCATTGTTTCTATCATGATATTCGGGCTGGGCGGCGGCGTGTCAATCTACCAGGGCATCGCCCATATCGTCAAGCCCGAAGCATTGGGCGACCCAACCATCAATTACTGGGTACTGTCGCTCTCTATCGTGTTCGAGGGGGCATCGCTCATCATCGCCGTAAGACAATTCAACCGGCTGCGCGGCGATAGGCCTTTCTGGCAAGCCGTGGTAAGGAGTAAAGACCCGTCCAGCTTTTTGGTTTTGTTTGAAGATGCGGCGGCTGTAACTGGCTTATTCATTGTGATGATATGCGTTTACCTGAGCCACCGTTTCAACCAACCTTATATAGATGGTGTGGCATCGCTGCTGGTGGGGCTGATATTGATCGTGGTATCGGCTATTTTGGCCCGGGAGAGCCGCAGCCTGCTGATGGGCGAGGGGGTATCTACCCAAACGCGCGATAAGATTTGCCATATCGTAGAAAACGACGAACAAGTTGTTAAGGTGATGCATATCCTATCTACCTACCAATCGCCATCGGAGGTGTTGCTGATGCTTATCGTGGCCTTTAAAGAGAAGATGGATACGTCGGATATCAACGTGGCTATCGACCGCATCCGCGACGGGGTAAAGGCCGAATTCAAATTCGTGCGTTTTGTGGTGATACAGCCCGAAAGCCTGGAACATCACGTTTTATGGAACGACGAAAGCTACTAAGCTGCGCGTAATTTTATAGCTTTGGGATGCCATACGGCATCTCTATCCGCATGAAAAAACTGAAACAAATTATAGCCAAGGTAAAGGCAACCGACGATACCGCTTCCGGATATAACGACCTGCTTTGGCAGCTCATCTGCTACTCGCCAAAAATGCCCTTGCGTTTGCAGCAGCAACAAATGCTGGACGAAGCAGAGCGCTTCAGTCTCAGCACGTACGACGAGCATTTTACCCATACCAGTTTAAATTTCAACGGATTCAAATGGGGAGAGGGTGCGCACAAAATCATGATTACGCACGGCTGGGGTTCTAAAGCGGCCGATTTTATGGAACTGATTACGGCCCTTCGCCAGATACCTGATACCACGGTAATCGCTTTCGACGTGCCCGGCAACGGCAGTTCGGCGGCGGAATTATCCAATGGGGCACTGTTTGCAGGGGCCGCAGAAGCGGTAATTGCGGAATTTGGCATGCCCGATGTGCTGATAGGCCACTCGATGGGCGGCATGGCCAATACTGTGGCTTTAAACACGTTTGCTGCAAGGCCCAAACTGTTTATCAGCATTACGCCGCTTATCCGCCTGAAAGAAAATTTCGAGTACAGCATGACCGCCGCTGGCGTTGAGCCGGCCATGCAACTAGCTTATTTGGATAGCTTTACACAACTGGTGGGCCGCCCCGCTTCTGATTACGATTTGGATAAATTTTACCAATTCGATGCGGATTTAGAGCACTTGCTGCTGTATGATGATGCTGATTTGATTTCGCCATACGCATTTATGCAAGATTTTCTGGAGAAACGCCCATCCATCCAAAGCCAGAACTTCGCAGGTGCCGGGCACGAGCGTATCATCAAATCATCGGAGGTAATTACCCTGATCGTTGATAAAATAAAACGAATTCTGAAATAGCCCCAATCAATCCCTTTAGATAAATTTGATTGATGAACACCCTCGCCGATGCCTTTTATCCCAAAATGTACCTCTACCGGCGCGTGGTGCAGGCCAAGCTGTTTATAGATACCCATTATCATCAACCCTTGAATTTAGACGATATAGCCGACGAGGCCTATTTTTCCAAGTTCCACTTCATCCGTCTGTTTAAGGCTACCTATGGCAAAACGCCTCACCAGTATTTGATTGCCGTGCGGATTGATAACGCACAACGGCTGCTAAAGACTGGCATGCCGGTAACCGATGCCTGCTACGCTATTGGTTTTGATAGCCTGAGTTCGTTCTCGGCATTATTTAAACGTATGGTAAAGCAATCACCGTCGGCATGGCAACAAGCTGAACTGAAGCGTGACGCTGATATGAAAAAGACCCCGCAAAACTTTATACCCAATTGCTTTGCGGAGATGAATGGGTGGATTGTTTGAGTTTTTGTCTGAACTGTCTTGTCCTGATATAGGTTGACACAAAAATAGTGTGAACATGGAATATTCAGAGAAAAAAGCGTCAGCAATAAAGGAATACTTTGCAGGCGGGACGACTTCAGTTAAATTAGGACTCAAATACGGTTTCGGTAATG